>NZ_BCNF01000120.1 GCF_001485495.1 Gordonia desulfuricans NBRC 100010 | reverse complement strand
TCAACCCGCCGCGCCGCGGGCAGTGCACCCGCTACGGCGACCTGTCAGCGGCCCCCATATCGACGATCGTTGCCCTCGCTACCAGCGTGTGGCCTGAACCTGTCAAACGGCGGCGCAGCCGCAACCGCGGCCTGGACAAGATCGGCGACTACCTGCGCGGCTATCCCGGCGAGACGTGGCAACAACGCTGGAACGCATGCAACCTCAACACTGAACTGTTGCCCGCCGGCGATGCCTCCCCCACAGGCACAACGACTGCCCGCGCCGAGTTCGCGCAGGGTCTCGAAGCGCTGTTCGCGCTGCGCGTGATCCGTCCGACATTGCAAGCCTTGCGGGCCAACAAACTGCTGTGCTACTCCCGCGAGTTCGCCCAGGCCGAGAGCGATCCCGAGCTGGAGCGCTTCATCACCGCCGTCGACGAGACCGATGCCAGCGACAAGTTCAAACGGTGGGCCGTCTTCGACGTGTGCACCGCGCTGACCTATCAAGGCATTCCGTTCGCCGATCTCACACCCGAGGCATTCATGGACTACGCAGTCCGCACACGCGCGCTGACCGATCGCAACGGTGAACACCTCGGCAAGTACGTCGGACATTTGGCCTGGCAGGTCCTGCACGGATGCGGGCACTTCCGAGCCTCAGCACCGCCCACGCTGCGGGGCGCCCTCCGGGCACCGCAGCTGACAACCACGCAGATGGTCGACCAGTATCCGGTGCGCAACAAGCCGGTACGCCAGCTCCTCATCGAGTACCTCAACCGCCGCGGCGCCGAGGTTGACTACGCCTCACTGACACGACAGGCACACCTCATCACGAAGCTGTTCTGGCTGGCGATCGAGCAGCTCAACACCGAACAAACCGACCTCCGTATCTCCCAAGAGCTCTATGCCCGGTGGCGCGAACACATCACCGTCTGCGATGACGGCAGCCCACGCACCGACCAAGCAGGCATCCTCAGCGCGGTGCGCACCATGTACTTCGACATCAACCTGTGGGCCACTCACGAACCCGAGAAATGGGCGCACTGGGCAGCTCCGTGCCCCGTCCCGCGCAGCGACATCCGCATGCTAATGAACCACTGTCAGCGGTCATGTAATTCCCCAGGTTGATGGGGTTGTCCGTCACGTAATTCCTCACCCGTCGGTCACGTAATTCCCCACCTTGGGGCGTGTCGGGCGGGGTTGGGGTGCTGCTACAGGTTCGCTCCGTTCATGGCCCTGCCTGGGGCTGTGGAAGGGGCCTGAGGTGGCACGGAGGACGTGGACTATGACGCAGTTGTTGGAGTTGTTTCGGCATTGGTATGCCGGGCGCTCGCAGGTACAGATTTCCCAGGCGTTGGGTATGGATCGCAAGACCATCCGCAAGTATCTCGCGCCGGCGCTGGCCGCGGGTCTGAGCCCGGGCGCCGGGGGCGGGTTCGATGAGTCGGTGTGGCGGGAGTTGATCGGCGGCTGGTTTCCCGAGGTTGTTGATCCGTCGCTGCGGGCGGTGACGTGGCCGCCGATCGCCGAGCATCATGAGTGGATCAGCGGGCAGCTCGATGCGACGGTGACGGTGGCCACGATCGCGCAGCGGTTGCGCGACGACCGCCAGGTTGATGTGTCGGAATCGTCGGTACGCCGTTATGTGACAGCACATTTCGCTGACAGGATCAATGAGAAGCGGGCAACTCCACCGCGGCCACCGGTGCCGGCGGGTGAGGAAGCCCAGGTTGATTACGGCAAGCTGGGGATGTGGACCGACCCCGAGACCGGTAAGCGGGTGTCGGTGTGGGCATTCGCGATCATTTTGTCGTGCTCGCGATGGTTGTTCGTGCAGCCGGTCCTCAAGATGGACCAAACATCCTGGTGCTCTTCACATGTGGCCGCGTTTGAGTTCTTCGGTGGTACGCCGCAGCGGATCGTGTGTGACAACCTCAAGACCGGGGTGAGCAAACCTGACCTCTACGATCCGCAGATCAACCGCGCTTACGCGGAACTCGCCTCGTTTTACGGGGTGCTGATCGATCCGGCGCGCGCAGCCACTCCGAAAGACAAACCGCGCATCGAACGCCCGATGCCCTACATTCGGGATTCGTTCTTCAAGGGCCGCGAGTTCAGCAGCCTGCCGCAGATGCAAGACGCTGCGATCGGCTGGTGCACCGACGTCTACGGCTGCCACGCCCACCGCGGGATCGATGGGGTGCCGCCGGCCGAGTTGTTCGCACAGATCGAACAGCATGTGTTGAATCCATTGCCGCCCCGACGATTCGAACTCGTCACCTACCATGTGGGCAAGGTCGCCCCAGACTGTCATGTCAAGGCGGGTCCAGCGTTGTACTCGGTGCCGTGGCGGCTGATCGGCTCACACGTGCGGGTCCGCACATGCGGGGATATGGTCCAGGTGTTCTCCGGCGACGAGGTCGTGGCGACCCATGTGCTGCGCCTGGGTGGGCGGGCGACCAATCTCGAGCACTACCCGCCCTACAAGGTGGCCTTCGCCTCCCGCCCGGTGGCGTGGTGCCGCGGGCAGGCCGAGGAAATCGGTGAGCACGCGGTCGCGGTGGTCGCCGAACTCTGCGAGGTCAACGCGATCCACCGGCTGCGCGCAATCCAATCCATCGTCGGTTTACGCACGAAGTATCCCGATGACCGCATCAACGCCGCCTGCGCCCGGGCAATCGCCGTCGGCGATGTCGGGCCACGCACCATCAAGGGCATCCTGATCGCCGGTACCGAAGACGACGACACCACCACACCACCGGCACCGATGCCACCGGCGTTTCTACGTGGCCCGCACGCCTTCACCGGCGACCTCGACACCGCAGCCAACCAGTAAGACCACTCCAAACACATTCACTAACAACATTTTTCAGAAAGGACCCATTCTGATGAGCATTCATGACCCCAGCCTGCGAGCCGCGCTGAAAACGTTGAAGTTGACCGGCATGCTCGACACCCTCGACGCCCGTCTGGCCCAAACCCACGCCGGCGAACTGGGTCACCTTGAATTCCTGCAGGTGCTATGCGAAGACGAGATCGCCCGCCGCGAGACCGCCGCCCTCGCGCGGCGCGTACGCCGCGCCCGCTTCGAACAATCAGCCACCTTCGATGACTTCGACTTCACCGCCAACCCGAAACTGCCCGCCGCGATGCTGCGTGACCTCCTCGCGCTGCGCTGGCTCGAGCCGGTGAATCAGTCATCCTCTACGGGCCCGTCGGAGTAGGCAAAACCCATGTGGCACAAGCACTCGGCCACCAAGTCGCGTTACGCGGACACGACATCCGATTCGTCAAATGCGCCCGCATGCTCGCCGACCTCGCCGGCGGCCACGCCGATCGCACCATCGGGCAACGCATGCGCGAATACACCCGGCCCACCGTCCTGATCATCGACGACTTCGCCATGCGCGAGCACACCACCACCGGCTCCGACGACCTCTACGACCTCGTCTCCGACCGCGCCATCGCCGGCAAACCAGTCATCCTCACCAGCAACCGCGCGCCCAAAGACTGGTACCCACTGTTCCCCAACCCGGTCGTCGCCGAATCACTGCTCGACCGACTCATCAACACCAGCCACCAGATCCTCATGGACGGTCCCTCCTACCGACCACGCAAACGCCCCGGACGGACACCGAAAAACAGCTGACCAGTCCTCGCAGCTACGCTCAACCCAGCACACCCAAACATGGGGAAATCCGTGACGGACACCCCTGAGGAATTACGCGACCGTCGACAACCACAGACACCGCGTCCGCGAACGAACCCACGCCACCATCCGCACCCTGCAACCGCTGCTACCACCAAAATGACACCGACACATCCCAATACACCACAACCGACCAGCGCCTGATCTACATGACCGACGACACGATCACCTACTGACACTTCCGCGCGGTGACGCCGAACCTCTCCACCATTCGACCACCTAGAACTGTGCGCTGTGCGCACGGCACGATCACAGGCGCTCATCAGAGTCCGGGCGGTGGTGCTGTGCCGTGGGAGGCCAGGACGTCGACAGGCCGTAGACGTGCCAGTATCCGTCGGCGTCTTGGTGCAGGGTCAGCACCCGGTAGTCGGTGAATGCGGTCTCACCGAATACCCGCATGCTGTGGCCGGTGACGGGAACGAACTTGAGGTAGACAACGTCGGTGCGGTCGGTGTCCTCGTGGACTCCGGTGGCCAGTGAGTAACCCTCGAGGGCCTGGGCGGCAGCCTCAAAGTCCCACGCCTCGGGTGAAACGCTGAGATTCCCTACCGCGTAGGGGTATTTGTCCCGTTCGAGTAGTGCGAACCACCATGCTCGCGCGGTCGCGGCCGGGTTGCGCAGGGTTTCCTCGATGCCGTCGGGGAACTGCTTATCGACCTCTGCGTCGTCGACGATCTCCAACGCCGGCACGGGCGAGATGATCCGCAGAACGGCGTCGGCGAACATGGGGGTGACCGGCCGTAGCGCTTCGGCGAGTTGTCCCGGGGTGTGGGGTGGGTGCTGATTGCGGTCAACGAGGGTGGTGATCGCACTCATCACTCGTTGAGGGTCGAGGTCGAGCTGGTCGAGCAGGAAATCGTCCGGGTGTACGGCGGTGATGCCGTGCGGGTCGCACGCCTGCGGGGGAAAGTCTGCGAGGTTGGCAGTGACGATCAGCGCGGCACCGGAGGCGACAGCGGCGGCCAGAACGTGTCGGTCCTTGGGGTGGTTGGTCATCGCATCGACGAGGTTGAGGTAACCCGCGCTGTGGTCGCCGGCGTGCGGGAACGCCCGGCGCATCTGGGTGATGCGGTGATCAGCCTGCCCGGCAGTCACATCGAGCTTGCCTGTGAGGTTGCGATGGACTTCGTCGAGAAGGTGAGGCGTCCACACTGGTGTGAACAGGTCGTGCTCGGCAAGGGTGAGGAGCAGGTTGTTGAGGTTCTGCGGCAGCATCACGCAAGCGTCGAGCACGACGCGGAAAGTTGGGGCCACAAGCGTCAGCGCGTGGTGATGAAGCCGCCGGCCTCCGTCGGGTCGGGGTCCGGGGCGGCAAGCTCGGTGAGGGCCTCAGCCCGCTGCGTGCGCATGCGCTGTTGGTAGGCCAGGACGTCAGTGAGCTGCACCCGGCGATGCCGGCCGGGGGTGGTGAACGGGATCTCGTTGTCAGTCAGCAACCGCACCAGGGTCGGCCGGGTGATACCGAGGATGTCGGCAGCCTCCTGCGTCGTCAGCATCGTGCGATGCGGCTCCACAGTCACCGCGGTGCCCTGAGTGAGGTTGGACAGCACCGTGCGCAGAATCTGCCGCAGCTCCTCGGGCAGTTCCGCCGAATGCTCACCGGCACGCACAATCACCGACTGATCCGCGGCGAGCACAGCGAGCAGCGCGTCAAGCTGCTGCGCGTCGCCACCATCGGTGTCAGGGAGAACAGTCTGATCCAGCAACGTGGTCATAACCCCAGTGTAAATCGAAAAAAGCGAAAACGCACTGTGGTGTTTTTGTTCGTCACCGGTCCACCACCCGACCCCCGGCCATGGCATGAGCCTTTCCTGGCGCCGGAATCAGACCTCGACTTCCCCCCGTAAAGCAGTCAACGTGCTCAATCAGGTCCGGGGAGAACGTCATCGTCTTGCCCGCCCAGCCCCTGGGGGCGCTGACCGTCACCTGCACATCACCGTCGTCGTCGAGTGCGGTCACTTTCCCGGCCAACGCGCACCGGCGGCCCTCGGCGTCACGAAACGACGACAGCAGGTCGATGGTGCGTACGCGTTGTCCGACAGCGAAAGTCATATTCTCCCGCCTCGCGCCGTGGTGGTGTCGCCGAGGTCGTAGGCCACCCAGCGACCCTCGTGCAGGCCGAGTTGGCGGTCGTCGACCTCGCCGGCCCACTCCGGGAGTCGGTCGACGTCGACGACGGTCGGGATGTGCACCCGCGCCATCGACAGCAACGGCAGATCGACGGGCACGCCAGGGTGGTCGACCAGCTGGCACGGCGCGATCGGCACCACTGTCGACGAGCTGTCCGCCGCGGCCGCGGCTTCGATCTGGTTGGCGGCGACACCGACGGTGGTGAACGGGACTTTGAGGACCCGGTCCGGGCCGTCGGTGTCGCCAAACTCGTGGCGTTCGCGGTCGTCGGTGTTGCCGCGATGACCGGACATCTCAACCATCCCACGCTGATCGCGGCCGCCCTTCTCGGCGGGATCACGACAGGCATGTACTACCCGGCGTATTCGGCGCTGCTGCCGAGCGTCGTCGGCGCTGTGCTACGTCGCCATGCGACCGGTGACGATCCGACGCGACCTGACCGCTGTGTCGAAACATCCGGTGCAATCGGTGATCTCGGATCTCGCCGAGGGTTTCGTCTACATGTGGCGGACCCCGTGGCTGTGGGCCACCCTGTTCTTCGCGTGCATTCTGGTCCTCGCGACGATGGGACCGATCGAGGTGCTCGTACCGTTCGCGCTGCGTGAGCGGGTGCACGGTGGCGCAGGCGACCACGCTCTGGTCCTCGCGGCCTTCGGGGCAGGTGCGGCGTCGGCATCGTTGGTGTTCGCGTCGATCCCGATGCCACGGCGGTATCTCACGGTCATGTTCGGGATCTGGGGTTTCTCCAGCCTGCCACTGGTTCTCATGGGTCTGGCCGACCAGACGTGATGTTCGTGGTCGCCGGGTTCGTGATGGGCATCCTTTTCGACGGGCCGATGGTGCTGTGGGGCACGCTGCTGCAACGTCGGGTACCGCCGGCGCTGCTCGGACGTGTGGCGAGCCTGGACTTCTTCGTCTCCGTGGCGCTGATGCCCGTGTCGATGGCGATCGCCGCGCCGGTGAGCGAGGCAATCGGACTCACCTGGACCTTCGTCCTCGGCGGCGTGCTCCCGGTGCCGATCGCGTTCGCGTTCTACCTGGCGGCGCGACTGTGGCGCGACGAGATCGACAACCCCTTACGGATCGTCGTCACCGACGTCGACGAGCGGGCACTCACCTGATCGACGCCTGGCCGCCGTCGTCCCGGTCACGGCGCCATTGTAGACCCGTCGCGCCGCAGGGCGGGTCGAGTATCGAGCTCGCGCCGACAGCGGTGAGAGTCGATCTCAGGACGCCGCCGATGGTCGTGCGGACACCAGGTCAAGGGCGATGTCAATGATCATGTCTTCCTGGCCACCGACGAGTCGCCGATTGCCGCATTCGGTGAGGATCTCCCGGACGTCGACCTCGTAGCGTTGGGCCGCGTTCTCGGCATGGCGGAGGAACGAGGAGTACACGCCCGCGTAGCCGAGGGTGAGGGTCTCGCGGTCGACGCGCACCGGCCGGTCCTGGAGGGGACGGACGATGTCGTCGGCGGCGTCTTGGAGTGCGAACAGGTCGCAGCGGTGCTCGAGGTCGGAGAGGTTGGCGACAGCGATGAACGCTTCGAGGGGGCAGTTGCCCGCTCCCGCACCATGTCCGGCGAGGGACGCATCGACACGGAACACGCCGTTCTCGACCGCAACCAGCGAATTGGCCACCGACAGCGAGAGATTCTCGTGGGCGTGGATCCCGATCTCGGTGCCGGGGTCGAGGACGTCGCGGTATGCGGTCACACGTTCGGCGACGTCCTTCATCGTCAGCCGTCCGCCGGAGTCGGTCACGTACACACAGTGCGCGCCGTAGGACTCCATCAGTTTGGCCTGTCGGGCAAGCTCTTCCGGCGGCGCCATATGCGAGAGCATCAAGAACCCGGAGACATCCATGCCGATCTCGCGGGCAGCAGCGATGTGCTGGGCAGCGATGTCGGCCTCGGTGCAATGCGTCGCGACACGCACCGACCGCACGCCCAGATCCCATGCCTTCTCGAGCTCGTGCACGGTGCCGACACCGGGCAGCAGCAGGGTCGTCAGACGAGCGTTCTTCACCGCGGATGCGGCGGCTTCGATCCACTCCCAGTCGGTGTTCGATCCGGGACCGTAGTTCACGGAGCCACCGGCGAGCCCGTCGCCATGGGCGACCTCGATGGCGTCCACACCGGCCTCGTCGAGCGCGGTGACGATACGCGCGACATCGGCGGGGGTGATGCGGTGACGGACGGCGTGCATGCCGTCGCGCAGGGTGACGTCCTGGACGAAGATGGAAGTACTCATGCCAGTGCTGCCTTTCGTGCGGCGATACGCTCGGCGACCTGCAGGCCGGCCGAGGTCATGATGTCGAGGTTGCCGGCGTACGCGGGCAGATAGTGCGCGGCGCCTTCGACTTCGAGGAACACCGACACCTGATGGGTGGGCCGCGATTCGTCGCGGGTGAGGGTGTGCACAGGCTGATCGGCGGGGATCTCGCTGATCTGGACCTGCTGCTTGAGCCGGTAGCCGGGCACGTATGCGGCGACATCGGCCGCCATCGCATCCACCGAGGCGCGGATGCGCTCGTGGGTGGCCGGGTCGGGTGCGTCGACGAGCGTGAACACGGTGTCGCGCATGATCATCGGCGGCTCGGCCGGATTCAGGATGATGATGGCCTTGCCCTGTGCGGCGCCACCGACCTGTTCGATCGCTGCCGAGGTGGTCTCGGTGAACTCGTCGATGTTGGCGCGGGTTCCGGGGCCGGCCGACTTGGACGCGATGGATGCGACGATCTCGGCGTAGGCGACGGGCACGACCCGAGAAACGGCCGCCACCATCGGAATGGTCGCCTGGCCACCACAGGTCACCATGTTGACGTTCGGGGCATCGAGGTGTTCGTCGAGGTTGACCGCGGGCACCACGTACGGGCCGATCGCGGCGGGCGTCAGATCGATCATCCGCTTACCGATTGCCTGCAGTTTCGCCGCGTTGTGCTCGTGTGCCTTCGCCGACGTCGCGTCGAACACGATCTCGATGTCGTCGATCTTCGGCATCGCGAGCAGTCCGTCGACGCCTTCGTGGGTGGTGGCGAACCCGAACCGGCGTGCGCGGGCCAGTCCGTCCGAGTCGGGGTCGATCCCGACCATTGCACCCATCTCGAGGTGCTGGGAGGTGCGCATCACCTTGATCATCAGGTCGGTGCCGATGTTGCCCGAGCCGATGATCGCGACTTTGGTCTTTCCCATGAGAGTTCCTCTGCTGTAATCGGATTGGTGATGCCCCAGACCGGGCAGACATCGCGTCAGGTGAAGGCGACAGTGACCGAGCCGAGCCCGGTGACCGACGCGGTGACCGACGAGCCGGCCATGACCGGTCTCATGGGGCCCAGGGCCCCCGACAAGATCACCTGGCCCGCGCGCAACGGCTGTCCGAACTCGTGGGCACGACGGGCGAGCCAGACGACCGCGGAGATCGGATCGCCCAGACACGCGGCGCCGGTCCCGGTGGACACCACCTCGCCGTCGATCCGCATCTCCATCTCGCAGTCGACAGGCCTGAACTCATCGAGTGACACCGCACGGTCGCCGAGCACATATGCACCTGCCGACGCGTTGTCGGCGACGGTGTCGGCGAAGCTGATGTCCCAGTTCGCCACCCGCGAGCCGCAGATCTCGATCGCCGCGACTGCGTGGTCGATCGCGGCATGCACCCGCTGGTATTCGAAGTCACCCCCGTCGAGGTCGGCGCCGAGGACGAACGCCACCTCGGCCTCCACCCGCGGCTGCAGCACGGCGCCGAAAGGGATCGCACCGGTCGCGGAGTAGTCCATGTCCGCGAACAGCACACCGAAGTCGGGCTGGTCGACACCCAACTGCTGCTGCACCGCCGGCGAGGTCAAGCCGATCTTGCGGCCCACGATCGTCGCGTTCTCGGCCACGCGGGCTCGGGTCAACTGCTCTTGCACGGCATATGCGGTCGCGATGTTGTCCGGGCCGATCAGATCACGCACGGGCGCGCACGGCACTCGGGAATCCATTGCGTCCTGAAGGCGGCGCGCGGCGTCGATGACCGTCGTGGTCACGGTGTTGTTCGAGCTCATGGCCTCACTGTCGCGGCTGCGAGGGACCGAGACCAGGCAACCGTATCGCTCAGCGATACGGTGGATCGGGTGAGCGACGAACCGGTACGAACAGAGACGGTGCTGGGTAAGGCCGTGACGATACTGCGGGTCTTCGGGTTCGACGACGGAGTTCTGCCCCTGGCCGAGCTGGTTCGTCGCACCGGCCTGCACAAGGCCACCGTCTATCGGCTGTGCGGCGAACTGGTGGAGCTGCGCCTGCTCGACAAGTCTCCCGACGGCTACCGGCTGGCAGGTGGATTGTTCGAACTCGGCATGCGTGCGTCCACCGAGCGCGGCCTGCTCGAACTCGCGATGCCCTTCCTGCAGGACCTCTACGAACGCACGCATGAAACCGTCCATCTCGGAGTCCGTGAGGGGCACGAGGTGGTCTATGTCGCGAAGATCGGTGGACATCGCCAGGCTCGCAGCCCCTCCCGGGTGGGTGGCCGTATGCCCATGCACTGCACCGCAATCGGGAAGATCCTCCTCGCCTACGACCACGAGGATCTCCGCCGTGAGGTTCTCGCGGGTCCACTGCCGCGCCACACCCCGCATACAGTCGTCGTCCCCGGACTGCTCGGAGTCCAGCTCGACCGCGCCGGCGATGCGGGTGTCGCCTTCGAACGCGAAGAATCCGCGATCGGACTGACCTGTATCGCAGCACCGGTGCTCGGGCCCGACGGCCGAGCCCTCGCCGCGATCAGTATCGCCGGCCCCACCAACAGACTCCGACCCGAACAACACATCCCAGCCCTCCGCGCCGCTGCCACGGCACTGGCCAATGTCGTCCGCCGACGGTTCGAAACCGGGTGACCGAGTCGGCCCGGAGTTTTTGCTTGTCCAGCCGGTCGTACAGTGTAATGTACAACGTACGACCGCCTTGTGAGACGAGGAGAGTGCGATGCGGCACGGATTTGCGGATACCCGGCATGGACAGATTCATTACGTCGAGCACGGAGAAGGTAGACCGGTGCTGCTGTTGCATCAAACCCCGCGATCCTGTGACGAGTACCGTGACGTCATTCCGCTGCTTGCGGAGGCACGCCTACGGGCCGTGGCAATGGATACCCTTGGGTTTGGAATGTCCGCGCGACCCGACCGGTCGTTGAGTATCGAGCTGTTCGCTGACGCTGTTGTCGATTTCTCGGCTGCGTTGGGATTCGAATCGTTCACACTGGTCGGTCACCACACCGGTGGCGTGGTTGCCATAGAAGTCGCCGCACGTCTCGGCGACAAGGTACAGGCGCTCGTGCTGTCGGGAACTCCCTACGTCGACGCCGAGCGCCGTCGGATCGTTGCAGAACGTCCGGCCATCGACTTGGTGAGTGTGCAGGATGATGGCTCCCACCTGCTGGAATACTGGAACAAGCGGCAGTCGCACTACCCGCCGCGTCGTCCTGACCTCATGCATCGACTGATTCACGACGCGTTGGCTGTGTTCGATCACGTCGAGGAAGGTCACCTTGCCGTCAATCGGTACCGCATGGAAGACCGAATCCGGCACGTCGCTGTGCCGACCCTGCTGGTCTGTGGCGAGCTGGACGGATTCTCGCTGCCCGACGTGCCGAAGTTGGCCTCGGCGATTCCGGGGGCAAAGTCCTCGATACTCCCTGGGGCTGGGGTCATGGCGGTGGATCATCGGGCCGATCTGTTCGCCGCGGCGATCACCGATTTCCTCGGCGACCGCACCCACTGAACAGTTCGACCGTCGTGCACGATGGCCCGCTCCCGTTGGCGAGATCCGGCAAGAGATTTGTTACAGGATCGTGAATTTCGGCCCCCGTTTGGGGGCCAAGTCGTTGACAGCTGACGATGTAGCGTGCAGAGTACGGAACGTTGTACGGATCACATGTCACCCGTACACCGCTGGCTGAGCCGCCTGTCTGTAGCATTCGGCGCCGCCGGCGTTGTTCTTTGCCGACCTCAAGGACGACTATGACCTCACCTTCGCATGCCCAGTCTCGGACCAGACGCAAAGTTGTGTTCGCGAGCTGGATCGGTACCACGATCGAGTACTACGACAACGCGGCCTACGGGCTGGCGGCCTCGGTCGTCTTCGCACCCCTGTTCTTCCCCAGCACCAATCCGGTGGTCGGAACGTTGCTGTCCCTGGGTAGTTTCGGTGTCGGCTTCGTCGCGAGGCCGGTCGGTGCTCTTGTGTTCGGCCACTTCGGTGACCGAATCGGCCGCAAGGGCACCTTGATGGTCACGCTGATCACGATGGGTATCGCGACATTCTGTATCGGACTCCTGCCGACCTACGATTCCATCGGGATCATGGCCCCGATCCTGCTCATGGTGTGTCGCATTTTCCAGGGCATCAGCGTCGGCGGTGAGTACGGTGGTGCGGTTCTGATGACGGTGGAACACACCGATCAGGCCAAGCGAGGATTCTTCGGGGCGCTTGTCAACAGTGGCGCCACGGCCGGTCTCGTGCTCGCCAACGTCGCCTTCCTGGCCGTGTTCTCGTTGCCGGATGACATCATGCTCGGCTGGGCCTGGCGAATTCCCTTCCTCTTCAGCGCTGTGCTCGTGGTGATCGGCATCTTCGTCCGGCGCGCCGTCGACGAAAGCCCGGATTTCGTGCAGGCGAAGGCCGAAGGTGAGCTTGCAAAAGTCCCGATTGTCGAAGCCGTGCGTACCAGCTGGCGCCCGATGATCCTGATCGCGTTCGCGATTCTGGCCACCGGCGTCGCCTTCACCATGGGCTCGGTGTATTCGGTGACCTACGGAACCTCAGCCCTCGGCCTCGACAAAGACACCATGATCGCGGTCCTGCTGCCTGCAGCGGTCTACGTGCTGATCACGATTCCCCTGTGGGGCATGCTCGGCGACCAGATCGGCGCCCGTCGGCTCTTCCTCCTGAGTGCCGCTTCGTTGATCGTCCTACCTTTCATCTGGTTTGCGCTCACTGACACTCGCGAGTACTGGCTCATGCTGCTCGGCCTCTGTTTGCTCTTCACGGGGCATTCCGCGAACTACTCGGTCGTCCCCGCGCTGTTCTCCGATGCTTTTCCGCCGGCCGTACGCTACTCGGCCATGTCGATCGGGTTCACCGTCGGTCTGATCTTCGGAAATGCCTGTGCACCTGCTATTTCCGCATATCTTCTCGACGTGACCGGCGGGTCCACGGCGATTGCTCTGTACATGGGAATCAACGCCGCGATCGCGATGACGGCCGGGTTCTTCCTGAGGCCGGCTCGCAAGGGAAACGCTCCGACGAGTGGCGATGAGGCCATTCCGGCTTCAGGCAGTCGGCCCGCGTCGGTGGCCCCTGTGGTGCTCCCTGCGCGCGATGCCCAGCCTTCCCCGTGTAGCGACCGTATTTTCGAAGCCGAGGGAGGCTCAGCATGAGTTTGGGTTTCGGACATCGCGCACGCGTCGGTCATCTGTACCCCTCGGGCGGGCTGTGTGACTATGAGATCCAGTCCATGGCGCCCGAGGGCGTGCAGTTTGTGACCACGCGACTTCCTTTCCGGCGCACAGGTATCCAAGATGACCTGCGTCTCGCCGACAATCTCGAGGGTGCGGTGGGGCTCGTGGCTGACGCCCAGGTCGACCTGGTCGCGTTCAACTGCACTGCGGCCAGTCTGCTGCTCGGTGCCGACACGATCAGGGCGAGAGTCGCAGCAGCGACCGGGCTCTCGTGCGTGACGACGATCGAGGCTGTCTACGACGCACTCGCCGGACTGGATGTGACACGTGTCGCCTTGGTGACACCGTACCCGCAGGAAGTCGTCGATCTGGAGTGCTCGCATTTGCGGGAAAACGGCATCGAGGTAACTGCCGCAACAGGTTTCCCGCGCGACAGCCCCGTTGCGCAGGCGGAGATCCCGCCGTCAACGTGGAAGGAACTCGCACTAACTGCCGACCTCGGCGGGGCCGACGCGGTGCTCTTCAGTTGCGCGGGTATTCAGATCAGCCCGGTCATCGCAGAGATCGAGTGCGCACTGGGGCTCCCAGTGGTGACGAGCAACCAGGCGCTACTGCGCAGCGTGCTCGTCACTGCCGGACTCGATCGTGATGTCCCCGGATACGGTCGCGTCCTCGCTCCGGGAAGTTCGTTGGCCGTGAACTGACAACCCGGCGCTTGTCGGGTGGCCGACCGCAAGAAGAGCCCCTTTGGCGGGATCACCGCCGAAGGGGCCTCTGTCATGGCCGGGCGTCAGTTCGCCGCGGCCCGCGCCTTGCTCAGGAACTCCAGGCTGATCTGGTTGTACCGATCAGCCTGTTCATGCTGCGGCCAGTGTCCGCAGTCCTCGAGCAGGACGAGCTCGGAACCGGGAATGTTCTCGTGCATCGCGGTGGCCTCGGGCACCTCGCCGAACGGGTTGTTGCGTCCCCACACGACCAGCGTCGGGATGGTGAGGCTGCCGAGTTCCTCGGGTGTGAGGAGATTGCGGGTGCGACGGTCCATTTCCTGGAGCGAGAGCAGATTGTCGACGTTGGCAACGAACTCCGGCGTGTGATAGATCGCGTGACGGACCTCGACCAGCTCCTCGGTCGCGTTCGCCGGATCGGCCATGAGCAGTCGCAGACGCGTGCGAGTCAGGTCGATGTCATCGCTCGTGACGGCTGCCTTTGTGCTCGTCTTGATCCGGGTCATCACCTCAGGATTGGCGACAGTACCGCCCGCGCACAGCAGCTGCAGGGTGGCGATTCGTTCAGGGTGGGTCGTTGCGGCGCGAGCGCCGACCCACCCGCCCAGTGACTCACCGACGATGTGGGCGCGGGTGACACCGACTGCATCGAGGTAGTCGATCAAGTGCGCAACATAGTCGGCGATCTCGTAGGGATGGCTCGGCTTTCCGGTGTACCCATGGCCCAGCATGTCGATGGCGTGCAGATCGTACTGCGCGTGTGCACCGAAGTTGCGCGAGAACGCCTCCAGGTGCCCGCTGGTGCCGTGCAAGAACACCACTGCCTCGGCCTCCGGGTTGCCGGCACGCAGGGCGCGGGTGGACACTCCGTTCGCATCGACATACTCAAGGCGAAATGCCAACGGGTTCAGTTCATTCCAGATACTCATGAGTTACTCCAATCATTGTTGCTGACGCGTCGTTCGTGTCAGTGGGTCGGTGTGGGCTGGGGCTGGCGAACGGGGTCGGTCGAGGCGGTCAGGTCGAGAAAGGTGGACACGATCGCGTGGAATTCCCGAGGACGCTCTTCCTGTGGATGATGCGAGACGCGTTCCATCACGTGCAGGCTTGCCCGAGGAACCATTCGGGCGAGCATCAGCGGATAGTCGGGGGTGAGAAAGCCGTCGTGCAAACCCCAGAGGAAGAGAGTGGGAGCCTGGATCTGCCCAAGTGCTGGGGTGAGGTCCTGCCAGTCTCCCCGGGCCGAATCCGACATGGCGGCCAGTTGTCGCTCGGCGTCGTCGAGGCTTTGCTCGTAACGGAGAGTGACGGTGTCGTCCGGTATGGCGTCGGGGTCGAACCACTCGAGTTGGGCAAGGAGGTCCCGCATCTTCTTTTTGGTGGGACCTTCGCCGCCGTAATAGCGATCGCGTGCGATTCGTCCGCGACGCCCTCCGTCCAGTAGCGGGCCCAGCGGGCCGTAGGGCACGGGTTGGCTGCCGGTCACGACCAGCGCCCGAACGCGGGCCGGGTACTTCGCAGCCAGGTTCAGTGCGATGGACCCGCCCCAGGAATTACAGACGAAATCGGATTCCTCGATGCCCAGGGTCTCCAGCAGGGCAACGGTCTTGGCCGCATGGTGGTCCCACATCGGGCCTTCGATAGGGGATTTTTCGGAGCGTCCGTACTGGTGGATGTCGACCAACAAGCATCGGCGGGTCTCAGCGAACAGTCCGGCCACCGCCCCGAAGTCGGTCCAGGCCGAACACCCGGGCCCGCCGCCGTGAAGGAATACGGTGACTGGGCCACGGCCGACATCGTGGTAGTGGTACCGAATCCCATCGCCGTCGGCGTATCGACTGGGCGGCGGTTGGCTCAGAGGCATTCCCGTGCTCCTCTCATGAAGGGTCGATCACGGCCACACCCATGCCGGTCAGCCACTCGGGCATAGGTGAATAGGCCACGCGACGCCCTGGCGCAAAGCCGAGGCACGCGGCCATGGTCAGCCAGGTGCGCAATTCCTGCCCGCCGTTGCCGGCGGCCGATTCGATGTCCGCGCTGCTGTAGCCGGCGTAGTTCTCCAGGCGACCCGCCTCGAGGTCGGCGAGGAATGCGTCGTCGAACTCAGGGAAGATCGTTGGCTTTGCCGCCGTGATGATCTCGCGTCGCCGATCGTTGTAGCGTTCCCATTCGCCGCGGCCGTTGAGCCAGGAATCCACCAGGAACTCTTCGTCCGCGCTCTTGGGGGCGCGCCAGTCAGGCCAGGGCAGTTGGTGCGATAGCCCGCCCGACGCAATGACCACGACTCGCTTTCCGTCGTTGTGCTCTCGCAGCGTCGCAGCAATGTTGCGACCGATCTGAACACAGCGATCCACGCGGGGAAGCGGTGCGGCGAACACGTTGACCACCAGCGGCACAACGGGAATAGCTATGTCGCGCAGTAGGTACTGCATGGCGTGCGTCTGGCCGTGGTCGATCTGGAGCCGCGCCGATAGCGCCACCTCGGTGCCACGATCGATGAGGCCTTCGGCGAGTGTCTGGGCGAACGCAGGATCGACGCGTTGCGGCCCCTGGGGAGTGTTCGCCTCGCCCGCCCCGATCACTTCTCCGACCCCGAGCGTGAAGGCCGGGATCATGTCGAGCCAGAATCCCCGGAAGTGGTTGGAGCCGACGATGATCGCGATGTCGGGGCGTGCTGCGGCGATGGCATCGCGCGCCTCCTTCAGTCCGTCTCTGAAGTGTTCGGCTCGTTCTTTGTGGACGACCTGATCCCAGTGGGTGTTCATCAGGGTGCTGTGCGAAGCACCGACGCCAAGCACGATCTCGCTCATGACAACTCCATCCTCGTTCCTGTTGTGCAACGTACCGTACTATGTATTATCAGGTGCAGCCAGAGGCCGCCGGGCGTCAGTCGCGACGGAACAAGGCATGTCATTGCACGCACGATGTGGAGGGCCCATGCCAGAGAACAGACCGTTGATCGGAATCCGGGTTCCACCCTGCGCGCCAGTCTCTGTCCTGGCCGAGACGGCGTCACGGGCGGAGGCGGCAGGATTCGACGAGGTGTGGTTCCCGGACAGTCAGTTCATCTGGCGCGATGTGTGGGTGACCATGGCGGCAGCCGCTGCGGCCACCTCCCGTATCCGGCTCGGCGTGGCCGTGACCAACTTCGAGACGCGCCATCCGTCTGTCACGGCGTCAGCGGTAAGGACGTTGCAGGAGATGGCGCCGAATCGGGTGATCGTCGGGCTCGGGACGGGGAGTAGCTCCCTCAAACACATCGGCGTCCGACCGACCAGGCAGGCCCGGATGCGCGAGGGATTCGAGGAGCTGCGCGCGCTGCTGTCGGGGAAACCGAGGGACACCGACGGAGAGGGCGGGCAACTGCGCGACGCGATCGGTGTGCCGCCGCTCTACATGGCGGCCAGCGGGCCCAAGAACCTGGAGTTCGCCGGGGGAGTCGCCGACGGCGTGATGATCCTGTCGGGCATCTCTGAAGACCTGCTCCGCACGAGCATCGAGCGAGTGCACCGGGGCGCCGAGCGTGCGGGCCGGAACCCCGCGGATGTGCGCATCAACATTGCCGCATTCGGGCACGTGACCGAGGATGTGCGTCGCGATTGCGCCATCGTCAAGCCGCTCGCGGCCGACCTGGTTCTCCGCGGCGCCGGAGAAGCCCTGGCAGATGAGGGAATCGCCATCAAGGGTCGGCCGCGTGAGGCTGATCCGCGGGTCTATCCCGATTACCGGCACGCCGAGAATTGGGATGCGGCAGCGGAAGTGGCGGGCGAGGTCATCGATGACGACGCCGCAGTTCGGTTCGCGCAACGTTTCTGCCTCATGGGTGACGGCGCCGAGATCCGTAGTCGGATCGAGGAGATCGCCGCAATGGGAGTACACGAGGTCTATGTGCAAGGTGTCGGCAGCTACTCGCTGCCGACGGACCTCATCGACGGATTCGGTAAGGAAGTATTGGGATGAATCAGACCAGAACAGCTGTCATCACCGGCGGCACGAGCGGTATCGGTCGAGCGGTCGCCGAGTCACTGGCGGCATCCGGCGTGCAGGTGGTCGTGGCCTCCCGCGACGCCGAACGCTGCGAGAAGACGGCGATGTCGTTGCGCAACAACGGTGGCAACGCCATCGGGGTCCCGACCGACGTGGCGGATCCGAGCGCCGTGCGACGACTCATGGAGACGGCGAACACCGAGTTCGGCTCGGTGGACATTCTGGTCGCCGCGGCCGGCGCCCTGGTGAAGGGGCCCCTCGAGTCGATCACCCAGGACGTTCTCGAACATGCCTTCCAGGTGAACGTCTTCGGCGCGATTCACGCGGCCCGCGAGGTGGTGCCCGCCATGCGCGAACGTGGACACGGCCGCATCGTGGTCATCTCGTCGGTGTTGGGCAGTGTGGGCATCACACACCGGAGTGTGTATGCCGCGACGAAGGGTGCTCTGGCGCAGTTCGCCCGGAGCCTCGCCGGCGAGCTGGCCGGTACAGGAGTCACCGTCAACACGGTCGCGCCGGGACCGATCGCGAAGGACCAGCCCGGTGCCGCACCCGACCCGGCGATCGACCCGGCCCCGTCGCTGATGATCGATCACGAGACACTCGTGGGTCGGTGGGGTGAACCCGACGATGTCGCACGAGTCGTCCAGCTGCTCGTGGACGACCCCACCGGATTCGTCACCGGAGCGTTCTGGCCCGTCGACGGTGGCTACACCGCTCACTGATGGAGTGCCGAATCCCACTGGGAAGAAACATGATATGAGCATCATCGAGGCATCTGTCGCCGGCGCGGGCGCACTAGGCCATGACCGCGATGGTCTGCGCCGGTGCGTGGTCGTCGGAACCGGCGGCACCATCGGGACCCGTGGCAGCGATCCGCTGGATCGCAACGAATACATGTACGGCGGAACGTCGGTGGATACCACCTCCACGCTCGACAACCTACCCGACTTTCCCGGGCGGCCCGAGCTCGAGGCCATCGCCATCACCGACAAGCCGAGCCACGATCTCGATGCGGGTGACCAGCTGGGTCTGGCGCGCGTGGTGGAACAGTTGCGGGCGCGTCGGGACGTCGATGCCGTCGTGGTCCAGCACGGCACCAATACCGTAGAGGAGACTGCCTTCACGCTGGATCTTCTGCTCCCGCACGGGAAGCCGGTGGTGTTGGTCGGGAGTATGCGGCCCTCCGGTGTCGTCGGGACCGACGCGGACTCGAACCTGATCGATGCCATCCGCCTCGCGATGAGCCCTGCAGCGGCGAATCGCGGTGTCCTGGTGAGCCTCGGCGGACGTGTCTTCGCAGCCCGGGATGTCACCAAGATCGATTCCCGTTCGCTTGCCGGGTTCGGGGCGCCGGTTCTCGGACCGATCGGTCTGGTGGAACCCGACGGCGAGGTGTTCCTGTCCGGCGCCGCGCCACCGGATGTGGCGATGCTCGGGCGGATCGGCGATGCGACCGAACTGCCGCGAGTCGACATCGTCGTCAGCCACTGTACTGCCGATGGCACGCTCATAGAGGCGGCCTGCGCGGCCGGTGCCCGCGGTGTGGTCTGCGCGGGGACCGGGGCGGGGTTTCCGACCGCGCGGCAGGTGGCGGCGCTGCGGGCTGCGGCGGCGAACGGCGTGCTGGTCTGCCGATCGAGCCGGATCGCGTCCGCGTACGTGACGCCACCGTCGCGCACCAGCACAGACCCCGACCCCGACTTCCTGTGGTCGGCACACCTCAACGCCTATCAGGCCCGTATCGCCCTGTCGATCGCCCTTGCGGCGGGTTCGACTGCGGATGCGCGACGGACAGCGCAGGAGTTGTTTGCGCGCTTTTGATTTCGGCGGTCGCCGCCATCAGCTCTCATTGCACATGTAAGAGAATTACGAAAGGAGGGGACAGGTGGGATCCAATCAGACCGAGGCTCCGACTCGGCAACGAACATCACCCAACCCCGGCTCACGTTCCGAAAAGCCAGCGCAGCAGCGCCGCTCGAAGGGACAGGACTGGACGGCCTGGCCGATCTATGACGCTTCCTACACCGGCTTGCGTGGCTACTGGTATCCACTGGAGCTGTCGCACAAGGTCACCGACAAGCCGCAGCAGTATTCGCTCTGTGGAGAGAAGCTGCTCCTGATCCGAGATCAGGGCGTGGTCCGCGGACTGGCCGATCGGTGTCCCCACCGCGGCGTGCCGCTGTCCCAGGGCGATCAGCAGTTCCCGGGCACCGTCACCTGCGCCTACCACGGGTGGACCTTCGACCTCGAGAGCGGCAAGCTCAACGCTGTTCTCACCGACGGCCCGGATTCACCGATCTGTGGCCGGATCACCCAGAAGACGCATCCAGTGGAGGAGCGCCACGGGATCGTCTGGGTGTACATGGGTGACGGCGAGGAGCCGCATCCGCTTGACGATCAGCTCCCGGAGGAATGGCGCGACGGCTCGTTCGTCCTGGGTATGAGGTTCCAGGACCGGGTGGGTGACTGGCGCTTCGCCGTAGAGAACGGCTTCGACGAGGGGCACGCAAAGTACTTGCACCGCACCGCTCTGTGGCGGCTGTTCCGCACGATGCCGACCTGGAACATCACCGAGATCCAGCAGCGTGGGCGCTGGCTCTACCGGGTGCAGAAGGAGGTCCACTTCAAGGACGAACACCCAGGTGTCGGCACATGGACCAACTACCGCTGGTGGAAGAAGAAGCCCCCGGAGAAGGTCTTCAACATCGGCAACGTCGGCGACCTCGGGAAGGCGATCAACCCCGTCATCGACAAACAGGCATTTCCCGGCTTCACGTCAGTGGCGATGCCGGGATTCCTCCGGGTCGTCTACCCGGACTTCATCCATTACGAGACATGGGTTCCCACCGCGCCGGGCGAGCATCGGTACGTCGGCATCATGATCCAGTTCCGCAAGGGAATCAAGACGCTCCCCTTCTACGCCAAGTATCTGGGTGCGATCCGGTGGCTGTTCCATGGCCAGTTCACCGGTCAGGACGAATGGATGGTCGGCGAGACCGACGCACCACCTGAGCGGCTGTACCGTCCTGACTCTTCGCTGACCAGTTGGCGGCGATTGGTCGAGGACACAACCAAGGTGCACGAGGCAGAGCGTGCCGAGAAGCCGAGGCGGCAGATCTATGACCAGTAAAGCACGAGTAGTAGGTCGTCCCGTGGTGGTCGGGACAGCGGTGACAGGCGCGCTGTTGCTGTTGCGCAGCCTTCGACGCAGGTCGAACACCCGGATCGTCCGCGTGGTCGTGCCCGAAGGACGCAGCGGGCAGTAGTAGACGAATGATCGTGCACTGCACGATAGTCAGCAGTTCAACTGGTGTGAGGAAGAGGTACAGGCATGGGCTCGTGGGCTCTTCGGTGGCGTGTTCCAGAACAACCCGTGGAACACGCCACCGTGCACGATCCCGGTGGGATCGAACGCCTGCTGGTACACCTGGGGCTCTCGTCGGCGGTGACGGGAACGCCGCTCCAGGTGGACATGATGCAAGTGCCTCTCCGGTCGCACGAACCCCTGTTGGTGCAGTTTGTCATCGGTGATCGCGCCCGCGGTTCGATGCTGTGGCACACCGATGGGCAGGCGTTCTCCGCCGTGGAAGTCGGCTGTGGATTCTCGGCGGCATTCCTTGGGTTCTTCTCGCTCGTCGGTGGTGACGCCGTCGAGCCCGAACAAGCGCGGCTGCGACCGGAGACACTCCGGCGGCTCGTGGTCGAGATGGTGCGGACCGGTGTTCGACCGAGTTGTGTCGAATGGCACGAAGCGCCCATGGACTGAGCGCCGTACGCGCTGCCATCGACGCAGGACGCGAGCATCTGGCGAAGCGTGAGTGTTCGCTACCCACAATCTTTCTGAGGAGTATGAGATGACCGAGGTCGATGAACCTCACAACACGCAATCCGTGACGGTGCTCGACCTCGAAGTCGTGCAGCTCCGTCAGGAGTCCGATCGCGTTCTGTCGGTTGTGCTGGCCGATCCCGAACGACGGCTGCTACCCGCATGGGAGCCCGGCGCGCACATCGACGTGTGGCTGCCGAGCGGCGTGCGGCAGTACTCACTGTGCGGCGACCCCGCCAACCGGCAGGAGTACCGCATCGCGGTGCTCAACGAGCAGGAGTCGCGTGGAGGTTCCCGCTACGTCCACAGCACGCTCCGGCCAGGCGACATGGTCGAGATCTCGGGGCCGCGCAACCACTTCGAGCTCGAGAGTGCATCCGAGTACATCTTCGTCGCCGGCGGCATCGGCATCACACCACTACTCCCGATGATGCAAGCTGCCGGGGACAACTGGCACCTGCTCTACGGCGGACAGACACGCCGATCGATGGCTTTCGCCGACGAACTCGACGACAACCCCCGCGTGCAGATCCGGCCGCAGGACGAGTACGGATTGCTCGACCTAGCCGCGGCGCTGGGAACCCCGCGCCCCGGCGTGGGTGTGTACTGTTGTGGCCCAGCACCTTTGATCGCGGCCATCGAAGCGTTCTGCGCTGACTGGCCCGCCGGCACTCTCCATGTCGAGCACTTCTCGGCCGCCGAGGTCGACACCAGCAACGACGTGGCCTTCGAGGTGACGGCGCAGCGAAGCGGCGTGTCGGTCACCGTCCAGCCAGACGAGACGGTGCTTGACGCGCTCGAGACCGTTGGCGTGAGCTTGCCGTACGCCTGCCGTGACGGCGTCTGCGGAAGCTGTGCGACCCGTGTGCTGTCGGGGACGCCGGAGCACCGCGACATGCTCACCGACCCAGACGACACAGTCATCATGATGCCGTGTATCTCCCGTGCGTCCAGCAACGAGCTGGTGCTCGATGTCTAGCGGGCTGAGTGCCCAGCAGAAGGAATGGGTCGCGGCTGCGCGAGCCCGACTGGACCGTCGCAGGATCACCGACCTGGTGGTCGGGATGGTCGACATCCCCAGTCCGACAGGCGAAGAGTGCGAACTGGCTCAGTGGCTGGCCGGTACGATGTCCAATGCCGGGCTGAATGGGATGTACCAGCCCATCGACGACCGCCAGGGCAATGCCATCGGCAGGCTGAAGGGCGACGGCACCGGCGACGATGTCATGCTGTACGCGCCCATCGACACCTTCACCGTCGGGACCGAAGAAGAAGACGTCCCGTGGATCGGCGACGAACTCCGGCCGGATATGAGGCCGCAGGCCGGCGTCTACGGCGATTTCGTCGTCGGGTTGGGCGCCAGCAACCCTAAGGGGCACGGCGCTGCGATCATCGCAGCCGCGGAAGCCCTTTCAGCCGCGGAGATCCCACTGGCGGGCGACGTGCTCGTCGGTCTCGGTGCCGGGGGCATGCCCACCAACGGACGTCTGACCGACGGGCTGACCCGCCGCAACGCAGGCCAGGGGGTCGGATGTTCGTTCATGCTCGAGCAGGGGACCTGGGCCGACCACGCGATCATCGCCAAGCCGGGATGGGCGGTTGCCTGGGAGGAAGTCGGACTGTGCTGGTTCGAGGTCCGTGTCCGCGGGACGTTTTCGTACGTGGGCTCGAGACACCGCATGGCATACCGCAATCCGATCGCCCATGCCGCCGTGGTCGTCGCAGAACTCGAGCGTTGGTTCCCGGAGTACGCCGAGACTCACACCGACGGACTCGTTGCGCCCCAGGGGATCGTGGCCTCGATCGAAGGGGGCTGGCCGCGTCTGGCCGCCGCGACGTCTGCGCTGTGTCGGTTCACGGTGGATCTGCGTACCAGTCCGCGGTCGACGCCCGCGCAAGTGCGCCGCGAGTTCGGCGAGGCGATCGCCAGAATTCAAGCGGCGCATCCGGAGATCGTCCTCGACTGGGACATGGTGCTTTCGATCCCAGGAACTGCCACGCCGCAGGACGACCCGGTGGTGAAGGCGACGGTCGCGGCATGGGAAGACGTCGCAGAGCGCACGCACACGCCTATCGTGGCCAATTCCGGAGCGACAGACGCCAACATCTTGCGCAATCGTGGACTCTCGACAGCGCGAGTCGGTATGGACCGAATCGGGCCTGGTGCACCCCTGCCACTCGATTTCGCGTCAGGACAGAATGTCGTCGATGTCAGAGACGCAGAACGTCTGGCGGGCTTGCTGATACATGCCGTCGTCGATCTGGCAGGTGCGCCGAGCCGATAGCGCGTGGCCTATCAAGTCCCTGGCTGCG
This sequence comes from Gordonia desulfuricans NBRC 100010, assembly GCF_001485495.1. Lineage (GTDB taxonomy): Bacteria > Actinomycetota > Actinomycetes > Mycobacteriales > Mycobacteriaceae > Gordonia > Gordonia desulfuricans. Next base: position 3,138 of record NZ_BCNF01000120.1, on the reverse strand, counting down.
AGGGAAGGCCGCTCGTTCGTCTGGTTCAGTGCTGTCGTGGAAGGGCCGATCGCAGAGGCCATGCGTGCGGTCGGCTCTTTCCATTGTGATCGAAGGTCCTAAGGTGCGATGCGATTGCGCCACACAGGCATCCATCGCCTCGTGTCGTGAGGCATGACTTCGTGGTACCAACCCATGCCGCGACGAGGAGGTCATTCAACTGTGCTCAATGTAATGAGTTTCGATCTCACGGCTGACGGCGTCCACCAGCGCTGCTATCCCGAACTCGAAGGTGGCGTCACCGGGTATGTCCACGATGTCGCCGGCCAGCTCTACGACCGTCGGAAATCGGGCGAGCGGACGACCTGCGTAGTAGTGCTCACGCTGTCGCCGCATCTCTGCCGAGTCTGAGCCGTCATCAGTGTCCGAGTAGCCCCACGGCCGCGCGAGGTGATAACTCGAGAACCCGATGGCGAAAACCATGACGAATCCATAGCAACGCGCGGCAAGAGGCCCAGGAATGCCTGCGTCGACAAGCCGGCGCAGTGGGAGCTCCAACGATCCATGAATCGCGTCTTCGTTGTCGTTCAATCGAGCGGCCAGAAGCCTCCCGACGCTGGGGTGTTCGCGCATCACATCGAGGATGGAGTGCGCCACCAGCCGGATCGCGGTGGCAGGGTCGTCGGCTCCCGCAGGGATCGTCATCTCGCCGAGCACCTTGGCCGCCATGCCATCGAGGATCGCGTCCTTGGTCGGGAAATAGGTGTACAGGCTCATCACGCCGACACCGAGTTCGGCTGCGAGGCTCCGCATCGTGAACTTGTTGGGGTCGCCCTCGGCGTCAGCCATACTGAGAGCCGTCTGCACAATCTGATCGCGTGTCAGGGCCGCTCCGGCGTCGCGACTACGCTTCCTTCGGTCTCCGGCAGCCACTGAATCTCCCTCGGTCACCTGCGTGCGATTGGCGCCGTTCAGCGTACGGCACAGCGTTCGGAGGCGCGAACAACGAACCCGACGGCTGCGCGCCGATGCCTCGGCCGCGATCCTGCCATGCTCGCTGACGCCTCATAGGAGACACCTACTAGCACAGGTGTGCTAGCGTCGTGTTTATGGCACAGGTGAACCATCAGGAGAGGCGTCGCGAAATCGTTGAGGCGGTGTGGCGGCTGCTGGAGGAAGGCGGTGTCGAGGCAGCGTCGGTACGAGGCGTGATCGCCGAAACCGGGCTCTCGTCAGGGTCGATCCGGTTCTTCTTCTCCACCCAGGCCGGGTTGCATGAGTTCGCGATGTCCAGCCTCGCCGAGCGCGTCCAGGAGCGTATCCGGCGTGCGACCGAGGAGCCCGACCTGGGACAGCGAGCGGTCGCGATGGTGAGCGAGCTGATGCCGCTGCGTGATGACACCAACCGAGAACTGGGCATCTGGATGGCGTTCGTCGCCAAGGCCCGCCATGACCCAGGCCTGGCTCGAATCGTGGCCGAGCAGGCCACCGCGATCCGGGAGTTCCTGACCACCGTCATCGGCGACCTGGTGACGGTGGGGCTCAGGCCACCCGCGACCGACATCGAGTCCGAGGCGATCCACCTCAACGCCGTCATCGACGGCCTCACCTTCGAACTGCTGACCGCGCCGGGCCTGATCAGCCGCGATCAGGCCACCGCCGCCCTGCGACGCGCACTGCTGCCCGACCAGGAGCAGCCCGAGGTCGCCGAGCAGCCCGACAACGACAAGGAGCGCCACCATGGCTGATCCCCAACGCCCCACCTCTAGCCCGCCGGCGACGTCACAGAAGTGGGCGCCGTGGTGGATCTATCTGATCGTGCTGCTCGGTGCCAACTATCTGCGCGCCTACACCCTGCCGGGCGACTCGCTAACACTGCCGGCGACCGTCGCGATCGCCGTCGGTCAAGCAGCCGTACTGTTCGTGATCGTCACTGCGATCTGGCGCTTCATGCGGCGCGGCCACGAGTGAACGGCCACGCACTATGACTCATGCACGAGCCCCACGATCTGCATCGGGAGCGTCGTTGTGATCGCGGCGATCATCGTCGCCGAGATCGCGTTCTGGGTGCTGCTGCTCGCCGGACTCGCGCTGCGCTACGTCGCCCGCGCACGGCGTCTGAGCACCCTCGTGCTCGCCGCAGTGCCGGTGGTCGATCTAGCTCTGCTGGTCCTCGTCGCGGTCGACGTGACGCGCGGTGCCCCACCGACACGCCCGCACGCGTTCGCGGCCCTGTATCTGGGCATCACTGTGGCCTTCGGTCATCACATCATCCAGCGCACCGACGCATGGTTCCGATACCGCTTCGCGGGCGGACCGAAACCGCTCAAGGCACCCAAGGGCTCGACCGCGGAGGTCCACGCGATCTGGCGTGAATGGTTCCGCGTCGTGCTGGCCGCAGCTCTCGGCGCGAGCTGTCTGCTCATCATGATCGCCCTGGAAGGATGGCATACCCCCGCCAGTGTCGATGACGCCGCCACCCATCCTTACTGGGCCACTCTGCTGCTCTTGCCGATCATCACCGCGGTCTGGTTCCTCGCTGGACCCGCCTTCGCCGGACGCGGCGACCCCACCCGCGATCGACAGTCCGCAAAGTCCACGGGCCGAGCAGCCATGACCCTTCACGACTCACGAACTGAGGACGAGTAGCCATGAGCGACCTCAAGAGATTCGTGGAGCAGCGCGCGTCGCGCCGGCTTTGAGTCGGGCGTGAATTGGGACACCCTCTCTCCCGGGCACGTCGACATCGACATAACCGTGCACGAGGACGAACTCCCCAATGAGTGGGGCTCATCCCCTGAGTTCAAGATATGCATATCAACTGCGGCGACCGTGAGTGAGATCCCGGCCTTAACCAGGGACAGGAAGACACTTAGAGACCGTAGGAGAGCGCGGCCCAGTGTCGCCACGCTGATCGTCGCCCACCGTTGCTAACTGCGCCGACGGCAATCGAAGGTTCGGCATCGACACCTGTAGGTTGTCGTGTCGGCACATGCAAGGTATTTGCATTTCGTACGAATTGAAGAACACACGACGCAGCGTGTGGGGCAGCACACATCGACAACGACTTAAGGGGTCAGCGTGGTGGTGAAATGGCTGCACGAACTTACTGAGTCTTTTACGAGAGTCCCTGGCAGGAACGATGCACGTTCTGCCGAA
>NZ_BCNF01000119.1 GCF_001485495.1 Gordonia desulfuricans NBRC 100010 | reverse complement strand
CTCGGAAACGCAACCACTGGGCCGACGGGGATATCGACTCGGCCCCGTGTGATCGGCAACTGGCCAAGCGGTCACCGGATGTGCCGGTGCCATGGTCGTGTGTTCGAGGTTGTGGGCACTGTTCGACCTGGGGTCACCACAGGGCGCAGGGAGAGGGTATCGAGGTGGCGGCGCGCTCGGATGCTGTGTACCCGAGAATTGCTTGCAATCGGAAGCTACTCGGATGCCTCCTCGCCTATTGTGTGGAGGCGCTTGGCGAATGTGAAAGGAGTCGTCGGAACTGCGGTGGCTGCATGTGTCTCGAGAGTTCAACGTTCCCGGAACACCTCGTGAAATCGTGACACCGCTCGAAGGAACGCTGGACCGAACGCACGATGGTGTCCAGGCAGTCCTGGTCAATCCGAACTCGGACACAGATCAATCGAATTCCTGTCCCGATATCGCACCCTCGAGCCGAATGTTTTGAGCGGCTTCATCACTGACGATGAATGTGATGTCGGACGCTCGGGAATCGGTTGACAGTGGTGTGGGCCCGCGATAGCTTCGGGCCATGGCGACAATCAATAACATTGCAGTGCTCGGTACCGGTGTTCTTGGATCTCAGATTGCTTTCCAGTCCGCATACAGCGGCAAAAAGGTTGTCGCATATGACATCAACGACGAAATCCTCGTCAAGGCCAAGGAACGCGCAGACGGACTCGCGAAGACCTACCTCGCCGAGGTCCCGGGCGCCACGCAGGCCAAGGTCGACGCCGCACTCGCGAATCTCTCGTTCTCATCGGACCTCTCGGTCGCCGTAGCCGATGCCGACCTGGTGATCGAGGCGGTGCCGGAGGTGCTGTCGATCAAGCAGGACACCTTCGCCAAGCTCAATGCGGTGGCGCCGGAGAAGACGATCTTCGCCACCAACTCGTCGACCCTCCTGCCCAGTGACATCGCGCCGTCGAGCGGCCGCGTGGACCGCTTCCTCGCCATGCACTTCGCCAACCGGGTCTGGCAGTTCAACACCGCCGAGATCATGGGCACCCCGGAGACCAGCAAGGAATCGTTCGACGCGGTCGTGGCCTGCGCCTCCGAGATCGGCATGGTCCCGATCCCGATGCACAAGGAGAAGGCCGGCTACGTCCTCAATTCTCTTCTCGTGCCGTTCCTCTCGGCCGCCGCACAGCTGGCTGCCGGCGACTATGCCGACCCGAAGGACGTCGACAAGGTGTGGCGCATCGCCACCGGAGCGCCGATCGGGCCGTTCCAGATCTACGACATCGTCGGCCTCAACACTCCGTACAACATCATGATGAGCGGCGACGAGGGGCAGCAGAAGCTCGGGAAGTGGCTCAAGGAGAACTACATCGACAAGGGCCGGCTCGGAATGGCCACCGGCCACGGTTTCTACGACTACACCACCGACGACAAGAGCTGACGGGCACTACCCCGATCGGGATCGCACGCCGATCGGGGTATGAGCACGCGGGGGCAACACCTAGTGGGGCACCCGAAGACGACAACTGAATACAGCAACCGACGACGAACCGCCGATGAGAACTGACGACGAGAGCGCAGGGACATGCCGATGCACTACGACGCCGGAAACTACGAAGCCTTTGCTCGCCCACGTAAACCCGCTGGGGTCGACGACAAGACCGCATGGTTCGTCGGTGCCGGTCTCGCCTCGCTCGCCGGGGCCGCGTTCCTGATCCGCGACGGCCAGATGCCGGGCGAGAAGATCACCATCTTCGAGGAGCTCGACATCCCCGGTGGTGCGCTCGACGGCATCAAGGAACCGAAGAAGGGTTTCGTGATCCGTGGTGGCCGCGAGATGGAGAACCACTTCGAATGTCTGTGGGATCTCTTCCGCTCGATCCCCTCGCTCGAGATCGACGGCGCCAGCGTCCTCGACGAGTTCTACTGGCTGAACAAGGACGACCCGAACTTCTCGCTGCAGCGGGCAACGGTCAACCAGGGCGAGGACGCCCACACCGACAACAAGTTCAATCTGGACGACAAGTCCCAGAAGGACCTGGTCCGGATCTTCCTCGCCACCCGTGAGGAGATGGAGAACAAGCGGATCAACGAGGTGTTCAGCGAGGAGTTCCTGAAGGGGAACTTCTGGCTGTACTGGCGCACCATGTTCGCCTTCGAGGAATGGCACAGCGCGCTGGAGATGAAGCTGTACCTGCATCGCTTCATCCACCACATCAAGGGGCTGCCGGATCTGTCGACGCTGAAGTTCACCAAGTACAACCAGTACGAGTCGCTGGTCCTGCCGCTCTACCGGTGGCTGCTCGACCATGGTGTGAACTTCCAGTTCTCCACCACCGTCACCGATGTGCACTTCGATCTCGCCGATCCCGCACGCAAGCAGGCGACCCGCATCGACTGGGTGCGCGACGGCAAGTCCGAGGCCACCACCCTCGGTCCCGACGACCTGGTGTTCATGACCATCGGCTCACTGACCGAGAACTCCGACGAGGGCGACCACCACACCCCGGCGAAGCTCGACCGCGGCCCCGCACCGGCATGGGATCTGTGGCGCACCCTGTCCACGAAGGACCCGTCGTTCGGTCGTCCGGATGTCTTCGGCGGCAACATCGACGAGACCAAGTGGGAATCGTGCACGGTCACCACGCTCGATCAGCGCATCCCGGAGTACATCCAGAAGATCACCAAGCGAGATCCGTTCAGCGGCAAGGTCGTCACCGGCGGCATCGTCACCGCCAAGGACTCCAACTGGCTGATGAGCTGGACGGTCAACCGCCAGCCGCACTTCAAGAACCAGCCCTCCGACCAGATCGTGGTGTGGGTGTACGGCCTGTTCCCGGACAAGGTCGGCGACTACGTCCCGAAGACCATGGCCGAGTGCACCGGTGAGGAGATCACCCGCGAATGGCTGTACCACATGGGCGTTCCCACCGACGAGATCGACGAGCTGGCCGCCACCGGCGCCAAGGCCGTGCCGTGCATGATGCCGTACGTGACCGCATTCTTCATGCCGCGCCAGGCCGGTGACCGTCCCGACGTGGTGCCCGAAGGGTCGGTGAACTTCGCGTTCATCGGGCAGTTCTCCGAGAGCCCGAGCCGCGACTGCATCTTCACCACCGAGTACTCGGTGCGCACCCCGATGGAGGCGGTGTACACCCTGCTCGACATCGAACGGGCCGTGCCGGAGGTGTTCTCGTCCACCTTCGACGTCCGCTACCTGCTCAATGCGACGGCCCGCCTGCGGGACGGCGCCGAGGTGGAACTGCCCGGGCCGCACTTCATCCGGGAGAAGCTGTACAGCAAGTTCGAGAGCAACGAGGTGGGCAAGCTGCTCGCCGAGTACAAGATCATCGCCGAGCCGTAAAGCGCAGACGACGACCTGCTCGACCGGTACACCGTGCCGGTCGAGCAGGTCGTCCTCGTTGTGGGGCCTCGTTGTGGGGCCTCGTTGTGGGGCCTCGTTGTGGGGCCTCGTTGTTGCCGCTGTCCGGTCGCGTCGGGACGTGAGCATCTCGGCGGTGTTGCGTTGTTGACGTCGGCCGGCGGAGGTTTCGACTCGTCTCGTCGCTTCGCTCCTTGACGGCTCAACCATCAACACTCGCTTGGTGTTTGAGGGTAGGTTGCTCAACCATCAATGCTCGCTTGGTGTTTGAGGGTAGGTTGCTCAACCATCAACGTTCGCTTGGTGTTTGAGGGGAGTTGCTCAACTATCGATGGTCGCTTGTTGTTCGGGAGATGGTCGCTCAACCATTCACGACGGTTTGCTGATCGAGCCGGGACCGAGCCGGAAGGGCGAGGACCCGTGTCGAGATCTCCGTGGCCTGCGCTGGGTGGTGACTACTCCGGAGCCGGTCGACCCAGCGTGTGCTCACCGCTCCGGGACGGCCTCGGGGTTCTCCTCGGTGGTGCCCCCCGACACCGCGATCAGAAGGTGGCGCACCGCCATCGCGCGCCGATGAGACGGACCCTGCAGCGCGTCGAGCGCGCACTCCGGGTCGGCGGGTGGACCCAGGTGGGTGCAGCCGCGCGGACAGTTCTCGATCGCATCACGCAGATCGTCGAAGGCGTCGATGATGTCGTCGGGACCCACATGCGCCAATCCGAACGACCGGATACCCGGGGTGTCGACCACCCACGAACGCTGGGTCGCGCCGTCGCCGGGCAACGGCAACGCCACCGACTGGGTGGACGTGTGGCGTCCCTTGCCCACCCCCGACACCACTCCGGTGGCCCGGTCGGCCTCGGGGACAAGACGATTGACAAGTGTGGACTTGCCGACCCCGGAGTGGCCGATCAGGGCGGTCAGGTGTCCACGCAACAGTGCGAGGACGTCGTCGAGCGGATCTGTGCGGCCGGCGTGGACGATCGGCAGATCGAGGCCTTCGAAGGCGGCGACGAACTCGTCGGGGGAGGCGAGGTCGGTCTTGGTCACGCACAGGATCGGTTCCAGCCCACCGACATAGGCTGCGGCCAGGGCGCGTTCGACAAAACCGGTGCGGGGTGGGGGATCGGCCATCGCGGTGACGATGAGCAGTCGGTCGGCGTTGGCGACGACGATCCGCTCGTAGGGGTCGGTGTCGTCGGCGGTGCGGCGCAACACGGTTCGGCGTTCGGCCACCTTGACGATCCGGGCGAGGGTGTCGGGCTTGCCGGTCAGGTCGCCGACCACTCCCACATCGTCGCCGACGACGATCGGGGTGCGGCCGAGTTCGCGGGCGCGCATCGCCACGACCCGGCGGTCGGGGTCGCCGCCGAGGGTGCACCCCCAGCGGCCGCGATCGACCGACACGACCATCGCGGATTCGGCGTTCTCGTGTGCGGGACGGGTTTTGGTGCGCGGCCGGCTGCCCTTGCCGGGACGGATCCGGACGTCGGACTCGTCGTAGCTCTCCGCGCGTCGGCTCACGGGCGGCCGATCATCTGCTGCCACATGCCGGGGAAGTCGGGCAGTGTCTTCGACGTGGTCTCGATGTCGTCGACGAGTACCGCGGGGACCTGCAGTCCGATGATCGCGCCGGCCGTGGCCATCCGATGGTCGGCATACGATTCCCACTGTCCGCCATGAAGTTTCGCGGGCCGGATGATCAGGCCGTCCTCGATCTCCTCGGCGTCGCCGCCGAGGCGTCCGATCTCGGTGGTCAGCGCCTTGAGCCGGTCGGTCTCGTGTCCACGCAGATGGGCGATGCCGGTCAGTCTCGACTCGGTGTCGGCCAGTGCGGCGAGCGCGGCGATGGTGGGGGTGAGCTCGCCGATCTCCTTGAGATTGCGGTCGATGCCCTTCAGTCGTTCCGGGCCGGTGACGGTGAGCAGACCGTCGACGAGCTCTACGGCACAACCCATCTCGGCGAGGATGTCGGCGATCTGTGCCCCCGGCTGGGTGGTCATCGACGGCCAGCGCGGCACGCTCACCCGGCCACCGGTGGCTGCTGCGGCGGCGAGGAAGGCCGCCGCATTCGACAGATCCGGTTCGATCGCCCAGTCGACGGCACGGATCGGCGTGGGCGGGACCCGCCACACGTCGGGGGTGGAGACGTCGACGACGACCCCGGCGGTGGCGAGCATCGTGATGGTCATCTCGATGTGCGGCATCGACGGAACCGGCGGGCCCACATGGGCCACCGTGATGCCCTCGTCGAACCGGGCACCGGCGAGTAGCAGCCCGGACACGAACTGCGACGATCCGGATGCGTCGACGGTCACCTGGCCACCGCGGGCCGATCCGGTGCCGGTGACGGTGAACGGCAGGGCGTCACCGTCGATCTCGACGCCGAGACCGCGCAGCGCGTCGAGGATGGTGGCCAGCGGACGATGCCGGGCCTGCTCGTCGCCGTCGAAGGCGACGCGTCCATCGGCCAGTGCGGCGACCGGCGGCAGGAAGCGCATCACCGTTCCGGCTAGTCCGCAGTAGACGTCGGTGCCGTGCATCGGATTCGGGGTGATGGTGACGGTGGTCGGGTCCTCGGCGTCGACGGCGACGCCGGTGCCCAGGCCGGTGAGTGCGGACAGCATCAGGTTGGTGTCGCGGCTGCGCAGTGTGCCGGTGATGGTCGACGGACCGTCGGCGAGGGCGGCGAGCAGCAGGGCACGGTTGGTGATCGACTTCGAGCCGGGGAGATCCACGACGGCGTCCACCGGCCCGGAAACGGGCGCATTCCACGTGCTCATGGCGTCCAGTCTGTCATGACGGCTCGACCGGGCGGCCAATCAGCTCTGGTAGCCCGGTGGGTGGGCGCTCACCGGTTGTCGAGACGCAGCGGATGCGTGGCGGGCACCTCGACGACGATGAGCAGCCGGCCGTCGGGATCGCGAACGTGCATCTCGATCAGACCCCAGGGCTCGGTCTGCGGCTCGCGTGCGATCTCCACCCGGGCCTGCCGGAGTTCGCGTTCGGTGGCGGCGATGTCGCGGACCTGCAGCCACAGTGCCCCCGACGGTTCCACGGCCGGGTCGGTGTCGGCGGTGAGATGACCGGGCACCTCGATCAGCCCGTTGCCCGCGTAGAACACCACACCGCCCGGATACTCCCGGGCCACGGCCAGACGCAGCTGATGACGGTAGAAGTGCTGCAGTCGCTCGGGATCGCCGGACCGGAGCAGCACGCGGCTGGTGAGGACCTCCATGCCTGAAGTGTCTACACGTCCATCGGCCGACCGCGTGGGACAACGGCGTCGGCGCGTCGGGAATGTCGGGATGTGAGCGGGTCGGTCACTGGCCTTCGGTGCTGCCGTCGCTCCCGCCGACGGCGTGCCCGCGGGTCACCTCGATGTCGTGGCGTGCGGCGTCGTAGGCGGCGGTCTCCCGCACGATCCGATCGGTCTCGCCGATCGGGGTGGCATCACCGAATGCGAACGCCGATGGACGCGGTGGTTCGGTCGGGATGTCGGGGTCGTCGACGGCGGGATCGAGCTCTTCGGGCTTGGGGCTGTGGGACATACCTCCACGATAGGAGCGTCGGGCCGCCCGGGCGCGACAACCGGGGACACCGCGCGGCCCGGGCAGCGAGAACCCCTCAGGGAGAACCCGGTTGCCGGCACGGTGCGGGTGTCTCCTGGGGACACGACGTGGGCGTCCGCCCCGGGGACGATCACCCGGTGCGGACGCCCATGCCGGTGCACGCCCAGGTCGTGGACTGTCAGCTCGAGGACTGGGACCGGGGGCCGCGGGCGGAGAAGCGGCCCTCGGTCTTGTCGTCCCACACGTCGAGCAGCCGGGTCACGGTGGGATCGCCCTGCGCCTTGATCCAGTCGCACAGTTCGCTGGGCGCCGACGGATTGGTGACGATGAACCGGTGCAGTCCGGCATCGTGCTCGGCGAGCAGCTTGAGCGTTTCCGGCGGGGTGGCCGGGTCGGCGGCGGCGAGGGCATCGCGCGGATCGAAGGCGCCGCCACGCGGGCCGTCGGCCGCCGACATCCCCTCTGAACTGGCCAGTCCCTCGGCGGTGACGACGTCGATCTCACCGGTGTTGTGGTAGTCGGCCGGATCGGGTGAGGTGCTGCGCGTGTTGAGCAGCAGGTTCAGCACGATCGCGGTGAGCGCACCGGCGGAGATACCGGAGTGGAAGATGGTCTGGAACCAGTCCGGGAACTGGTGGTAGAGATCCAGCGAGACGCTCACGCCGTCGGATGTGTAGTACAGCTTGGCCTCGGTCAGCATGGCGACGCCCACCGAGATCGCCACCACCAGGATGTTGGTGTTGTTGAACTTCACCTTGCTCAGCGTCCGGACGCCGCTCGCGGCGACCATGCCGAACAGTGCCACACCGGCGCCGCCGAGGACCGGCAGCGGGATGCCCTCGATGATCGCGGCCATCTTGGGCAGCAGTCCCAGCACCACTAGGATGCCGCCGGCGCACGTGGCGACGTGACGTGTCTTGACACCGGTGATCGCGACCAGTCCGACGTTCTGGGCGAAGGCGGTGTACGGGAAGGTGTTGAAGATGCCGCCGAGGACGGTGCCGAGACCGTCGGCGCGCATACCGTCGGCCAGCCTGCGCGGGGTGATCTTCTTGTCGACGATCTCGCCGACGGCCACGATGTCGCCGGTGGTCTCGGTCATGATCACCAGGGCGACGATGATCATCGCGATGATCGAACTGACGTCGAAGGTCGGGAAACCGAAGTAGAACGGCTCGGGGATCGCCACCCAGGAACTCTCACCGACACTGCTCCAGTCGGCCATCCCGAACGGGATCGAGATGAGGGTGCCGAGGACCAGACCGATCAGGATGGACACACGCTTGATGGTGGGCGGGGCGAACCGCTCGATCAGGATGATCAGCAGCAGTGTCAGGAAACCGAAGGCGATGGCTTTGGGGGCGCCGAAGTCCTCACCCTTGGCGGTGCCGCCGCCGAACCAGCCGGCGGCCACACGCATCAGGGAGACACCGATGATCAGGATGATCGTGCCGGTGACCAGCGGCGGGAAGAACCGGATGAGTTTCCCGACGATCGGTGCCACCAGGATCATGAACACACCGCAGGCGATCACCGAGCCGTAGATCGCGGTGATCCCGTGGTTGAGTCCGATGGTGATCATCGGGCCGACCGCGGCGAAGGTGACGCCCTGCATGAGCGGCAGGCGCACGCCGAACCGCCAGAACCCGACCGCCTGCAGGATGGTCGCGATACCGGCGACGAACAGGTCGGCGGTGATCAGGTGGACGATCTCGTTGCTCTGCATCTGCCCGGCACCGACCATCGCGCCGCCGACGATGAGCGGAACCGCGACCGCACCGGCATACATCGCCATGACGTGCTGCAGTCCGAGCGGGAAGAGTTTGAGGAACGGGGGGATGTCGTCGACGGGGTGGTCGGCGTCCCGGCCGTGCTTGATCGTCTGGAGAAATGACATGCACAGTGTCTATGAGTCGGACATTTCCGTCCCGCGCCATGCGTGTGTCGGTCGTGTTTCCGCCAGAATATATGACCATGGCAGGCAGAAACTCCTCTTCCCGAGGGGCACAGATCAGCGCGGGCATGCTCGTCTACCGGTGGCGCGACGACTCCCTCGAGGTCCTCATCGCGCATCCCGGGGGACCGTTGTGGGCGCGGAAGGACGACGGGGCGTGGACGATCCCCAAGGGGCTCGCCGAACCCGGCGAGGACCTCCTGGGTGCGGCGCGACGTGAGTTCGCCGAGGAGATCGGATCGGCTGTGCCCGAGGGCCCGGTCGTCGAACTCGGCGAGGTCCGCCTCACGAGCGGCAAGCGGGTCACCGGGTACGCCGTCGAGGGTGATCTCGACGTCTCGACCATCACCTCGAACACCTTCGAGATGGTGTGGCCGCCACGGTCGGGAAAGGTGGCGCAGTTCCCGGAGATCGATCGTGCGGGGTGGTTCGCCCTCGCCGACGCCGCGGTCAAGCTCAATCCGGCGCAGGCGGAATTCCTGACCCGGCTCACCGCCGCGCTCGACGACGTGACGCACACCGAGATCGAGGACCCCGGATCACGGCTGGCCGGCGTGTTCAATTCCGCCGCCGACGACTTCGACGCGGTGACCCCGCAGGTCTGGGGTCCGGCTGGAGAGGCGTTGATCGCCGCACTCGACCCCCGTGCGGGCGAGGCGGTGATCGACATCTGCTCGGGGACCGGTGCGAGTGTGCTGCCCGCGGCGAAGGCGGTGGGTCCCGACGGCCGTGTGCTCGCGGTGGACTTCTCCGCCGCGCTGCTCGACGTCGCCCGCGCCAAGGCCGGTGCGGAGGGATTGGGCAACGTCGACGTCGCGGTGGCGGACGTGACCACCCTCGAACCCGGGATCACGCCCTGCGAGAACGCCTTCGATGTCCTCGCATGTGCCTTCGGGGTGTTCTTCCTGCCGGAGATGGACGACGCCGCCCGGGGACTGCTCCGACTGGTCCGTCCCGGCGGCAAGGTCGGCGTGTCGGTGTGGCATGCCGATGCGATGGCCGACTTCGCCGCCGCCTACTTCGCCACGGTGGGCGAGATCGCCGGAGACACCGGGCATCAGGGGCCGAGGGCACCCGGCAGCGGCCCGCGACCGATCGACCGCATCAACACCGAGGAGACGCTGGCTGCGTGGCTGTCCGACGTCGGCGGACACGACGTGGCGGTCACCACCGTGCGGCTGCGGGTGGCATGCACGCCGGAGTTCGCATGGAAGCTGGTGCTGGGCAGCGGTTATCGGGGTGCGCTCACCGAGCTCGACGACGAGACGCGCCGGAGAATCCGGGACCGGTTCGTCGAACGCCTTGCCGCCGAACACATCACCGAGGTCAACTGCGACACCCTCATCGCCACCGCACGCGTCTGATTCGCACAGACCCTCCACACATACGCAGAAACGCCGCCTCTGGGGCGGCGTTTCTGTGGAACTGTGGAGGGTCTGGCGGCTATGTGGCGGTGAGTCCGCCGTCGACGACGATGGTCTGGCCCGTCATGTACCCACCGGCCGGTGAGGCCAGCCACACCGCGGTGGCGGCGAGTTCGGCGGGATCGCCGGTGCGGCCCAACAACAGTCGCGGCATCTGCGAGTCGAGGTAGCCGGGGGCGTAGCCGTCGGTCATCTCCGACTTGAAGAAGCCGGGGGCCAGGGCGTTGACGCGGATGCCGCGGCGGGTGCCCCACTGCTGGGCGAGGTCACGGGTCAGACCGATGATCGCGGCCTTCGACGCGCTGTAGGCCGCCTGCGGCAGCCCGGCGGTGGTGATGCCGAGGATCGACGAGATGTTGATGATCGCGCTACCCGGCTGCATCACCCGTCCGGCCGCCTGGGCCATCCAGTACGAGCCGTTGAGGTTGATGTCGACGACGTCGCGGAACTGCTGCGGTGTCTCCTTGGTGGCGGGTACGGCCGTCCCGACGCCCGCATTGTTGATCAGCACGTCCACGTGCCCGAAGGTCTCCATCGCGGAGTCGATGGCGCGCCGGCAGGCATCCGGGTCGGCGACGTCGGTGGCCACCGACAGCGGCGTGCGGCCGAGGGCCTCGACCTTGGCTGCGGTCTCGGCGAGCCGATCGGTGCGGCGGGCGGCGAGCACCACGTCGGCGCCGGCCTCGGCGAAGGCGGTGGCGAACGAGACGCCGAGGCCCGACGACGCGCCGGTCACCACGACGACCTTGTCGGTCAGGGAGAACATGTCGAGCACGGACACTGGTGGAGCTCCTTGGGTCGTGTGTGGAGTGGTGCGACACATCTGTGACGTGCAGCACCCTGCGTGACATGCAGAGTACTAGAACCGAGCGTGCGTTCGGTCGGGGCCCTGCTCACCGATCACAGCCAGGCGGGATCGGTGTCGAGGGTGGTGCGATCGAGGGCGGCGAGCAACTCGAACTGGGCGGCGGTCTTGGGCAGCTCGTACCGGAAGAAGTACTGGGCCGCAGCGCGTTTGCCGTCGTAGAAGTCGCCCGACTTGTCGCCGGCGGCCAGCAGCTGCTCGAGCCACATCCAGCCGATGACGAGGTGTCCGGCGGCCTCGAGGTAGGCGGTGGCATTGGCCAGCGCCAGTGCCGGGTCGCCGGTGGACCAGACCTTGGCGGTGGTGGCGACCAGGGTCTCGACGCGGCTGCGCAGGTCGTCGGCGTAGGCGGCCAGGGCCGGCTGTGCGGCCGCGCGGGTGAGGGTCTCGCCGATGGTCTCGACCAGCAGTTGCAAGCCCGCGCCACCGCGCATGATCACCTTGCGGCCCAACAGGTCCAGGCCGTGGATGCCGTGCGCACCCTCGTGGATCGGGTTGAGCCGGTTGTCGCGATAGTACTGCTCCACCGGGAACTCGCGGGTGTAGCCGTAGCCGCCGTGCACCTGGATCGCGAGGTTGTTGGCCTCCAGGCACCACTGCGACGGCCACGACTTGGTGATCGGGGTGAGTACGTCGAGCAAGAGGCCGGCGCGCTCACGTTCGGCGTCGTCACCGGTCTGCTGCAGGTCGACGAGCTTGCTGCAGTAGAGCCCGAGTGCCAGGGCGCCCTCGACGTAGGACTTCTGGGCCAGCAGCATGCGCTTGACGTCGGCGTGTTCGATGATCGGGATCGGCTTGGACTCGGGGTCCTTCTGGTCCACGGGGCGCCCCTGGGTGCGCACCTTGGCGTATTCGAGGGAGGCCAGGTAGCCGGCGTAGCCGATCGTGGTGGCCAGGAAGCCGACACCGATCCGCGCCTCGTTCATCATGTGGAACATGTAGGAGAGGCCTTGGTGCTCTTCGCCGACGAGGTAGCCGACCGCGCCGGGAACGGAGTGAGCGGGCGGCGCGAAGGTGCCGTCGCCGAAGTTGAGCAGGCAGTTGGTGGTCGCGCGGTTGCCCATCTTGTGGTTGAGGCCGACCAGGGCGACGTCGTTGCGGGTGCCGTCGGGCAGGAACTTGGGGACGATGAACAGCGAGATGCCCTTGACGCCGGGGCCGCCGCCGGGTGCCTTGGCCAGCACGAGATGCACGATGTTCTCGCCGATCTCGTGGTCGCCGGCGGAGATCCACATCTTGGTGCCGGTGATGCGGTAGGTGCCGTCGTCGGCGGGGACGGCCTTGGTGGTGATGTCGGCGAGTGAGGAGCCGGCCTGCGGCTCGGACAGGCACATGGTGCCGAAGTAGCGGCCTTCGACGATGGGTTTGACCCAGGTGTCGATCTGTTCGGGGGTGCCGTACTCGGTGAGCAGGTTGGCGTTGCCGATCGAGAGGAAGGCATACGACGACATCGCGGCGTTGGCGGCCTGGAACCAGGCCTGGGAGGCGCGGGCGACGACGGCCGGCAGCTGCATGCCGCCGAGTTCTTCGTCGAAGGTGCCGGCGATCAGCCCGGCCTTGAGGAATTCGGTGATCCCGGAGGTGATCTCCTCGGGGAGGACGACGCGTCCGTCGTCGCCGACGTAGGGCTCGTTGGCGTCGCCGAGGTGGTTGACCGGCGCGAAGCGGCTGGTCGCGATGTCGGCGGAGAGCTCGAGGACTGCGTCGAAGGTCTCTTTGGAGTGTTCGGCGAAGCGCGGCCGGGTGGTCAGCGATTCGACGTCGAGCCATTCGTAGAGCAGGAACTCCAGATCGCGACGGGACAGGGCGTCGGCCATGACTCTCCTCCGAGGGTGATGCGTTTCCTAAGCGAGTGCTCATTTTATGAGCACTCGCTTATACTGCCTCGACGGTGGTGTGACGTCAACCATGCCGATGCCGACGCAGGGGTCGGGACGAGGGAGGTGGTCGGGTGACCGAGGTGCGCAATGCCGGACCGGGTCGGTCCGGTGCGGCCGGATCTGCTGCGGCGCAACGTATCCGCGACGCGGCGATCGAGTCCTTCGCCGAGCACGGCTACGCCGGGACCTCGACGCGTCAGATCACGGCGCGGCTCAACATGAGTGCTGCGGCGATGTATCCGCACTTCCGGTCCAAAGAGGAACTGCTCTACTCGATCGCACTGGAGGGTCATCATCAGGTCAACGATGCGATCGCCGCGGTCGACGACCCGGCCGGGACCTACCGGGATCGCCTGCGGCTGGTGGTTGCGGCCTTCGCCGGCTGGCAGGCCGAGCATCACGCGCTCGCCCGGGTGGTGCAGTACGAGATGCGCGCCCTGACCCCCGATCATTTCCGCGTCATCGCGGGGCTGCGCCGGGAGATCACCGCGCGGCTCGACGAGATCGTGCGCGGGGGTGCCGAGACGGGGGAGTTCACCGTCGACGACACCGACGACGCGGTGCTCGCCATCTCGTCGCTGTGCGTCGACGTGTGCCGATGGTTTCCCAGTCGCGCACACCGGGATCCGGTCGCGCTGGGGCAGGCCTATGCCCGCACGGCCGAGCGGATCGTCGGCGGATCCGCGCGCTCTGGGTGAGGGCGTCGGTATCGGACGGGGTTACCGATTCCGTCCGGGGAACGGGGTGTAGTGGCGGCGGGCGCCGGCGGCGACCACCTCGGTGAGTGCGGCGCCGTCGAGGACGGCGGGTGTGCCCCCGCCCACCGAACGCAGGTACACATCCGAGAGCCACTCCACGAGTTCGAGGTTGTCGCAGGCGGTTTCGATGGTTCCGCCGACGGCCACCGACCCGTGGTTACGCATCAGCGCCGCGGTGCGCTCGTAGAGTGCGACCTGGATGACCTCGCTGAGCTCGGTGCTGCCGAAGACCGCATACGGGGCCACTCGCACCGATCCGCCGATGGTGGCCGCGGCGTAGTGGATCGGCGGCAGTTCGTCGACGATGTTGGCCACGGCCACCGACGACGCCGGATGGGCGTGCGCCACCGCGGCGACCGACGAGGTGCGGTAGATGCCGAGGTGGATGTGCAGCTCGGAGTTCGGGCGGTACCGGGTCGGCACGGACACCGTGCCGTCGAGATCGACCACCACCAGCTGCTCGGGATCGAGCGACTTCAGCCGTGAGTCCGACGGGGTGATCAGCACCTGGTCGCCGACGCGCACCGACAGGTTGCCGCTGGTCCCGGTCGCGAGCCCGGCGGCGGCGAGTTGATGGGCTGCCGCACACAGGGAGGCCCGCTGATCGTCGATGTCCACCCATCCGACGGTAGACCGTTTGCCTGATTCACGAAGTGTGAACCCTCAGCCCTGACGTGCCTTGAAACGGGGGTTCCCCTTGTTGATGACGAAGACGCGTCCACGGCGGCGCACGACCTGTGAACCCGGCTGCTTCTTCAGTGAGCGGAGGGAGGAACGAACCTTCATGACAACTCCTTAGTGAAAGTGGTTGTCATTTATATTAGCGGTGGTCGTGCCACGCCTCGCACGGGGTCAGGTGACGATCCCGAACTCCTTGATCTTGCGGTACACCGTCGCCCGGGAGATGCCGAGCGCCTCGGCGGCGGCCGCCTTGCTGTTGCCGTTCTCCTCCAGGCTGCGCACGATCGCGTCGCGTTCGAGGGCCTGGATACGGGTGAGGGTGTGGCGTCCGGTGGTGCGGCGCCTCGGCGGCAACTGCCCCACGCCGATCACCCCCGACCGTTGATGGGTGACCACCTCGCGCAGCGTCTGGCGCAACTCGGCCACGTTGCCCGGCCACGAGTACTTGCCGAGCACCGTCATCGCCTCGCGGGCCACGGTGAGTTCACGGCCACGGGTCAACTGCCGCAACAGGGTCGGCACCAGCTCGTGCAGGTCCTCGATCCGGTGCCGCAGCGGCGGGACCTCCACCGTGTGACCGAAGAACGGGAGCAGCATCGACGACGGATCGCCATGTGCGGCCTGGGTCGTCACGCCGAGGAGACCGGCATGCTCACGGCCGGGCAGCAGGTCGGCGATGGCCTCCTGCGTCTGCGGGGAGAGGCGGTCCAGATCCCGGATGATCACCCCGAAACCGTCCCGCTCGAGCTCGGCGGCCAGTGCGTCGACGGTGTCGTCGGAATCGAAGTCCTCGGCGGCGAACACCCGGACAGTGTTGGGCAGCAGGCGTTCTGCGGCTGCACGCAGGATCGCCGTGCGGCCCGATCCGGCCTCCCCCGACACCGCGATCCACTGTCCGGCGCGGACATGTCCGACGACGCGCGCACAGCACTGCCGCCACGACGAACTGCGGCCCACCATGCCGGGCAGGACGGAGTCCTCGGTGCGGACCGGCGCCGACGGTGGCGTCGGACCCGGATCGACGAGGTGCACCCGGAACACCGACACCTGGCCCTCGGGATCGCAGTGATCGGTCACCGGGGTCAGCCGGGCGACCCGGCCGGAGGGCAGCGTGCCGATCCGGCTGCCCGCGGGTCCGGGCGAGGGGTCGACGGCACACTCGAGCAGGGTGAGCTGGTCGGCGGCGTCGACGCTGTGGCGCAGCCTGCGGTTCATCAGCACCACGTCGCCGGCGATCCCGAGCACCATGGTCTGCGGCGCCCGGCGACACGATGCGAGGTAGGCGTTGAGCAGCCGCGATTCGCGTTCACTGGCCTGGGAGAGCATCCGTTGCACGATCTGCGAGGTCGCCGACTTGGCCAGCGACAGCAGCAGGCTCGACGGATGCTCCTCGGTGCAGGTGAGGTCGAGTGCACCGACCACCGCGCCCGAGATCGGGTGCACGATCGGGACACCGGCACACGAGAGCCGGTTGAGGGCCTCGGCGTAGTGTTCGGCCCCGATCACGAGGGTCGGCTGCCGGCTCTCCAGCGCGGTGCCGATCCCGTTGGTGCCGACGAACTCCTCGCTGTAGCAGTAACCGGGGGCGAGACTCACGTCGTCGAGCAGGGTACGCAGCCGGCGGTGTGCCGTGGTCCGGGACAAGACCATGCCGTCCGGGGAGGTCAGGACGATGCTGACCGGTTCGGCCGCCAGATCGTCGGCGAGCTGGTCGATGACCGGCTGCGCGGCGCTGACCAGGGGGCTCTCCAGGTTGGGTTCGCGGACGAACGGCAACTGCAGACGGTCGGCGTCGACGTTGAAGGCGCGTGACCGCTGCCATGACGTGGAGATCGGGTCACGGACGGCATCATCGAGACGGTTGTCGGCGAGGAAGTCCTCCCGCGCACGCGCGATCGCGGGAGGTGTGGACGACACCCGTCGGTGGACGGTCGGGGTGATGGGCTGTGAGGTCACCGAGCAAACGACTCCTGTGTGATGTGGGTCTCACATCTGGTCCGAGTGTACGGGGGAGGGCCGGTCACGATCAACGCCGTGGGCGTCGGAGTCGCCCGGATCGTGACCGGCCCAGATCGTGGCCGGACCGGTGGCTGACGAGTCCGGTCCCCCGCCGTCGATCAGTAGATGTTGGAGGGACGGACCATCCCCTCGGCCAGATCACCGAAACCGGGGGCGGGGATCGCGCCGGGATTGCCGGCCACCTCCTCGACGATCGCCGTCTCGGTGGTGATCAGCAGTGCGGCGATCGACGCGGCACTGACGAGTGCGGCCTTGGTGACCTTGCACGGATCTATCACCCCCTCGTCGAACATGTCGCCGTAGCGGCCGGTCAGCGCGTTGAAGCCGTGGCCGAGGGGGAGCTCGCCGACCACCTCCACCACTTCGTCGCCGTCGAAGCCGGCGTTGGTGGCGATCCACCGCAGCGGTTCGGCGAGCGAGTTGCGGACCACCTGGATGCCCACCTGCTCGTCACCGGTGGCCTCCAGTGGGGTCAGCACCCGGTGCGCCTGGGCGAGGGCGGTGCCGCCGCCGGAGACGATGCCCTCCTCCACCGCGGCGCGGGTGGCCGCGAGCGCGTCCTCCACGCGGAGCATGCGTTCCTTGAGTTCGACGCTGGTCACCCCGCCCACCCGGATCACCGCGACGCGACCGGTGAGCCGGGCCATCCGCAGTTCCAGGCTGTCGCGGTCGGCGTCGATCCGCGCGCGGTCCAGCTGTGCCTGCAGATGCCGGACCCGGGCGTCGACCAGCGACTGCTCGCCGTGGGCGCCGACCAGGGTGGTCTGGTTCTCGGTGACCGTCACCCGATCGCAGGTGCCCAGGTGGTCGATGCTCACCTCGGTGAGTTCGATCCCGGTGTCGCGGGCGATCACATGCCCGCCGAGCGCGACCGCGAGATCCTCCAGCTCGGCCACCCGCCGATGCCCGAATCCCGGTGCGCGCACCACGACCGACTGCATCGTCTTGTGCATGTTGCCGCCGACGAGCAGCTGCAACGCGGGCCCGTCGACCTCCTCGGCGAGCACGAGCAGCGGACGGTCGGCACGCTTGGCCACCTCGATCGTCGGCATGATCTCCTGCACGCCGGTGATCTTCTTGTTGGTCAGCAGCACCACCGGATTGTCGAGGACGGCCTCCATCCGGTCGTGGTCGGTGACCATGTAGCCGGAGATGTAGCCGTGGTCGAACTCGATGCCGTCCACCACGTCGACGGCGAGACCGATGGTGTCGCTCTCCTCGGTGGTGATCACCCCGTTCTTGCCGACGTGTTCGACGGCGGTGGCGATCACCTCGCCGATCACCTCGTCGTCGCTGGCGGCCAGTCCGGCGATCCGCTCCAGATCCGAGCGGCCGCCGATCTGGACCGCCTGGGAACCCAGGGACTCCACGACCGCGGCCACCGCACGTTCGATCCCGCGACGCACCCGCATCGGGTTGGCGCCCTGGTCGACCGCGCGCAATCCCTCCCGCACCATCGCCTGGGCGAGGACGGTGGCGGTGGTGGTGCCGTCGCCGACCGCTCCGTTGGTCTTCATCGCCACCTCCTTGACCAGCTGGGCACCCATGTTGGCAAACGGATCGCGCAGCTGGATCTCACGGGCGATCGTCACACCGTCGTTGGTGATGGTCGGTGGTCCGGTCAGCTTCTCCAGCACCGCATTCCGGCCCTTCGGGCCCAATGTCACCTTGACCGCGTCGGCGAGGGCGTTGACGCCCCGCTCCAGTCGCAGCCGCGCTTCGGCGTTGTAGCGCAACTCCTTGGCCATGTTCTCCAACCTTTCTGGTGCTTCCCGGTGGGGAAGGTGTGGTTCTCCGAGTGGGTCCGCGAGGCCGGATGTGCCGGCGCCGGGCGGGATCGAGTGACGATGATCGGGTGGACTGATGATCTGGTGGACTGATGATCGGGTGGACTACGGTCAGGGGATCAGGATGGCGCGCCCCCTGACCCGGCCCGCGTCGAGATCGTCGAGCGCCTGCTGGAAGTCGTCGAGGCGATAGGTCACGGTGTGCAGCTTCACCTTTCCCTGCGCGGCGAGGATCATCAGCTCGTTCAGATCGTTGTAGGAGCCGACCAGGTTGCCGATGAAGTTGATCTCGGTGGAGATGATGTCGATGGTGGGGACGTCGATGTTCTCGCCGTAGCCGACCACGAAGTAGTTGCCGGCCCGTCGCAGCATCGCCACGCCCTCGGCGGTCGCCCCGCCCTCGCCGACGAAGTCGAGCACCGCCTCCGCACCGTGCCCGCCGGTCAGCTCGAGGACCTGTTCCACCGGGCCGTTCGCCTCGCTCTCGCCGGCGGGGGCGGTGATCCCGACGTGCGCACCCACCTCGACGGCCAGGGCGACGGCGTCGGGGTTGCGGTCGACCACCACGATCCGGACCCCCGAGATGGCGGCCAGGACCTGGATTCCGATGTGCCCCAGTCCACCTGCGCCGATCACCACACACGTGTCGCCCGGCCGGGTCATCCGGGCGACCTTGGCGGCCGCGTGATAGGCGGTGAGTCCGGCGTCGGCGAGGGCCGCGACGTCGGCCGGTTCGAGCGAGTCGTCGATCCGGACCACGCTGCGCGCCGACGTCTTCAGGAACTCGGCGTATCCGCCGTCGGTGTCGATACCGGGGAACTTGCTGTTCTCGCAGTGCACGTCGTCACCGGCGCGGCACGCCCGGCACAGCCCGCACGTGATCAGCGGATGCAGGATCACCTTGTCGCCCACGGCGACGTTGGTGACCTCGTCGCCGATCGCCTCCACCCGGCCGGCGTTCTCGTGGCCGATCGTGTAGGGCAGGGCGACACCGGATTTGGCCTCCCATTGGCCTTCCAGGATGTGCAGGTCGGTGCGGCACACACCGGCACCGCCGATCCGGACGATCACGTCGAACGGTCCGGTGATCTGCGGGTCGGGGACCTCGTTGAGCTGCAACTTGTCGTGGTATCCGACCACCTGGACGGCTCTCATGATGCTGACCTCTCTGTGTGTGGGTCCGGGACTCCGGTGTGGGCGCCGGGGGTGGCCGGTTCCGGGGTGTGTGCGGTGCGCGTGGTGGGCATGGGCAGCATCCGCAGATCGGTGACCACCGGTCCGGAGGTGCCGTCGCAGTCGGTGTCGTCGGCATAGCGGGTGGCCAGCAGCCCCCGGCAGAAGTGGCCGTTGCCCTCCATCGAGATCCGCACCGACCGGGCGAATCGCAGGCGCATCGGGATGGCCTCGGCGGGAAGGGGACTGCCGTCCTCGTCGACCACCACCCGGCAGTTGGGGCAGACGCCGAGTCCGATCTGCACGCGCCGGCGCAGCAGCGCGACCTTGGCGGGGTTCTCCGGCAGATCCCGCAGCAGCAGCTGCGCACAGTCGTCGACGCAGGTGGTGCCGGCGGCGATCAGCGGGCTCACCGCGCGTTCCATCGCGGCCGTGTGGGCCTTGCGCAGGAACGTCATCCGCAGTTCGTCGAGATCCTGCTCGGCCTCGACGGTGAACGTGCCCTTGTAACCTGCATGGGCCGCCAGACCCGCGTTGATCTTGTCCGAATCGTGGTGGTCGTCGAGCATCACCTGCACCCGGCCGATGCCGTCGATGTCCTCGAGTGCGTCCAGTGCATCCGAACACATCAGATAGGCGAAGTTCGGGGAACAGAACGACGTCGGCAGCCGCAGGTGTACGGTCACCCCCTCGTCGTCGACGAGAACCGAACGGACGAAACGCAACTCGGTGATCGGTTGGTCGAGCTCCGGATCGGACACGGTGTCGAGGGCGGACATCACGGCGTCGGTGAGGGCGACGGCCGTGTCGGAGGGATGTGCCGGATCGGCGGTACCGGCGGGGTCACGGCCCCGGTCGATGAGGGCGGTCATGCGGTCACCGCCTCCGGCGCGCCGGCCGCCACCTCCGCACCGGGATCGGGATTCTCGCCCGGCAGCCGCAGATGGTCGGGAACCTCGATGTGCGGGTACAGGTTCGCCGCATTGAGGCCGAGGATCTTCTTCTTGGCCTCGGTGGTGAGCGGGGCGTACTCGGTCATGTCCTCGGGGATCTGGAAGTCCACGAACTTCTCGACGAGCCACTGCGGGGTCCACAGGGCGTAGTCGCTGGAGAACAGGATCTTGTCCTCGCCGATCCAGTACATGAGCTCGCCGATGATCTGGGCGAAGTACCGGGGGCGGGTGTGGATGAACGGGATCGCCACGGCCAGACCGCCGTAGACGTTGGACTCCTGGGTGGCGATCCAGCAGAAGTCCTCCAGCCGGGGCAGGCCGACGTGCTCGATGATGAAGTTGAGCTCGGTGTAGTCGGTGGCGACCTTGTCGACGTCGGCGACGTCGAAGGAGTCCCGGTCGAGCGGGCGGATGGTGGGGCCCTTGTGGACGTGGACGTTGGTGATCCCGAGGTTGATGCACTCCTCGAGGTAGCGCCGCGACCAGTGGTCGTCGAGTTTGTAACCGCGGGAGTCGCCGTGCCATTCGGCGGTGTAGAGCTTGACCCCCTTGAGCTGCATCGCGTCGGCGTCCTTGCGCAGCTGTACCAGGCCGTCCTCGCCGTCACGCGGATCGTAGGCGTGGTTGTAGGTGAGCTTGTCCGGGTTGTCGGCGGCAAGCTTGAGCGAGTCGTCGACCTGGGCGAATCCGTTGACGTAGAAGTCCTTCAGGATGGTCGCCTGGAAGATGGCGTGGTCGGCGGGGCCGTCCTCGAACAGGTCGCGCATGAGGCGGTCGGGGCCGTAGTAGCAGTAGGTGTCGTAGTCCCAGACCTCGTTCTCGGGGCTGAGATTGCGGTGATAGTCGTAGAAGCAGTCGATGAACTGCTTGCCGTGGATGTTGCGCTGGTTGGCCTCGCGTCCGTCCCACAGGTGCACATGGGCATCGACGATGAAGTACTGCTCGCCGTTCTTCTCGTACATCTCTCGCTCGCTTTCTCCGATGGCAGCGATGGCGCTGTTGGGCTGTGGTGGTGCTGTTTGGGCTGGGCTGGTGGTGCGGGTTGTGCGGGGGTGGTTCTTCGGGGGTGGAAGACGCCGCCGGGACCGTGGGGGCGCAGTCCCGGCGGCGTGGTCTCAGGAGGAGGCGGTGAGGTCGAAGCCGATGAACTCCGCGGCGTCCTCCGGGCTGGCGAACAGCATGGTCCGGTCGTCGAGGTGGACCATCCGTCCGTAGTGGGTGGAGCTGATCTCCTCGAAGATCGAGCCGTCGAAGTCCTGTCCGAGGGCGTCGGTGAGCTCGTCGTAGTCGAAGTCGAGGCGGTTGACCCCGTCCACCCGGATCATCGACGGGTACTCGGTGAGGGAGACGCCCTCCTTGGCCCCCATGACATCGGCGACGACCCGGCCGATCGGGGTGTTCATGAGCGTCACTCCGCACATGTTGGAGAACTCGGTCTGTGCGCCGAACTGCATGGTGCTCACTGGTTCAACTCCTCGGGGATCTCGGTTTCGATGGATTCCAGGACGCTGCGGAACTTGGCGGTGGCGGCGTCGAGGCTGGCGGCGAAGGTCACCGACTTGTCGGCCGGCTGCGACCAGATCGGTTGCAGCGCACGGGCGGCGTCCAGGCAACGGGGAACCCATTCCGACATCCACTCGCCGAACAGTTCCCGGTTGGCCTGGCCGAACTCCTCGTCCCGCGCGAGCATCCGGAACAGGTTGCGGGTGTAGGCCAGGTCGCGGTCGTAGTCGTACTCGCCGGTGCCGACGATGGTCGGGGTGATGTAGTCGCCGTTGGGTGCGGCCACCTGCATGACCAGCTCCGAGCGGAACAGGGAGCCGACGAGCTGCTCGAAGACGATGTTGGAGGCGAACAGCAGCTGGCACCAGTCGCCGACCGCGGTCAACCGTTCCACCGTCTCCCGGACCCCTTGCCACTCCGGGGCATTCATCCAGGTGTCGCGGTGTGCCGAGCCGTCGAATCCGTCCTCGGCCTCGGAGATGTCGAGGTTGTAGAGGGCCAGATCCTGGGCGAACCGCAGCTTGTGGGCGGCGTTCACCGCGACCGCGGTGTTGATCATGTTGGTCGGCCCCGACCGTTGGATCGAGGTGAACACATGCAGCGCCAGGCCGTTCTCGGCGTGCATCCAGGCACCGAGATGGCGTTCGATGAACTTGAGCCACGGCGCATTCCACGAGTCATAGGCACGTGCCCGCTTGGCGTTCTGCAGGCACAGGTCCACCTGGTGCACCACCGCAGAGTTGTTGCGGTAGATGGTCTGGTCCCACTCCTCGTTGGGGTCGAGGAAGGCATGCCAGTTGCTCGAGCGGGCGACGGTCCACTCCTTGGGGTAGCCGCCGGGGCCGTCCCCGAAGCCGTAGATCCAGCCCTGGGTCAGGTGACGTTCGGGATCGGGCTGGACGTCGACGGTGACGTCCTCGTACATGGTGGACCGCTTGCGGGCCGGGGTGTAGTAGCTGTACCTGCGGCTGGTGGAACTCGGGAACACCGCGGCGCCGGCCTCGGCGTCGGTGAACTCGATGGAGGGGAAGCTGCGCTCCCGCGGCTGTGCTGGTGCAGACATGCCTTTCGTTCCTTCTCTTCGGTGATCACCGGTGATGGCTGGTGCCGGTGATCGCGGGGCTGGGTCAGACGGCGGGGGTGGAGAACGCCGGGCTGTTGAACTTGTCGAAGAAAACCTGGTCCTTGGGCACCCCGGCGGAATCGGCCAGGGCCAGGGCGGCGTCCACCATGGGTGGGGGACCGCAGAAGTACACCTCGGTACGGGCCAGGTCGGGTTGGGTGCGGGCGACGATGTCGGTGACGTTGCCGCTTTCCACGGTGATCCCGGCCGGGGCGTCGTCGGCGCACTCCGACAGACACGCGGTGAACGAGAAGGTCTCGAGTTGTGCACCGAGAGAGACGATCTCGTCGAGATAGAACAGATCTGCCGCGGTGCGTGCACCGTAGTAGAAATGCATCGGTCGGGACAGGCCGGTCTGTGCGGCATGCCGTAGCAGCGACAGTACCGGGGCCATGCCCGCTCCGCCGCCGATTGCCACGATCGGCAGGACCCGGCCGTCCTTGACGGTGAAGTTCCCGAACGGTCCGGTCAGACCGATCTCGTCACCGACTTGCAGTGTGCTGTCGAGGATTCCGGCGAACAACCCACCCGGGTACTTCTTGATCAGGAATTCGAGCCGGTCCGGGGTGGCCGGCGTGGTGGCGAGTGAGAACGACCGTGTGTGATCGGTGCCGGGAATCCTCAGATCGACGTATTGTCCGGCCTTGAACTGGAATCCGTCGGTCCCGGACACCTGCAGTTGCAGCGACACGATGTCTGCGGTCATCGGTTCGATCGCGGTGACGGTGGTGGTGATGTCCTGGATCGGGGCACCGCCGAGCAACTCGTCCTCGTCGAAGTTGAGCAGTTCGATCTCGCAGTCGCCGTAGGCATACGAACGGCACAGCAGGACATATCCCTCCTCGGTCTCGGCGTCGTTGCAGGCGAACGTCGAATAGTCGTCCATCTGGATGTCGCCGTCGAGGACAAAGGATTTGCAGGCCGAACACTGGCCCTCGCGGCAGCCGTGCATCAGGTGGATGCCCTGCCGGAAGGCGGCGTCGAGGATGGTCTCGTCCTCGTCGACCTCCATCTCGATGTCGACGGGTTCGAAGGTGATGCGGTGGGAGTCGGCCACGATGTCTCCTACGGGTGTGGGATCTCCGGGATGTGGGCGCGCCGGCCCCGACCACTCACCGACGCGGAGGTGTCGGTGAGTGGTCGCCCGGCCGGCGCCGGGTGCGGTGCGGTGGTCGGCGTCAGGCCGGCACGGCACCGTTGCGGTTGGCCCGATAGGCCGCCATGTAGGCCTCGCGCTCGGCGTCGCCCATCTCGTTCAGCAGCACGTTGGGGCTGTTGAAGGTGATGCCGCGGATGTCGTCGAGCTTCCACATCTTGTCGGGATCCAGATTCAGGTGGGGCTGACCGATCAGCGTCTGTCCGTCGTCGCGGACATAGCCGAGATCGGTGATGACATCGGCGAGATCCTTGCCATGATGCAGGGTCTCCCATTCGCGGAAGCCGGTGAGCCGACCCATGTTCGGCGTCTCACGACCCTCGTACTCGCCACGGAAGGCCACCTTGTCGGTCCAGGCGCAGGTCTCCGAACAGTAGGTCCGCCACTGGCCGTCGACCTTGTCCATCACCGTGTCCTCGCGGATCAGGCACGGAACCATGCACGTCCAGCACCGGTGCGGGTACTCGTAGTCGACCTCCTCGAAGGCGATCGGCTTGTTACGACCCGGGTAGGCGAGGCGGTTGTAGGCCTCCCACCAGCGCCCGAACTTGTTGTACCAGCCGGGATACTTCTCCTCGAACCACTCGAAGTCGGCGTCGGTCATCGCGTCGATCCGCCAGTAGTTGACCGGCCAGCCGGTGGCGAAGAAGCGGGCCACCTCGTGGACGTAGTGCTTGTTGACGATCCGGTTCCAGGCCTCCTCGACCAGGTCGTGCGGGATGGTCAGGCCGTACTTCTCCAGTGGCAGAAGGTAACTGCGGTAGTAGTCGTCGTAGATCCAGCGACGCCACATCTCCGCATAGGACTCTCGGTCCTTGCGGCGGTCCTTGGTGCCGTACTCGATGAACGTGCCGATCGCGGCATCCACCACACAGTGGTTGTTCCACCAGGCGTAGCGCAGGTCGCGTTCGAGCAGCGGACGGTTGCGCTCGTCGGCGAGTGCCATGAGCAGGATCGAGTAGCCGTTGGAGATGTGGCGCGACTCGTCGGACTGTACCGAATGGAACACCGTGGGCAGCAGGTAGTCGCCGTTGGCCGCGGCCTCGTCGGGCATCGCGACGAACAAGGTGTTGGTGAAGGCGGTCTCGGCGACGACGGTGAGATAGATGTTGGCCGCGGTGATCGCGTCACCGGTGATGAAACCCTCACCGAACTGCCGGCCGATGGTGCCCGCATAGTTGTTGGCGAAGGCCTTCTCGGTGATGTCGAAACCGGCCGGGTCGATGTAGTTGTTCATGTACAGCTTCTTGAGATTCATCTGGATCGTCGAGTGGCGGACCTCGTCGATCATCTGCACCGCAAGACCGTTGTGGATCTCCGGGTTGGGGACCGCGTCGATGGCCATCGGCATCGCGCGGGCCGCCGAGATCTCCGGGAACGGGATGATCGACAGGAACAGCTTCTGCCACTCCAGCCACCGTTCCTGGACCTGCCGGAACATGTTGCCGCGGACCGCGCCGTCCATGGCGCCGTAGACACGGTTGTCCTTCTCCTCCTCCATCGGGAAGTAGGACCGCATGATCTGCTTGAGCGGGTCCTTCTTGGGGGCCTTCTCGAAGGTGTAATCGGTGCCGAACCGGGTGGCGGGGGTGGCGAAGGTGGGCTCCCACGACAACTCGGTGATCTTCGCATGGGCTTTGGTCAAGCTCTGCCTGCTCAATGTGCGCCTCCTCAGATGAAGCCGGCGGGGCTGCCGACCGGGTGGACTTCAGGCGCATTCATACAATCGCGTGACGTGGCTCACATACGTCTCACTGTGAGACAACGGTGTTTGTCGGCGCCGACTCCATCGTCGCGTGCCGTGGACGGTCGGCCTCGCTGTGCGAGGACGGCCTGCTCAACCATCGTGTGGCTGTGGGTGATTGAGCCGATGAGGAGCGTAGCGACGAGTGCCGCGCACCAACTACGTCGATTGAGCCTGAATCCACCGATCGGGTTTCAACGGTCGGATGAATGATGTTGGAGCCCTTGACCCCGATACCAACCCGATAAAGACACGTGTGTACCGCCGATCTCCAACGTCGGCCTGTTTCACCAGGTTTCAGATCAGGGCCACACACGGCCGAATGGTCAGGTCAAACACCAGGATTTCAATGAACAGTATTGGCATACAACCGATTCCACTCCACTTCCCAGGGCCACCCAACCGGTAGATGTAACGACAAACGACGTGCCGACGACGAAATCCGCGCCGGTACCCCGATCAACGCACGCCGGATCGTGGTCGTGGTCGCACGCATCAATGATCCACCGGCCACGGTGGCCGCTGCCCGGGTGAGGTTGAACGCCATCACCGCACACGCCAACCACGCGGCGTTGGCAGAGAACTTCCCCGAGGGCATGTGGGCCATCGCCGACGCCTTCAGATCGGCATGGACCTGCTCGATGATCGCGTGATGACGGTGCACACGATCAGCGACGACTTTGTCGGTGGTCATGTCGGTGGTGAAGAACGCATGGTGACGATACACATCGAACAACGAGTCACCATCAGGATTGAGGGCCAGGACCCGCCGCACGATCAACCGACCCGGAATCGGGGCCCGGGTACGCCCGGGTTTGACCGGTGTGGAGGGTTTACCGACGAACCCGTCGAAGGGAACCTCGGCCACCTCGGCGGTACGCACCAGCTGCCCGTCTGTACCAACCTGGGTGGGGTTGGCCAGGGTGATCGTGGTCCATGCCGAGTCATCGATCGTGGAGATCGCGGTCGTCACGTTGCTGTACAACCGCACCGTCAACGACACCTGCGCCCCAGCCCGGTGGGCTGCGGCGACCAGGTCGTGGGAGTAGAACGCGGAATCACCCCGCACCAACACCGGCACCTCTCGTCCGGCCGGCCACGCCCGACGCAGGGTGTTCAACGATCGGGTCAACAGGTCGGCGGCTCCGCGCACCGAGTTACACGACCCGCCCCGCAGGCGGTGACCGAGGATGATCGGGGCCCGATCGGCGGTGGTGGCCGTCACCATGAGGGCGTTGATCCCACGGACCCCGCTGTAGCCGTATTTCGCGCCTTGTTTCTGGTGGCCGTAACACTGGTTGATGGTGTCGTCGAGATCGACCAGTACCCGTTCACCAGCAGGGTTGAGGAGGTGGGTGTGTTCGATCAGGCCGGCCAACAGGCGGGTGGCGATCGCCTCGTACTGGGCGACCGTGCCGCGGGTACAGGCCCGCAGAAACGTGCCCAGGGTGGACGGGGCGTGGGTGTGGCCGTAGATCGTGCCCATCCCGCCGTGGCCGATGATCGACAATCCGTCGATGGTGTCGGCGCCCATCACCATGCCCATCACGATTGCTGAGAGTTTCCGGCCGGCGTTGGCCCCGGTATCGGTGGGGATGGTCAACCACTGATCGCCGAGTTCTTGCAGGCCACACGTTTGGGCCAGACGCATCACCGGTACCACCCCGGCCGGCCCGATCAGGTTGCGGTCATCGAATGATGCTGACTTTACCGGCAAGGTGTGGCAGGATCGCATCTGCGAGATGCCCTTTCTTTGTGTGTGGGTCGAACCTTCGATAAGTCTGATTCTCACACTCGGACAGGGCATTTCGTGTTTCCCACGCCGTTTCGGGCCCAGGTTTTTCCATCTGGATCGGTGGATTCAGGTTGAGCCG
>NZ_BCNF01000118.1 GCF_001485495.1 Gordonia desulfuricans NBRC 100010 | reverse complement strand
CCGTTGGGTGGTGTCCACTTTGGTGGTGGTCATGTTGGCGAGGTCGGCCGGCGGGGGTTTCGACTCGACTTGTCGCTGCGCTCCTCGTCGGCTCAACCACCAACGGAGAGTTGATGTTCGATCAGTAGTCGTGCTCAGCGGTTCAGCGCCGTGCGGGCCATCTCCGCAACCGAGCCGTCCACGCGTGGTCCATGCCCGGGGAACAGGACGGAGGCGTCGAGGCGGGTGAACTCCTCGATGGTGCGGCGAGCGGTGGGGACGTCGTGCTGGAACACATCAGGAAGGCACTGACACCCCGACACCGCCGAGATCGGATGGTCGCTGACCAACGCATCCCCCGACACCAAGACCTGACCGTCGGCGACGAGGTAGGCGCTGTGGCCGTCGGTATGACCGTGGGCGGCGACCGGTTTCGGTGCTCCGGGCAGGTCGAACGGGTCGGGGAAGGGCTGTGTGGCGTCGATCCCGGCATGACTCAGCACGCCGAGCGGGGTGACCATCGCCAGCCACCGCAGTACGCGGGGCCGGTAGGCGATCGCCGCGATGCCGGCCGGGGTGGCCTGCTGCAGGTAGTCGCGGCGGGCATGACCCACCTCGTCCGGATCGGCATACACCGGGAAACCATGCTGCTCCGCCAGTTTCGCGAGACCACCGAGATGGTCGACGTGCGCGTGGGTGAGCAGCGCCCCGCGGATGTCCGACGGTGATCCGCCGATCCGCCAGATCGATTCCACCACCGCTCCTGCCTGTCCGGGGTAGCCGCCGTCGATCAGGGTCAGACCCGAATCGTCCTGCAGGATCACCCAGTTCACCGCCGGCGTCGACACCAGATGTGCCGTCGACGACGCACCGGTCACCGAACTGATCTCGAAATCGTTGCGGGACATGGCGAGTACCTACTTCCGGACTACCAGGACGAACGGACCGACCTCGGTGACCTCGAACCGGGGGTCGTCGAACAATGTGCGGTCGAAGGTCACCGTGTAGCGCTTGACGTTCGGATCGTTGGGATAGACGTCCTCGGCCAGCCGCAGCGTGTATCCGTCGGCGGCGTAGCGGAACAAGAACACATTCGGGGCCGGCCACGGCGAGCGGTCGATCCGGCCGATCAGGTCGTCGGCACTGGTCGCCTCCGACCAGGCGGAGATGGTGGCGGCACGTTTGTCGAACTCGGCCAACGGGTTCGCGTAATGCGAGGTGAGGCCCTGGAATCCCCAGAACGGGTAGATCGACAGGAAGCCGTAGTCGGCGGTGAGCACGATGTTCTCGGTGTCGGGCCGCCCGGTCTGCTGCTCGATCAGGTGCCGCAGTTGCGGATAGAACGATTCCGCACCGGCCGGCCGCTGGTCGGCACGCTCACCGTAGCCGTCGGTGTCGGTGTAGGCCGTGGTGATCTCGTGCGACAGGTATCCGGGGATGCCCTGGGCCAGGGTGATCGCGGCGGCGGTGGCCACCGCACCGATCACGAACCGGATGTCGCCGAATCTGCCCACCGCCCACCTCGACAGTTCGGCCACACCGAACACGCCTGCGGCGGCGAGGATCCCGACCAGGATGGGGTCGAGGCGGAAGCTCAGCAGGGTCGACCCGGTCGCCGTGCGGATCATCGACAGCAGGCAGAACAGGTAGATGCCGACCACCGCGATCCCGAACGCCAGGGCGATGGTGCGGGTGCGGAAGCGCAGCAGGATCCAGATCAGGCCGATCAAGGTGATCAGCCCGATCAGATTGGTCTGGAACATCGGAAGGGGCAGCAGGGCGCCACGTTCGGGCAGGTAGTGTTCGGCGGTCCCACCGCTGGCCGGGGCGTTCCGCAGACGGTCGAGCACATACGGCGCCCACACCAGGGCCGCCACCACCATCGCGACCACGGCCATCACGACCAGCCGGACGAGGACGGCGAGAACCGCGCCGCGTCGGGTCTGCATCACGGTGTCGCCGGGTACCGCCTTGTTCCCGGCCCGCCGCCAGGCGTCGACGATCAGCACCAACGCCATGAGCACGGCGATACCGGCGAACAGGCCGGCATAGAGGGTGTAGAAGGTGGCACACAGACCCAACATCAGGCCCACCGCCACCACCGACACCCAACTCGTCCCCGCGGCGAGCGAAGCGGTCGGACCGTCGGCCAGACGTGAGCGTCCGCGCAGCGCGTACAGCATCGGGATCAGCATCGGGATGCCGATCAGCACCAGCACCGCCGCATACGGTTCGGGGGAGGCGTACATCAGGGTGGTCACGGTGACCGCGAGCGCGATCGCCGCACCCCGGTCGCCGCCGACCATCCGGTTCCACAACACCACGGCGATCGCCGCGGCGATGGCGATGGTCAGGATCGCCCACGGCTTGTAGGCCTCCCAGGCGGGCATACCGGTGGCCTCGGCGTAACGCCCTCCCCACCAGAACCAGCCGGCCGGATAGTAGGGCGCCAGATCGATGTAGGTCATGTCCGCCAGCCGCGGACTCGACGTCAACCGGGTCAGGTACTCGGTGCGGAACTGCTGGTCCACCGACAACCCGAACAGGTACAGCCGGGTGGCACCCAGCGGCATCCCGAGGGTCACCGTGACCAGGCCGGCCACGCCGATCGTCGAACACAGTGTGGTGATCCAGCGACTGCGCCCGTACCGGTAGGCGATCGCTCCGACCAGCAGGAAGGCGATCGCGATGACCTGCCCGACGGTGGTCAGCGCACGCGTCACATTGGACGAGTTGAACGCCGGCCACTGGACGGTGTCGATCACCTTGACGCCGACGAGGCCGATGATCGCGGCGACGACGACGGCGGCGACGAGTTCGAGCAGCGTGGTCAGACGCGGATCGAGGCCGCGCCGGGTCACCGTGGAATTCACCTGATCACACCGGGAGCTTCCGGAACACCTTCCGCGGGATGTGCCGCAGCACCATCATGATGTAGCGGAACGTGCCGGGCACCCACACGATCTCCTTGTGCGCGTCGGCGGCGGCGACGGCCAGCCGGCCGACGTCCTCCTTGTTCACCGTCAGCGGGGCCTCGGCGACGTGCGCCGACAGCCGGGTGCGGACCTGGCCCGGGCGCACCACGAGGACACCGATGCCGTCGGCGGCCAGCGCCTCACCGAGACCGAGGTAGAAGCCGTCGAGGCCGGCCTTGGTGGAGCCGTACAGGAAGTTGGAACGCCGGACCCGTTCACCGGCAACCGAACTCATCGCGATGATCTGGCCGTGGCCCTGCTTGCGCAGCTTCTCGCCGAGCAGCACGCCGACACTCACCGCGGCGGTGTAGTTGATGGTCACCTCGGTGACGGCCTTGGCCTGGTCCTGCCACACGGCCTCGTCGTCGAACTGCACACCGGCGGCGACGATCGCGACGTCGATGTCGCCGTTGGCGAAGGCCTTCTCGATGACGGCCGGGTGGGTGTCGGGGGCCAGCGCGTCGAAGTCGATGACCTCGACGTCGGTGGCACCGGCCTGCTTGATGGTGGCCGAGGCGGCGTCGACGGCGGGATCACCGGGGACGGCGGCCAGCACCACGCGGGCCGGTCCGCGCTTGAGGTACTCGGCGGCGATGGCCAGGCCGATCTCGGAGCTGCCACCGAGGATGAGGATCGATTGCGGGGCGCCTACGGCGTTGAGCATGGGTGTCCTGTCTGTTCAGGGAGGAGAGTCGATTTCGGTTGCGCGTCAGGCGAGTTCGAGTCGGCGTGCCATGTCGGACATGAACACCCCGGTGGGGTCGATCTCGCGGCGCTTGGCGATCCAGGTGTCGATCTGCGGGTACATCTTGTGGAAGCTCGCCGCCGAGGTCCGCGAGTCCTTCGCGGTGTAGAGGCGTCCGCCCATCTCCATCACCCGACGGTCGAGGTCGTTGAGGAACTCGGCCAGACCGCGCTTGACCGGGAAGTCCAGGCAGACGTTCCAGCCGGCGAACGGGAAGCTCAGCGGGGCCTTGTTGCCCTCACCGAACAGTTTGATCACGTTGAGGAAGCTGACATTCCCCGACGCCTGGATGTCGATGATGAGCTGCTTGAACTCGGTCTCGTTGCCGGTCGGCACGATGAACTGGTACTGGGTGAATCCGCCGCCACGGCCGTAGGCGTTGTTCCACTCACCGATGATGTCGAGCATGTGGTAGAACTGCGCCAGATTCTTGATCTTGCCCTGCGAGTTGGAACCGATCCGGTAGTAGGCCTCGCCGACCAGCATGAAGTCGAGCTTGTTGGCCAGACCCCGCGGGAAGATGTTCGGCAGGCTGATCAGCGGCTTGTTGTTGAAGCTCAGCGGATCCTTCTGGTACTTCGCCGGCAGCTCGTCGAAGCTCGCGAGATCACCACGGCTGAACGAACCACGGCCCAGCTTGGCGCCGCCGCTGATGGTGTCGAACCATCCCGAGGCGTACTCGTAGCCGTCCTCGTAGCGCTGCTCGAGGTGCAGGGCGATGGTCTCGTCGAGGTTGTCGGTGACGAACGAGTCGGCCAGGAAGAACGCCGACTCGGTGCGCTTCATCTGGATCTTGGCGCGCAGCACGATGCCGGTCAGGCCGATACCGGCGACGGTCGCCCAGAACAGCGAGCCGTCGGCATCGTCGGGCGAACCCTCCGGCCGCAGGGTCAGGATCCGGCCGTCGGCGACGAGCAACTGCAGCTCGACGACGTGATTGCCGAAGCTGCCTGCGCTGTGGTGGTTCTTGCCGTGGATGTCGTGGGCGATCGCACCGCCGACGGTGACCTGCCGGGTTCCGGGAAGCACCGGCACCCACAGGCCGTGCGGCAGGGCGGCCATCATCAGCGCATCCAGCGACAGACCGGCGTCGACGTCGACGATGCCCGTCTCGTCGTCGATGGAGTGGATACGGGTCAGAGGCGTCATGTCGATCGTGAGGCCACCGGAGTTCTGCGCCGACTCGTTGTACGACCGGCCCAGGCCGCGGGCGATGACGCCGCGCTTGAGGTAGTCGGGCTTGTCGGCGTTGCTGTCGGCGACCCGCGCCACCGCGTCGGCGATGACCTCGGGGTACGGCGTGGAGAGCACGTGCCCTTCGATCGGGGTGGTGCGAGACCATCCCACGAGGGTGCGCGTGGTGATCGGCAAGAGCTCTTCAGTAGACATCGGCCAAGATCCTACCCGCCCGTAGCCACGGCGCCCGGGGGTTGACCAGGCGGGGGAGAGCCCGCTCACGCCCGAGTGGGTGCGGGCCGACGGCGGAATGTGCCTCGACCGAGGGAACTATCGGCGAATTGTCGGTACAGAACCGCGAATCCGACGCAGAGATGGGCGTCCGCTATTACTGTTTCGCGTGTTATGTGCGTCACATTCTTTCACTGATGAGGGAGCCGCCATGTCGACATCGATCACCCGCAGGAACCGACGATGTGGGCGGCGCCGAGCCGCGGGAGTGCTGGTGGCCGCCGCGGCGACCACAGCGCTCGCCATCGGAGGAACCAACTCGGCCGCGCAGGCGGCCCTGGTGCCGACGGTTCCAGGGGCTTCGGCAGGATGTGATGCGGGGGACGCCGAGGTCCGGGGCGGTAGGGCCCTGTTGTCGGTAGTGCTCGCGGATTGCACCGGGTCTTCTCCTTCGATCGTCGCGCAGATTGCCGACGGGCTAATCGGCGTATTCGCACCGGATCTGCCGGTGCGGTTGTCTACGTTCAACGGGGCGAACGCGACGACGGCACTCCCCGGTGTCGGTCCCTCGGCGTACGCCACGATCGAAGGCACCGGCTACGCCTCGGCATTGGTCGCAGCGGGCGGCACCGCCACCGCGAACGCCCAGAACTACGTCAGCGGTGCCATCGCGATCGCGGGCCTGGGCGGCATCAGCAACGCCGACGCCAACCTCTTGGGTCTGGCGTTGGCGCTCACCGCGGGGCCGGGGACCGCCAACGCCACTGCGTTGCCCGGCGGCATCGTCATCGTCGATGTGTTGGGTGATGTGCTCCCCATCGGCGGGACCGTGACCGCGGAGGCGACGGCACTGGGTGGCATCGCGAGTGCCCTGTGGAATCCGATCGACGGCGGGCAGGCGATCTGCACCGCGGTGTACGCGACGGCGAGTGTGTCGCGAGGCGGAAACAACATCGACTCCTGCACGAGCGTGCTGTTCATCTTCCAGAAGTACCAGCACGGTGACGGTCCGGAGGTGTACGCGATCAAGAATCCGTTCTCGGTGGTGCTGGTGTCGCCGCTCTCGGATTCACTTGCCGGCTCCATCGCCGCGATCGCCGAAGCCCTGGGCATCCCCGAGGATGTCGCCGCTCTCCTTGCCGGACAGTTCATCCCGAAGTTCGACCAGGATCTGATCCGGGTGTCGTTCGGACCGGACGGACCCGACATCGGCACCGACCTGTTCTCCACGACGACGACCACGACGTCGGCCCGAGTGGCGAGTGCTCCGGTCGTCGCCGCTGCCGAGATCGCCTCCGCCGACGACGTCGTCGCCGACACCGGCGAGGCGACGGTCGAGACCCCGACGGTCGAGACCCCGACGGTCGAGACCCCGACGGCCGGCGATGCCGATGACACCACGCCGACCACCGAGCCCGACGCCACCGAGCCCGAGAGCACCGAGTCAGAGAGCACTGAGCCCGACGCCACCGAGTCCGAGGGCACGGAGCCCGAGGCCACCGAGCCCGAGGCGACGGATACGGAGACCACAGGCACGGGGACCACGGACACGGAGAGCACGGACACGGACAGCCCGGAAACCGAGGCCGGCGCGTCCGACAACAGCGAGCCGACCGAGGCGGAGTAACCGGCTTCCCGCGTACTGGACGTCCTTCCCGCTTGTCGGCTCCGGCGAGCGGGAAGGACGTCGGTACACCGGAACCCCGGGACCCGAGCTCAGCCAACCCGAGCTCAGCCCACCGCGATCTCAGCCCACCGCGATCTCAGTCCACCGCGATCTCAGCCCAGTGCCGCCATCGCGGCATTGCGGCCGGGGATGCCGCTGACGCCGCCACCGCGGCGGGCTCCGGCCCCGCACAACAGCAGTCGGGGGTGGCGGGTCTCGACACCCCAGGTGCCCACCTCGTCGTCGGTCTCGGCCCACGGCCACTGCAACGAGCGGTGGAAGATGTTGCCGCCCGGCAGGCCCAGGGTGGCCTCGAGATCGAGCGGGGTCTTGGCCTCCAGGCATGCGTTGCCGTGCACATCGGTCGCGATCACCGATGAGATGGGTTCGGCCAGAACCGAATCCACCGATCGTAGGGTGGCGTCGACGGCGTGCTGGACCGCGCCGGGCGCGGCGAACACCTCCGGCGGCAGATGCAACCCGAACAGGGTGAGCGTGTGTTTGCCGTCGAGTTCGGGGCCGAGGATGGTGCGGTCGGACAGGGTGTGGCAGTAGATCTCGCACGGCGGGACGTCGGGCACCTCGTCACGTCGCGCCTGTTCCCAGGCCGCCCGTAACTGGTCGTAGGACTCGTTGATGTGGACGGTCCCGGAGAACGCGGCCTCCGGTGCCACCGACCGGTCGCGCAGCCCGGGCAGCCGGTCGAGCAGCAGGTTGATCTTCAGCTGCGACCCCTGCGGCGCCGGTTCGGTGTCGATCGGGTCGTCGAGCATGGTGTTGAGCACGGCCGGCGCGCATGCGCCGTAGAGCATCGAGCCGCGGGCGGTCCCGATCCGCTGCCGGGTACCCCCGACAACGTATTCGACGGTGCCGTCGGCCGGGTCGACGCCGATCACCCGTGCGCCGGTGCGGATCTCGGCACCGGCAGACACCGCCGCCTGATAGAGCGCCCCCGACACCGCGCCCATCCCGCCGACCGGGACGTCCCAGTCGCCGGTTCCGCCGCCGATCAGGTGATACAGAAAACAGATGTTCTGCCGCAGGGATCGGTCGTGCAGGTCGGCGAAGGTGCCGATCAGCGCGTCGGTCGCGACGATCCCGCGGATCACGTCGTCGTCGAAGTACTTCTCGATCAGCTCGCCCAACGGCCGTTCGGTCAGCTGATCCCACAGCTCGGCGACACCCGGATCGCCGCTCGGATCGCCGCTCGAATCAGCACCGACGACGAGTTCCCGGATCTGTTCGACGCCGCGCAACGGTTCGAGCATGCTGGGGAAGACGCGGCGCGCGATGGTGCCCATGCGGTCGTAGAACCGCTGCCACGCACCGAAATCGGCGTCCGAGCCGGTGACCGCACGGAATGCTGCGGCGGTGGCATCGGGGTCGGCGGTGTCGACGAGCAGGCCACGCGCCGGATCGCCGGGTACCGGGGTGTAGGAGGAGTGGCGGCGCCGGATCAGCGTGATGTCGAGGTCGAGGTCGGTGATGATCTGCCGTGGCAGCAACGACACCAGGTACGAATAGCGCGACAGCCGTGCCGGCATACCCGGGAAGGGCATCGCCGACACGGCTGCACCACCGACATGATCGGCCGCCTCCAGCACCAGAACAGAACGGCCTGCCCGCGCCAGATAGGTGGCGGCGGTCAGGCCGTTGTGTCCGGCACCGATGATGATGTCGTCGTGGGATTCCGGACCGATCCGTTCAGGAGTCATCGGCCCCAGAATCCCACGGACTCACCGGTGGGCGGGCGGGATCAGCGCATGATCTTCGCGAGCCACGGGGTGGAGTCGGGCATCGACGCCAGCACCGCACCCGAGTGATCCTCTTCGGGGTACACGTGCAGGGTGACCGGCTGGTTGTTCGCCTTCATCTGCGCGTACAGCGACAGCGCCGACGGTGCCGGCACATCGGCGTCCTTGAGGCCCTGGCCGAGGAAGATCGGCCGGTCGTAGCCCTTGTACGGCGTCTTCATGTACTCACGCAGGGCCGGAGCGGCACCCGGGATCGACATCAGCGGCTTGCTGAACCAGGTGTTCACCTCGTCGCCGCTGAGCTGCTGCTTGAGGATCGGGTAGCAGGTGGTGCGACCCTCTTCCAGACGCTGCAGACCCTTCTTGTTGAGCACCGAGGTGATCTTGAGGTCCGGGCGGGTCTCGTTGAAGCCGGCCAGGATGAACGCGGTGTAGGCGTTGAGGCTGCCGGGCAGGGCGAACGGCGGGACCTGCGGGCCCAGGTTCTGGTACAGGTACTCCAGGTTGGCAGGGATGCCGGTGGCGACCACGCCGCGGTAATCCAGACCCGATCCGCGGCTGAACTCGGTGGCATAGCGCGCGCCGTTGAGTGCGGCGGCCGCACCCTGCGACTGGCCGATGATGGCCCACTTCTTGCCCAGCGGCAGACCTGCCTGCTGCGAGGCGACGACGATGTCGACGATCGAATGTGCGGCGGCCTTGCCGTTCAGGTAGGCCATCAGGCCGGGGGTGCCCAGGCCGACGTAGTCGGCGGCGACGACGGCATAGCCCTGGTCCAGCCAGTGGCCGAGGTACTCCACGTCGCGGGCGCTGCGCGGGAACGCCGACGGGGTGCAGTCGTCGTTCATGCCGACGGTGCCGTGCGCCCACGAGATCACCGGCCAGCCACCGGCGGGTGCGGTGCCCTTGGGCACGAAGACCGCACCGGTGCTGGTGGCCTTCTTGTTGTGCTGGTCGAGGGTGGAGAACTGCACCCGGTAGGCCGAGCTCGCGGCGGGCAGGGTCAGCGGCTGCGCCAGCGGCACCTTGGCCATCAGCGTGCCGGGCTTCGCCGGGATGGCACCGGAGTACTCGGTGACGTCGAGGCCGGACCAGTTCGGGATGCCCACGACCACTTCGTCGTCGGCACGGGCGATCGGTGTCGCCACCGCCACGCCGAGCAAGAGCAGGAAGGGGATGACGAGCAGCCGGAACCGGCGACGTCGGGCTGTGTTGAACATGTGGCGAAGCTTAGAAACTTCTGTGGCAGATGTTAAGCCCGATCCGTGCCCGGTTGTGGTGTGATTCGTGTCCCCGGCGTGTGGACGTCCCGGCGCGTGGGTCTCGCAGAGGCCGGCGTCACAGACCGGGGAGTCTCGCGCGGGTCATGGTCAGCGCATCAGGGCCGCCAGCCACGGGGTGGAGTCGGCCATCGACGCCAGCACCGTTCCCGAGTGGTCTTTGTCGGGATAGACGCGCAGGGTGACCGGCTGGTTGTTCGCCTTCATCTGTGCGTACAGCGACAGCGCCGACGGTGCGGGCACGTCGGTGTCGAGCAGGCCCTGGCCGAGGAAGATCGTACCCATGTACTCGGTGAGCGCCGCCCGCGCGTCCGGGATGCTGCCGACCGGCGCGGACAGGAACTGATCGAGCCGCACACCCTGCACCGCCGACGACATCTCCGGATAGCAGAGGGTGCGGGCCTTCTCCACGAGCCGCCGTCCGGCGGGGGTCAGCACCCGCTCGGGGTGCAGATCGGGGCGGACGTCGGCGAATCCGGCGAAGATGTAGGCGGTGTAGGACGTGAGCGCCTCGGGTAGCGAGACCGGGGCCGGTGGTGCCAGGGCCACCACCTGTTCGATGTTCGCGGGGGTGCCGGTGGCGACGACGCCGCGGTAGTCCAGTCCGCTGCCCGCCGACAACGCGGTGGCGGCATGGGCGGCGTTCAGGGCGGCCCCGGCCCCCTGTGAGTGCCCGACGATCGCCCATGTGCGCGACAGGGGTGCGTCGAGGTGCATCCGGTGGGCGGCGAGCACCGAGTGCACCACCGAGTTCGCCTCCACCTTGCCGTTCAGGTAGTCCATGATCCCCGGGGTGCCGAGTCCGACGTAGTCGGTGGACACGATCGCGTATCCCTGGTCGAGCCAGTGGTCGAGGTAGACCGGGTCGACGTCGCCGCGGGTATGCGCCGACGGTGTGCAGTCGTCGCCGAGCCCGGTGGTGCCGTGGGCCCACGCGATCACCGGATACCCGCCGGCGGGGGCGGGGGTACGGGGCAGGAACACCGCGCCGGTGCTCACCGCCGGCCGGTCGTGGGCGTCGCGGGTGGCATAGAGCACGCGGTAGGCGTGACCGGCCTTGGGCAGGCTCAGCGACTCGTCCAGCGGGACCTGGGCCAGC
This sequence comes from Gordonia desulfuricans NBRC 100010, assembly GCF_001485495.1. Taxonomy (GTDB): domain Bacteria; phylum Actinomycetota; class Actinomycetes; order Mycobacteriales; family Mycobacteriaceae; genus Gordonia; species Gordonia desulfuricans. The sequence continues at coordinate 17,018 of NZ_BCNF01000118.1, read as the reverse complement.
ACTGTCCCCGGTGCGCCGATGGGGCCGGAGTACTCGCGGGCGTCGAGCCCCGACCAGATCGGGGCCGGTGTCGGCGGGGCGCCGTCGGCGCGTGCCGGGGTGTCGATGCCGACCAGCGTTCCGGTGACGGCCGCGGCGATCGCGGCAGCGGCGATGCGGTTCCGATGGTGCGTGGTGCGCGCGAGTTCATATGTCCGACACTATCGTTAGGCACGCGAATGATATGCGTGGCGACGCGAACAGAAGACTGTGGGATATCCGTTTTCGGGCGGAGATGTGGTAGGGCCCACTATTCTTGACGCGTGCAGATCCCGACGGTCGACCTCACATCCGGTCAGGCCTTGCCCCTGGTCGGCCTCGGAACCTTCGACATGCTGGGAATGCCTTGTGCGCAAGCTGTTTCACATGCGATCCGGGTCGGATACCGGCTGCTCGACACCGCGTCGAGATATGCCAACGAACGCAGCGTGGGAATCGGGATCGAAGAATCCGGCATCGACCGCGCCGACATGATCGTGCAGACCAAGCTCGGCGGCGGCGATCACGGATTCGACGAGGCGATCAACGCCGCGAAAGACAGCGCCCGCCGGCTCGGGGTGTCCTACATCGACGTCTATCTGATCCACTGGCCGTGCCCGAGTCTGGGCCGCATGGTGGATTCGTGGAATGCCCTGCTGACGCTGGCCGACGAGGGGTTCATCCGGACACCGGGGGTGTCGAACTTCAAAGTCCATCACCTGCAGGCGCTCTACGACGCCACCGGCCGCTGGCCCGCGATCAACCAGATCCAGTGCTCACCGGCGCTGGCGCGGTGCGAAGTCCGGGAATTCATGGAGGCCAATGGGATTCATGCACAGGCCTGGCATCCCACCGGTCGCAAGGAAGCCATGCTCGGTGACGCCGAGATCATCCGGCTGGCACGCAAATACGGCAAATCGCCCACTCAGATCGCGTTGCGGTGGGCGGTGCAGCAGGGGATCGGTGTGGTGCCGAAGTCCTCGCACAAGGGACGCCAGCGCGAGAACATCGACCTGTTCGACTTCACCTTCGACGCCGACGACATGGCGGCCCTGGAGAGCCTCGATCGCGGGGAGCAGGCGGCCCGTGACTCCGACGTCGAAGAGGAGTTCTGACGGCACCGGGATCGCCGAAGGCATCGGGTCGACTAGGGTGGCAGGGTGTCTGACCCAGGCCACGAGCACGATCCCGCGGATCCCGTCGTCCACCATCATGAGGACTACGCCCACCGGCATGCCCCGATGCCGGTGGAGCTGCCCCTCGACGACGAGGAGGCATCGACCGACGTCGACCTGAAGACCCAGCTGATCCGGTTCGTCATCACCGGTGCCGGGTCGGCGGTTCTCGACTTCGGCCTCACCATCCTGTTGCAGTACGCGCTCGGCGCACCCTATGCCCTGTCCAAGGCGCTGGGCTTCCTGCTGGGCACCACCGTCGCCTACCTGATCAACCGGCGCTGGACCTTCCGCGCCGAGCCGAGCACCGCACGTTTCATCGCGGTGATCGTGCTGTACGCGGTGACCTTCGCGGTGAACGTCGGGCTCTACGCGTGGCTCTCGTCGCTGTGGGAGGACGGCCTGCTCTACAGCGCGATCGCGTTCGTGATCGCGCAGGGCGCCGCCACCGTGATCAACTTCGTCGTCCAGCGTGCGGTCATCTTCCGTATCCGGTGACCGGCCGTGACCGCGCGGGCGGTGGTGGTCGGGTCGGGGCCCAACGGGCTGTCGGCGGCCGTCCGGCTGGCCCAGGCCGGGGTGTCGGTACAGGTGATCGAGGGTTCCGACGAGATCGGCGGTGCCACCGGAACCGGTGAACTGTCGGTTCCCGGTGTCCGCCACGACCACTGCTCGGCCGTCCACCCGCTGGGGGTCGCCTCGCCCTACCTCGCCACGCTGCCCCTCGAACGGCACGGCCTGCGGTGGCGGTGGCCCGAGATCGACTGTGCCCACCCGCTCGACGACGGCACCGCCGGGCTGCTCCACCGCGACCTCGACACCACCGTCGCCGGTCTCGGCGCCGACGGCCGACGCTGGCGTGCCCTCGTCGGGCCGCTGACCGACCGGTTCGACGCCATCGCCGCCGACATCCTCGGTCCGGTCCTGCGCGTTCCCCGGCATCCGTTCGCCACGGCCCGATTCGGGGTCCGGGCACTCGCCCCGGCGAGCACCCTCGCCCGGACGCTGCGCACCCCTCAGGCCCGCGCCCTGCTGATCGGGATGGCCGCCCACGGCTTCACCCGGCTCGACCGGCCGGGATCGGCGGCGGTCGCGATGATGCTCGTCGCGGCCGGACACCGCAGTGGCTGGCCGGTCGCCGAGGGCGGATCGTCGGCGATCACCGCGGCGATGGCCGGCCTGCTGACCGAACTCGGCGGCACCATCACCACCGGCGTGCACATCCGGCGCCGCACCGATCTGCCCGACGCCGACCTGGTGCTGCTCGACGTGATGCCCCCGGCGGCGGCGGAGATCCTCGGGGCCGAGCAGCCCCGGCGGATCGGACGCGCCTATCGGCGTCGGCGGTCGGTGGGGGCGGCCTACAAGGTCGACTATGTGATCGACGGCGAGGTGGGTTGGACGGCAACCGATTGCGCGCGGGCCGGAACCGTCCACCTCGGCGGTTCGGCGGCCGAGATCGTCGAGGCCGAACGTCAGGTGGTCTCCGGGGTGATGCCGGAGCGGCCGTTCGTGCTGATCGGGCAGCAGTGGCTGGCCGATCCGGGCCGGGCCGCGGGACGGTTGCGCCCGCTGTGGGCGTATGCCCATGTTCCCGCGGGGTACCCCGGAGACGTCACCGATGCCGTGACTGCCCAGATTGACCGATTTGCACCAGGTTTCGCCGATCGCGTGGTAGCGGCGCATGTGACCACGCCGCAGGAATCACAGCGCCGCAATCCCAATCACGTCGACGGTGACATCGGAGGTGGCCCCAATGATCTCCGGAACTTGATCGGACGACCCAGGTTGTCGATGAACCCTTATGCCACTGGGGTTTCCGGGGTGTACCTGTGTTCGTCGGCCACTCCTCCGGGTGGTGGTGTGCACGGGATGTGCGGTGTCCACGCGGCGCAGGCGGCGCTGCGCTACCTCGCATCGGGGTCGCGGTGAGTTAGTCTCGTGGCGAGACGGGGAAGCCAGATGAGATCCCGCACGACAGGTGAGGCCCTGCATGCAGCACGAGCATCGGATGACCGTTCAACGAACACTGTTCGCCGGACCCGATCCCCGGGTGGTCCCGGGCATGTACGTCGACGCCGATCTCGCCCGAATCCGGCCCGAACGCACCGCACTACGGCTCGAACCCGGTGCCGTGGTGAGCACCAACACCTACTTCGGCAGGTTCGCCGCGAGCTACTGGCAGCGCTACACCGCCGTCACCGACGTCCGGCTGACCCTGCACCACGCGTGTGGGCCGCAGACGCTGCTACGGCTCGACGTGGTGGCCTCCGATGCGAGCGGTCGGCGCCGTCCGCTGCAGACCCGGGAGATCACCTGTCAGGGCGAGGTGAGTGTGGATCTCGAGATCCGTCGCTTCGTCGACGGTGGCGGGATCTGGTTCGAGCTGACCGCGATCGGCGGGGGCGCACAGATCTCCGAGGTCACCTGGTCGGTGCCCGCGCCGGAACGGGACCGGCGGATCTCGGTGGTGATGTGCACATACGACCGTCCCGCGGAGGCGATCTCGACCCTGCTGACCCTCGGCGGTGACGCCGCGGCCGCCGACCTGATCGACGCGGTCCACGTCGTCGACCAGGGGACCCGACGCGTCGAAGACCACGACGAGTTCCATCGCGTGAAGAGTCTGCTGGGCGATCGGCTCCACTACGTCACGCAGCCGAATCTCGGTGGGGCGGGCGGCTTCAATCGCGGCATCCGCGAACTGACCCGCTCCGGCGAGTGCAGCACCGACATCGTCGTCATGGACGACGACATCCTGTGCGAACCCGAGTCGGTGATCCGGTTGTCGGCGATGTCGGCCAACGCCACCCGCCCGATCCTGGTGGGTTCACAGATGCTGTTGCTGTCGGAGACCTACCGGGTGCACATGACCGGCGAATGGGAGGCGCTCGACGAGCTGAAGGCCGGACGTCCCAGCGCCAACGGCAGGAACGGGCTCGACGCGCTGACCGATCAGCAGGACGTCCGCACCGACGCCGGCTGGAACGGGTGGTGGTCTTGTCTGCTGCCGGCCGAGGCGGTGGCAGCCGTGGGGCTGTCGTTGCCGTTGTTCTTCCAGTGGGACGACATCGAGTTCGGCATCCGCGCCCGCAAGGCCGGTTTCCCCACCGTCACACTGCCGAATGCCGGTGTGTGGCATGCCGATTTCCACCTGAAGGACTACAACGACTGGACGCGCTACTTCAGCTGGCGCAACGCGATGATCGTGTCGGCGATCCACGGCCGGTTCGATCCGAAGCAGATCAGTGGGGTGGTCGCCCGCGAGATCACCCAGCACATCGTCTCGATGCAGTACGGCCTGGCCGAGACCTTCCTGCTCGCGGTGCGTGACTTCATCAGCGGGCCATCGGTGCTGCACGACGGCGGGCAGGCCAAGCTCGGTGAGCTGGCCCGGCTGCGGGCCGACTACCCCGACACCGTCCGCGTGGACGCCGCGACCGGACTCGCCGCCGATCCGCCGATCGTGGTGAAAGGTCCGGATCCGCAGCGGGATAGGCTGGATCAGGTGCTGGCCAAGCGGGTGGTCAAACAATATCTGGGCCGGCTCGCCCCGGGTCGCGTCGCGATCTCCGCCCACGACAATCGCTGGTGGCATGTCGGCCTGTTCGCCGAGGCCGTCGTCACCGACTCCTCCCAGACCGGTGTCCGAATCCGACGCCGGGACAAGGGTATCGCCGTCCGGCAGGCCCGTGAGCTGGCGCGCCTGTGCCTGGAGCTGCGGCGCCGGGGTCCCGAGCTGGCCGAGATGTGGCGGTCGGCGGTCCCGGAGCTCACCGGCCCCGACAACTGGCAACGCCTGTTCGACGGAGAGTGACAACCTAATACGGTGGTTGAGCCGGGACCGAGCGTAGCGAGGACCCGTGTCGAAACCTCGGTAGGGCACTTCGGGTGGTGACCACCTCGAAGTGCACGGTGCCCTCGCTACGCTCCTCGTCGGATCAACCATCCATGGTGGCAACCTAATACGGTGGTTGAGCCGGGACCGAGCGTAGCGAGGACCCGTGTCGAAACCTCGGTAGGTCACCTCCGATGGTGACCACCTCGAACTAAACGGTGCCCTCGCTACGCTCCTCGTCGGATCAACCATCGACGGCAGCAGCACTATTCGTTGATTGATCCAGGACGGAGAATCGCTATCGGTTCACCTTCGCGATGACGTTGTCGGCGTACCAGTTGAGGTGGTCGATCTTCTTCTGCAGCGGTTCGGTGTCCTGCCCGATGATGTAGGGCACTCGGAATCCGACGATCACGTCGGTGATCCCCTTGTCCTCCAGCCGCTTGCATCCGTCGACGGTGTAGGCGTCGAGCGAGATGACATGGATCTCGAACGGGTCGTCGGCCTTGCCCTCGGCCTTGCGGATGGCCGCGATCCGGTCGAGCAGGGCGTCGAGTTCCTCGGCGGGACCGCCGCCGTGCATCCAGCCGTCACCGCGGATCACCGCGCGGCGCAGTGCGGCGTCGGCGTGCCCGCCGACGAGCAGCGGCACCGGCTCGGTGGGTGCCGGGGTCATCTTGACCTTCGGGATGTCGTAGAACTCGCCGTGGAACTCGAAGTACTCGCCGGTGGTGAGTCCGCGGAAGATGTCCATGCACTCGTCCATGCGCTTGCCGCGGCGGGCGAAGTCCACCCCCATGACGTCGTAGTCCTCGGGCCACGGGCTGGTGCCCACACCCAGGGCCAGCCGGTTGCCGGTCAGGTATGCCACCGACGCGGCCTGCTTGGCGACCAGGGCCGGCGGGCGTACCGGAAGCTTCAGCACGAATGGGGTGAACCGGATCGACGAGGTCACCGCACCGAGTGCGGCGGCCTGGATGAAGGTCTCGATGAACGCCTTGTCCTCGAGGAACTCGCGGTTGCCGTCGGGTGTGTACGGATAGGTGGCATCCGACTCCTCCGGGTAGGCGAGTGAATCGGGGATGGTGAACCCGGCGAATCCGGCCTTCTCGGCGGCCTGCGCGAGTGGCGCATAGTAGGCGGGATCGGTCATGGCCTCGGCGAAGGTGAACCGCACGATATGCCTCCTCGGGTGGGCGGGACGACTACCACGCTAGAACACGTTCTAGTCGAAGGAATGGGGTTTGTCCGGATCGGTCGGAGTGAATCGTCAGGCGAGGGCCGGGCCGGGGGTGAGATGGAATCGCAGACCGCCGAGGTTCATCGTCGCCTCGTAGGTGCGGTCGTAGGCGGTGGCAGCGATCCGCCAGCCGTCGGCGGTGCGCCGGTAGGTGTCGCGATAGAACGCCGCACCGATCAGCATGAAATCCATCTCCGACACGATCACCCGGTCCTGCAGATACCACTCGCCGGTCGCGGTGTCGCCGTCTACGACGATGACCGGATGGGTCACCCGATGTTCGGTGATGACCGACGGCCCGAGGGTCTGGCGCATGTAGGCCACCAGGTCGGCGCGATTGTCGAAGGCGAGCGGTGTGCCGTCGACGGTGGAGCCGTATGCGGCGGTGACGTCGTCGGCGAGGGTGGCGGCGAAATCGTCCCAGTGTTTGGTGTCCAGGCCGCGCAGATACCGGTACTTGAGGCGTTCGATCGCGGTGCGGTCGGCACCGGCGGGATCAGACATCGGGGATCTCCAACTCGAAGTTGGGGGCGACGAGTCCGCCGTCGGGTTCGAGCAGCTTGCCGGTCAGATATGCCCCGGCGGGAGACGCGAGATACAGTGCGGCAGTGGCGATGTCCTCGGGTTCGCCGAGACGGCGCAGCGGGGTCTTCTGTTCGATCGCCGAGCGAAGGTTCTCGTCGGCGGCCACCACCTCCAGCGCCGAGGTGACGATGGATCCGGGTGCGATGGCGTTCACCCGGATGTGGGGATTGAGGTCGAGTGCGGCCAGTCGGGTGTAGTGCACCAGCGCGGCCTTGACCGTCCCGTAGGTGGCGAATCCGCGGCCGGAGAGGTGCCCCACGGCCGAGGCGATGTTGATGATCGATCCGCCGCCCGGTGCCTGCCTCAGATGCGGAACTGCCGCCAGTGTCAACGAATGTGCGGTCAGGACGTTGAAATCGAATGCTCGCGCAAGGTCTTTCGTGCGCGTGCGCATCAGCGGCGACGGATAGGCGCCGCCCACATTGTTGACGACTATGTCGAGACGACCGAACTCCTCGATGGTCGGTGCGACGAGATCGCCGGGTTCGGTGGCCGCCAGATCGGCGGGGACGACCAGGGCGCGGCGCCCGACTGAGCGGACCTGCTCGGCGACCGATTCGAGCTCGTCGACATTGCGGGCCGAGAGCACGACGTCGGCACCGGCCTCGGCGAAGGCGGTCGCGATGGTGGCACCGATACCCCGTCCGGCACCGGTGACGACGGCAACCCTGTCGTCGAGGCGGAAGCGGTCAAGAATCACGTTCGCAACTCTAAATTAGAACGTGTTCTACCGTCAATCGGTGGCGGTGAATGCCGATTCCGGCGCATTCACGGTCGGACGAAATGCTCTTTTCGTCCCAGTCGTTGCAGGCGCAGCCATTCGCGGAAACCGTCGACGTCGCGCTGCTGGACGAGGAAATACCACCCGAACCGCGCGTACTCCTGCGGCAGCAGTCTGCGCATACCCGGCTGGCTCATCAGGTAGCCGCGATTGCGGTAGGTGAAGAACCGTTTGGTCGCGTTGTCGGGGTACTGGGTGTGCATCCGCCCGCCGAGGATCGGCCGGAACTCGTCGGAGCCGTACGGATGCAGATACGCCGTCGTCAGGCAGGTTCCGAATGCCAGACCCGACCGCTGCAGCCGGCGGTGCATCTCCACCTCGTCGCCGCGGAAGAACAGCCGCAGGTCCGGGACGCCGATCATCTCGAGGGCCTCGGCGCGGAACAGTGCGCCGTTGAACAGCGATGCGATGTCGGGCAGCAGGTCGTCGCCGCTGTCGGCACCGTTCTCGAACAGTTCCGAACGCTTGCGGCGCCACACCAGTCCGCGTCGCAGCGGGAAGGCGAGGGTGTCGGGGTCGTCGATGTTGGCGACCACCGGCGACACCTCCGACAACTCGTGGCGCCGGGCGCAGTCGAGCAGGGTGGCGAGTACCTCGGGGCCCTCCGGGCGGCCGTCGTCGTCGGCGCACCACACCCAGTTCGCGCCCAGTGCCAGTGCGTGCAGCATGCCGAGGGCGAATCCGCCGGCCCCGCCGAGATTGCGTTTCGATCCGAGGTAGGTGGCCGGAACCGGTTGTGCGGCAACCAGGTCGGCCACCTGCTGTTCGTCGGCGTTGTCGACGACGACGATGTGGTCGACCGGGCGTGACTGCTCGGACACCACGGCCAGTGAGGCCTTCAGCAACTCGGCGCGGCGATGGGTCACCACCACCGCGACCACGGTCTCGGAGGTGCTGTGCGGCACGCTCATTCGGCGGATTCCTGTCGAGCCATCCCGGCGATCACCTCGCGGACGTGTGCGGCGGCGTCCGGGCCCTCGTAGGCGCCGACCACCTCCTCGATCCCGCCGTCCATCCGGATCTCGCCGTGGTCGACCCACAGGGCACGGTCACACAGCTGGGCGAGGAACTCGTTGGAGTGGCTGGCGAAGACCAGGATGCCCGACCGCTCGACGAGTGCGGCCAGTCGCGCGCGGGCCTTCTTCATGAACTCGGCGTCCACCGCGCCGATCCCCTCGTCGAGGATCAGGATCTCCGGATCGATGCTGGTCACCACGCCCAGCGCCAGACGCACCCGCATGCCGGTGGAGTAGGTGCGCAACGGCATCTGCAGGTAGTCGCCGAGTTCGGAGAACTCCGCGATCTCGTCGATCTTCTTGAGCATCTCCTTGCGGCTCATGCCCAGGAACATGCCGCGGATAATGATGTTCTCGTAGCCGGAGATCTCCGGGTCCATGCCCACGCCGAGGTCGAAGACCGGTGCCACCCGGCCGGTCACCTGGCAGGCGCCACGGGTGGGCTCGTAGATCCCCGACAGCAACCGCAGCAACGTCGACTTGCCGGCGCCGTTGTGGCCGACCAGGCCGATGCGGTCGCCGTGCTCGAGATGCAGGTCGATGTTCTTGAGCGCCTCGACGACGACCACGTTGGAGGAGTTGGAGCCGATCACGCCACCGGCGGCCCCGATCACCGATTTCTTCAGCGAGCGGGTCTTGGCGTCGAAGATGGGGAAGTCGACGCAGGCGCCCCACGTGTCGACGCGGACCGAACTGTTCATGCTGGTCATGCTCATCTGTGTCTCTCTCACACCCAGTAGGCCACGCGGGCCCGGTAGTTGCGCATCACCAGGATCGCCATCAGCCAGCCGACGGCGGTGCAGGCCAGCACGATCAGCCAGTGGTAGAAGGCCACCGACTGCCCCAGCAGCGGGCCGCGGGTGATCTCCAGGTAGTGATACATCGGGTTGAGCTCGACCAGCTTGAGCCGCTCGGACTGCTCGCCGGTCTGCCGGCCGAGGCTGTCGGTGGTCCAGATGATCGGGGTCATGAAGAACACCAGCTGCACCGCGGTGGTCAGCAGCTGACCGATGTCGCGGAATCGGGTCGACAGGATGCCGAACACGATGGTCACCCAGATGCCGTTGAGCACGAACAGCGCGATCGCCGGGATGACCAGCACCACGGTCCAGTTCAGCGGCTGCGGGAAGACGATCAGGATCACCAGGTAGATGACGATGTTGTGGGCGAAGATGATCAGCTGCCGCCACGAGTTGCGATACACGTGCACGCTCACCGGTGCGGGCAGCTGTTTGATCAGGCCCTCGTTCTTGGAGAACACCTCCGCGCCGTCGAGGATCGAGTTCTGGATGAAGTTCCAGAAGATGAACCCGAGCGTCACGTACGGCAAGAAGGTCTTGATGTCCATGTGGAACAGCTGGCCGTAGAGCAGGCCCATCGCGACGGCGGTGACGCCGGTGGCGATGGTGATCCACAGCGGACCGAGCACCGAGCGCCGGTACCGCTGCTTGATGTCCTGCCAGCCGAGATGCAGCCACAGCTCGCGGGACCGCAGGCCGGCCGCCATGTCGCCGAATGCCCGACGCAGGCTCCGCGACTGAATCCCCGGCGGGGGCGGCGGGATGATCCGCTGGTCGTTCACTTCCGCTGACACGAGCCCCCACAATACTTGCCGGTCAGAACTGCGCCGCCGCCGACCGAGGGAACCGGGCGGACACCGGCGCGCAAGCCGGGGCCGCTGCCGCGCGGGTCGTCGGCGACGGCGCAGACGATGGTCAGAGGTACTGCCCGGTGTTGCCGTGCCCGCCGACCGGCGGCGTCATCCCCGGTGGGAGCGCACCCTGACGCATCTGTTCGAGCTGTGCGCGGGCCGCCATCTGCTGGGCGAACAGCGCGGTCTGGATGCCGTGGAACAGGCCCTCCAGCCAGCCGACCAGCTGTGCCTGCGCGATCCGCAACTCGGCGTCGGACGGGGTGGCGTCGTCGGTGAACGGCAGTGCGAGGCGTTCGAGTTCTTCCCGCAGTTCCGGGGCGAGGCCGTCCTCGAGTTCCCGGATCGACGACTGGTGGATCGCCCGGAGACGGTTGCGGCTCGCATCGTCGAGCGGAGCCGCCCGGACCTCCTCGAGGAGCTGCTTGATCATGGTGCCGATCCGCATCACCTTGGCCGGCTGCTCCACCATGTCGGCGACGCTGTGGCCTTCGTCGGAGTTCTCGGCGGCCGCGGTGGCACCGAGCGGGGCACTCGCGCCGACGAGGACGACGCGGTCGTCGGGGGAGCCGTGCTCGCCGTCGGGATCGGGGTTGCCGAACGGGTTGTCGGGGTTGGCGTCGATGACCATGCGCTCCATTGTGCCAATCGTGACCGACGGCGGGGCGGGCCGACGGCGCCCGGGTGGGCGTGCCGGGGTCGGGGCGCGGGGCGGGCGATCCCGGGCGGTACGGGACCGGCCGGCGTCTATCGTGTTCGCATGGCGTTCGACGTCGCGCATGTCCGTGGACTCTTCCCCTCGCTCGGCGACGGTTGGATCCACCTCGACCCGCAGGCCGGCATGCTCATCCCGGACTCGGTGGCCAGCGCCGTGTCCACCGGGTTCCGCCAGCTCGTCGCGGCTCCCGGCGGACGGTATCCGGCCGCGGAGGCCACCGCCGAGGCACTCGACGGTGCTCGCCGGGCCCTGGCCGACCTCACCGCGACCTCCCCGGGGGCAGTGGTGCTCGGGCCGTCGCGCAGCGTGCTGCTGTGGACCCTGGCCGAGGCGATCAACCCCAACACCTGGCTGACCGGGAACGTGGTGGTCAGCCGCGCCGACGACGAACCGAACATCGTGCCGTGGGTGCGGGCGGTGGGCCGGGTGGGCGGCCGGGTGCGGTGGGCCGAGATCGACGTGGAGACCGGTGAGCTGCCCACCTGGCAGTACGACGACCTGATCGACGAGCAGACGGCGGTGGTGGCGGTGCCGCTCGCGTCGTCGACGATGGGCACGCTGACCGACGTGTCGGAGATCGCCCGGCGTACCCGCGAGGTGGGGGCGCTGCTGGTGGTCGATGCGTCGAGTGCCGCCCCGTATGTGCCGCTCGACGCCGCCGAACTCGGTGCCGACGTGCTGGTGGTGTCGGCGGAGAACTGGGGTGGGCCGCGGATGTCGGCGCTGGCCTTCGCCGACCCGCACACCCTCGACCGACTGGCCACGCTGTCCTCCGATCCGCGGACCACCGGGCCCGCACGGCTGGAGGTGGGTGAGCACCAGGGGGCGCTGCTGGCCGGGGTGGTCGCGTCGGTGGAGCATCTCGCCGGGCTCGATCCGGATGCGCTGGGCAAACGCCGACGCCGGCTGGTCACCGCGCTCGACGGGGTCGGGGAGTACCTGCAACGGCTCGGCTACTACCTGACCACCACTCTCGACCAGCTCAATCACGTCTCGGTGATCGGTGGCGGAGACCGGCGGATCCCGCTGGTCAGCTTCGCCGTCGACGGGGTCGGTGCCGACACCGTGGTGCGTCGCCTCGCCGACAACGGGATCTGTGCGCTCGCCGACCGTCCGAGCCGCGCCTTGGCCCGGATGGGGGCCGACGACTTCGGCGGAGCGGTCACCATCGGTCTCGGCCCGTATTCGGCGCCGTACGAGGTCGACCACCTGGTCCGCACCCTCGGGTCACTTGCCTGACGGGTGGAAGGTAGCTTGCCTGACGGGTGGAAGATTGTCGTCTCTCCGATGGACGCCCGATTGGGCTGAGGTCGGGGACCTGAACTATGTTGAGGAAAGTGAACACTGGGAAGTCAGATGCGGGGAGCGACGACCTACCGGCGGCAGAAGGGCGCGATCAACGCCTGGGTGCAGACCAGCTGAAGGTCTGGCACACCTTCGTCGACGGTGGGTGGGCACTGATGGCCCAGGTGCAAGCGCACTTCGGGGCGCAGGGTGTGGTGGCCACCGACATGCGGTTGCTGGAGATCATCGCCGAACGTGAGTCGGCCGGGATCAGTGAACTCGCCACCGCCATGCATGCCGGGTTGAGCACTGTGTCCCGGGTGGTCAGCCGCCTCCTCGACGAAGGGCTACTCGATCGGGTGCCGTCGCACGTCGACGCCCGCCACCGGCTCGTGCGGATCACCGAGGCCGGCCGGGCCGAACTCGACCGGCAGCTGGTCCTGCGCGACCAGGTCATCCGACGCTGCGTCGTCGACGCGCTCAGTGAAGACGAGTACCGGCAGATCGGCGACATCTTCGCCAAGGTCCGCGACGCCTGCGTGGAACCCTAACCGGGCGCCCAACCGCGTTGACCGGGTACCCGATCTCGTTGGCCGGGCTCCCGATCCCGTTGACTGGGCACCCGATCCCGTTGACCGGGCGCCCAATCCCGTTGACTGGGCGCCCGATCCCGTTGACTGGGCGCCCAATCCCGTTGACTGGGCGCCCAATCCCGTTGACCGGGCGCCTAACCGTGTTGACTGGGCGCTCGATCGCGTTGACCGGGTACCGATCTCGTCAGTCGGCCACCCGCAGCAGGATCTTGCCGACCGCATCGCCGCTCGTCAGCCGCGAATGCGCCTGATCGGCGTCGGCGAGATCGAAGACGCCGTCGACGACGGGCCGGATCTTTCCTGCCTCGATCAGTGGCCAGGTGACCTCGCGGGTTCGGGAGACGATGTGGCCCTTGCCATCCGCGCCGTCGACCGGACGGGCGCGCAGCGTGGTGCCGATCACCGATGCGCGCTTGTTCATCAGCGTCGCGATCGACAACTCGGCCTTGGTGCCGCCCTGCATCCCGATGATCACCAGACGTCCACCGGTGGCGAGCGCGGACACGTTCTGCGCCAGATACTTTGCGCCGATGATGTCGAGGATGACGTCGGCGCCACCGTGCTCGAGCACCACCTCCGCGAAATCCTCTGCGGTGTAGTCGATCAGGATGTCGGCGCCGAATCCCGCACAACGCTCGAGCTTGTCCCGGGTGCGGGCGGTGACCGCCACCCGTGCGCCCAGGGCGTGTGCCAATTGAGTTGCATGCGTACCGATTCCGCTGGAACCTCCGTGGATCAGCAGGAGTTCGTCGGACTGCAGGTGTGCCGCCTCGACGAGATTCGACACCACTGTGCAGGCAACCTCGGGCAGGGCCGCGGCATCGCGTAGGGACACCCCGGCCGGTACCGGTAGTACCTGTGGTGCGGGGACGACGACGCGTTCAGCGTAGCCGCCGCCGGCAAGAAGGGCGCAGACCTCGTCGTCGACGGCCCAGCCGTCCACACCCTCACCGATCGCCGAGATCCGTCCCGACACCTCCAGGCCCAGGGTGTCCGGCGCACCCGGCGGCGGCGGATAGTGCCCGGCACGCTGCAGCAGATCGGCACGGTTCACCCCCGCGGCGACGACGTCGATCACCACCTCGCCGGGGCCGACGACGGGGTCGGGGATGGTGGAGATCGACAACTCACCGGACGGGGACACTGTGATCGCGCGCATGTGCCGATCGTGGCACATCTCGTCACCGAGTCGGTGTGACCCCACGTCGGGAGGTCACGTACCCTTTGCGGCAGGGAAGCGTGGCAGAGCGGCCGAATGCACTCGCCTTGAAAGCGAGCGTGGGTAAAACCACCGGGGGTTCAAATCCCTCCGCTTCCGCCGAGGCCCTCACCTGTCTGTGCAGGTAGGGCTCTTTTACCGTACGGCGGGGGCGTCTGTGGGCCTTGCTGCCCACGATTCGCCCACACCCGCTGCTGATCAGGCGAGTCCGTGGGCTACACCGACGGTATCGGGATCCTCGTCGAACAAGTCGGTCGGGAGCTGTAGTGCCAGGTCGCGAGCTCCAGATGTAACCTAGGTCACTAAAAACTGCTAACTTTGTTAGCTGTTTTTCATACTTTTTCGAGCCATGTAAACATCCTTTCTATGTCGCGACCAGGGGCTCAGGGCGAGCCAGCACACGCAGGAACTCGCGGTTGATGAACAGGCGGTCGCGCCCAACTTTGATGTCCTGAAGTAGCCCGGCTGCGGCGAGAGAACCGAGCCAGCTCGTAGCCGTCGGACGTGACACGTCACAACGCTCTACCACTGTGTTGATGCGGCAGTAGGGCTGCTCGAACAGGAGCGACTGAAACTCAGAGTGTGCGGTGCCCTTGTTGATTGCACGCGAACGCTGTCCGAAGCTTTCCTGGAGATCGCGTATGGCGTCGATCTTGCGGAGGGTCATCAACGACGTGCTCTCGATACCGGCGAGAATGTAGAGCACCCACTCTTCCCATGCGCCTTCCGACGTGACGGCGAGAAGGAGTCGGTAGTAGTTGTTCTTGGTGTCGATGATGTAGCGAGACAGGTACAGGACTGGCATCCGTAGGAGTTCTGCCTCAACCAGCATCAGGACGTTCAGAATTCGTCCGGTTCGTCCGTTGCCATCCGAGAACGGATGAATCGCTTCGAACTGGTAGTGAGCGGCAGCCATACGGACGAGGGGGTCGAGTCCGTCTTCGGCATGAACGAAGTGTTCCCATGCGTTCAGCTTCTCCACGATCAAGTCCCGCCCCTCGGGTGGGCTGTATACGACCTCGCCGGTGCCAGGGTTCGCGATTCTCGTCCCTGGGACGGCTCGTACCTTCATCTCGCGGGCCTTGATGATGCTGCACACGGCCGACGCAGTTGAGGCCGTAAGTCCCCGTTCCTGGGTAAGGGAGAACCCTCTGCGTAGGGCGGTGCGGTAACGCAGGGTCTCGCGAGTGGCTGCGTCGGCTGACGCCTCGTCGTCGTCGATGTGGCGAAACAGTTCGTCTGTCGTGGTGACGATGTTCTCGATCTCGGAGCTGGCCTGCGCCTCCAGGACGGGGATCGAGTTGATCAGGACGGTCGGGTTGGGCATTGAGAACGCAGCCTGGTCAAGCTTTGCAAGAGCAGTTCTCGCGCCGATGGCTGCTTTGAGTACAGACCTGGTCTCCAGTACGTCAACCTCGGGTGGTGGTGGTAGTGCGTTGTATGGCTTCTCGGGCTCCCAGGTCATGCGGCTGACCCTCTCACAGCTCGCCACAATATGTAAAGTTTGAGGCAAGATTTTTACATGTTTTGGTGGTATGTGAACTTAGTTTGCAGTTGTGTCGGGCCCCAACTGGGGCCTCCTCGTGGTCGAGGTGTCGGAGACGGGCCGCCCACGTGTTGCCGCAATTGCGCGCGAACAGGGGTGATGCGAACCAACCGGGGATGCTTCACAGGGCCTGGTGAGGTGTCGGTGGTGAGCATGTCTCATGGTGTGGGACCCGCATCTGACATGCCGGGGCGGTCGATGCGTCCGCGGAGGTGGCCGGTGTTTCGGTGCCCAGGAGGGCTGCGATGATCAAGCGATTGGTCGAAGACCCGCGAGTTCACCCGCCGCAGAGCGCAGGCGAACGTGCCTCGCTGACTGCGTTCCTGGACTACCACCGCGCAACGCTCGCGATGAAGTGCGAAGGGGCGACGGACGACGACCTCAAGCGCGGTGCGCCGTCCCGCCGTCTGCTCTGACGCTGCTCCGGCTGATCCGACACATGGCTGCCGTGGAGATGAGCTGATTCAGCGTCGTGCTCGACGGCGCCGACGCCCAACCAATATGGGCGACGAGCGCCGACGGCAGCTTCGAGGTGGACGCTTCCGATGCGCGGGAGACATTCATTCGATGGCACAACGCGTGCAGGACCTCGCGCGGCGTTCTCGCGCAGCTCCCGACCTCGACTACACGGTGGAGTCTGACGGTGAGGCCTACTCGGTACGGTACGTGCTACTGCACATGATCGAGGAGCACGCCCGCCACAGCGGGCACGCCGACCTTCTTCGGGAGGCTATCGACGGTCAGGTCGGCGAGTAGCGACTATCTGACGATCGGCGCTCGCCGGACCGTCGCGCGCATCGGATGAATCAGTGACTTCTATTGCCCGCGAGCATATCTCGCAGTCTCGCTCGCCAGAATCTGTGCCTCGTCCACGGGTAGCATCATCGCCGGCCCGTCGCCGAAGCGGTGCAGGTTCGGACCCGTTACGCGGACGACGACGTGCGCGGGTGGCCCATTTGGCGGTCGGCCCGGAGGGGCGATGATCATTCCGTCGAGGCGGATGGTGGCAGGGTCGTCGAGGGAGCCCGGCGCGATGTACCAGTGTGGCCGGGTCGTTGCACGCATCCGGTGTCGAGGAGACGATTGCGCTGGGTCGGGATGCCGGCCTCGACGTCATGCCGGCCAGACGGGTGAATCGTCGATCGGGGCCGTCAGAGTGCCTTGGGCACAACAGGACCGAATTCCCGCGGTGATCACGGTTCACGTCGTGACACCGAGCTTGTGGGTGAAGCAGCCGAGTGGATCCCACCGGGCTTTCGCTTCTTGTAGGCGAGCGTAGTTCGCTTGGTGGTAGAGGACATGCCAGGGCACGTCCGGGTTCCATTCCGGGGCGGCCATGTCGGAGTCGGGATAG
>NZ_BCNF01000117.1 GCF_001485495.1 Gordonia desulfuricans NBRC 100010 | reverse complement strand
GACGCCGGCAGCCCGTCCGGCAGCGTCCCCGCGCCGTGGGAGCGACAGCCGACCGCCCCGGTGAGCGGCGGTCCCGGTGTCGGCGCTCCCGGCAGGCCGCCCGCCCCGTCGGCCTCTCGACCGGCCGGTCCGCCGACCACCGGCGGTGGTCCCCGACCACCGGCGCCCGGAGCAGGATCCAATGGTCTCGGTGCAGGATCCAACGGCCCCGGGCCGAACTCACCCGGACCGACCGGTCCCGGACCGGGCGCACCGTTGTCCAACACCGGCCCAGGTCCGCGGCCGCTGCCGCCCACCGGCCCCAGTGGGCCCCCGCTAGGCGGTCCGGCACCCAGTGGTCCGGGCCCGCGTCCGGGTCCACCGCAGGGCGGGCCCGGACCTTCGTCTCAACCCGGCCCGAATCCCCAGTCCGGACCAGGCCTCCAGTCCGGACCAGGACCCCAGCCCGGCTGGCGTGGGGGTCCGCCGCCCGGTGCCCGGTCCGGTCCCGGTACGCGAATGCCTCCGCCGCCTCCCCGCGCCCCGCATCCGGGTGGACCTGCGCCGATGAACACCGGCCGGCCCTCGGGTCCGCCCGGCGCGCCCGTCCCGCCGCGGGAACCGGAGGCCGGTGAGACCCGCAACCTCGCCGAATCCCCCACCGGCTCGCCCGACGCGCCGACCCGCAGCACCGGCGATGCACCGTCGGCGCCTCGACCCCAGGCGTACTCGGCGGTCGATGTGGGCAAGGAGGCCGAGACCGCTCTGACGCCACTGGCCCCCGCCTCGTCTGCGCCTGCCGCTTCTGCGTCTCCTGCCACCCCGAGTTCTTCCCCCACCGACGCGGCCCGATCGGCCGCCACACCCGACGAGGAGGTGTCCGTGGGCGCTCAGCGCGCCGCCGCACGGCCCCCGGCCCGCACCAACACGCTGTCGGTGTGGGCGATGGTGCTGTCGGTGCTCGGCTGTACCTCACCGATCGGACTGTTCCTCGGCTATCGCGCCCGCGGCCAGGTCCAGCGGACGCGGGAGTACGGGTCGGCGTTCGCCACGGTGGCGATCGTCGTCGGATGGACCTATATCGTGGCGATCCTGGTGGCGTTGATCGCCTACCTGCTGCTGTGGGGACTCGGCTAGAACGAAACCTGTTCTGCGGCAACTTTTTTCGCGGATATGGCCACTGGTTGGGACGGTTCGTCGCACCGGCTGAGCGACTCGCCGGTAACATCACGCCCATGATGAGGCGCGTACTGCTGGTCCTGTCCGGTCTGATCACGATGGTGACGGCCTTGCTCGTCGGTCCCGCACCGCATGCCGCGGCAGCATCGTGTCCCGACGTCGAGGTGATCTTCGCCCGGGGTACCGCCGAGGACGGCGCGCCGATGGGTCTGACCGGCACCTCCTTCGTCACCGCCGTCCGCAGCCAGTTGCCGGGCAAGTCGGTGGTGGGATATCCGGTGGACTACCCCGCGAGCGCCAACTTCAACAATCGGATGGCGATCATCAACAGCGTCCTCGACGGTGTGCGTGACTCGCAGAGCCGTATCACCGCGCTGGCACGGAACTGCCCGAACACCGACATCGTGGTCGGCGGGTACTCGCAGGGCGCCGTGGTGGCGTCGTACACGCTGTCCTCCGGCATCGAGCTCGAGCCGCGGTATCAGCAGTACACCAGTCAGGTGCCCAAGCCGCTGCCCACGGCCGTCGCACCGAAGATCAAGGCCGCCGTGCTGTTCGCACCCCCGTCGGACCGGTGGATCCAGGACATCGGTGCCCCGTCGATCGCCGTCGGCCCCCAGTACCGCGGCAGGACCACCTCGTACTGCATCGCCGGTGACGTCGTCTGCGACGGCGCACCGGTTCAGCAACCGAACGCCCTGCATGTCCTGTACTCGGTGAACGGTGACACCCTCGACGCCGCACGCTACGTCGCAGCGCGGGTCTGAGTACCGATACGACTCTGGAGAAATCCCCCCAGGATTGCCGCACACCGTCCGGGATCCCGGACGGTGTGCGATCCGGGGCCGATCAGCCTTCCTCGCCGGGTGAGGCCGCCGCTGCGGCCTCCCCGGCGTCGTCGCTTCGGTGCCAGACGGCCAAGAGCCCACTGGCCACCGCGGCCACCACCAGACCGAAGACGGTCTCGCCGACCCGCTCACCGAAGCGGCCCGCGGCCTGTGCACCGTCCGGGTAGCTCAGCAACACGATCACCAGGAACGTGGTGAACGTCGGCAGCACGTACCAGCGGCTGCCCCGTGTCGCGGCGATCGCGCACACGACGATCCAGATCAGCACCGCAAAGACCCAGGGCTGCGGGCCCAGCTCGACCAGCCCGGCACCGGCGGCGGCCCCCACGAGCACCGACACGAATCGTCCGGCGGTCCGCCAGTTCTGCACGTCGCGATCCGGACGCATCACCAGCAGCGCCGCCGCACAGGCCCAGCCGATGTGGTCGAAGTCCAGCAGGTACCCGACCCCGGCGGTGATCACGCCCACCAGACCGCACGTGACGCCGTAGGCGACGCCGGGGATGCGCGGTGGCGGACCGTCCGCCGCGGCCGCTGGGAGGCGATCCGGCGGCACCGCGAGCGCGATCAGGAAGGTGAACGCGCATCCGGCGATGAACAGCAACATCAGATGCAGCCCGGCCGTGACGCCGTCCAGACTCAACCCGATACCCATCAGCGGCGGCACCAGCAGGATCAGCAGCATCGACACCCGGGGACGCTGCAGACGGTCGGCGGTGACCGTGGCGATGATCGGCACGAAGAACAGCACCACGAGCGCCAGCACCGGAATCGAGGTGACCATGGCGCCCAGGGCGATGGGGAGACCGACGATCATGGCGGCGATCAGCAGGACGACCCGATGACGCCGGTCCGGCGGGATTCCGACGATCAGGGCCGGCAGCAGCCCGAGTGCGAATGCCGCACCCTCCTGGACGGATCCGAGTGCCGTGACGATCACGGCGGGGATCGCCGCAACAGCGGCGAGCAACGCCGGAAGCCATCGCCACACCAACACCGGATCGTCCGACGGTGCGTTCACGCACTCAATGTAGCCGCGGCGCGAGTCCGCATGAGGTGACCTCGTGAAGAACGACTCCACCGGTGGACGACCAGAGTTGTGGTCCGGTGACAGTGATGACGATGCCGTCTCGAGAACGTGGCCGTCGAGGAGAGGGGGATCCTGCCCCTGATGCGACATGCGCACGGGCGAGAGAAGATGTGGAGCCTAGGAGATTCGAACTCCTGACATCTGCCTTGCAAAGGCAGCGCTCTACCAACTGAGCTAAGGCCCCGTGCCGTTTCCGCGTCGCGCGGGTCCGACGTTGGGTGCGTATCCGGATGCGTACATCCATTCGCAGTGGGCCTAGGAGGACTTGAACCTCCGACCTCTTCGTTATCAGCGAAGCGCTCTAACCGCCTGAGCTATAGGCCCTTGAACCGAGGACAGACATTACCCCACGGCATGCCGAGAAACCAAAACGCGTCCTCGGCAGCCGTCTGACCTGGACTAATCCAGATCAGCGAGGGTCACCTCGAGACCGCCGACCATGTCGGCGACGATGTTGTAGATGTAGGCGCCGATGGTGGCGAGCGCGGTGACGAGTATGGAATTGATCACACCCAGCAGAGCCGCATAACCGAAGACCGATCCTGCCCCGATGATGTCGCCCTCGGTGGAGGTGCTGTCGGCGGTGACAAGCGTGCCGAACGAGCTGTTGATCTGCTCCCACACGCCCATCCCGTCGAGGACGAGGTAGAGCACGGCGACGGCGATCATCCAGATCACGAAGCCGATCACGGCCAGCGTGCCGCACACCTTGAACGTCGCCCACGGGTCCAGCCGGCGGATCTGGACGGCCGCACGCAGCCCTGCTCCCCCGGCCGCCGTCTTACCCACCTGAGTGGGCGCAGGACGGGTGATGGTCTCGGTCTTGGCGTTGGACGCCGCCGCGGCCGCCTTGGCGACATCGGCGTGGTGGATCTGGTCCAGATCGGGCAGCTGCTCATCGGCCGAGGGATCCCGCGTGATGGTGCGGGTGGGGACCTCGGTGAACCGCGGACGCGGCGGCTCCTTGGCGTCGGGCTTGCCGGTCGGCGCCGGAACCGACGGACCCACCTGCGGTGCGTCGAGCTTCTTGACCGGTACCTGACCGTTGGTGGGTGCTCCCCCGCCCGGGCCACCGGTGCCGGCCGGGCCGCCATTTCCGGGTCCTGCGGCCGGACTGCTGGAGACCACCCCGCGGGGCGGTGGACCGGCCGGGCGCTCACCGTTGCCGTTCTTGTCCCCCTCGCCGGGCGGCGGGGTGGGCTGGGGTGTGACATCTGCCGGGCCACGCTGCCACGGCGGCACCAGGCCACCGCGTTGTGGGCCGGCCTGCGCGCCGGGGCCCTCGGGGGCGCCACCAGACGCCGGTGTCGCCGGTGACTTCGTGTCCGGATCGTTCGGTTGGCTCACTGGTGTTCCCTCACTCGGCGTCTCGCCGCGGTTGCTCATCCCCGATCCGGCGGACGCGAGGCCCGGCGAACCGTCTGGTCCACCCTATCGGTTATGGGCGTCACACAACGCGAGCCACGACCCCGCGCCGGGGATCGTGGCTCGCGTATGACGTCAGATCACTCGCCGTCGGTGTCCGGTTCGTCGGCATTGCGTGCGATGGCCAGCAAGCTGGTGCCCTCGTCGAGGTTCATCAGGCGCACACCCTTGGTCTGGCGACCGGCCTTGCGGACCTGCTTGGCCGCGGTCCGGATGACCCCGCCACCGGAGGTGATGGCGTACAGCTCCGAATCGTCGTCGACGATGGTCGCGCCGATCAGGATCCCGCGTCGCTTGTCGTGCTGGATGGTCAGCACGCCCTTGCCGCCGCGGCCCTGCACCGGGTAGTCGTCCATGCCGGTGCGCTTGGCGTAGCCGCCGGAGGTCGCCACCAGCAGATAGGTGCCCTCGCGGACCACGTTGAGCGACAGCAGCGTGTCGTCGTCGTTGAACCGCATGCCCTGCACGCCGGAGGTCTGGCGACCCATCGGCCGCAGCGCCTCGTCGTCGGCGTGGAAGCGGATCGACTGCCCCTTGTGGCTGACCAGCAGCAGGTCGTCGTCGGCGCTGCACAGCTGTGCCCCGACCAGCTCGTCCTCGCCACGCAGGTTGATCGCGGCGATACCGCCGGACCGGTTGGAGTCGAAGTCCTCCAGGCGCGACTTCTTCACCAGACCGTTGCGGGTGGCGAGCACCAGATACGGCGCGTCGTCGTAGGCCTTGATCTGGATGATCTGGGCGATCCGCTCCTCCGGCTGGAAGGCCAGCAGGTTGGCGACGTGCTGACCGCGGGCCGTGCGGTTGGCCTCCGGAAGCTCGTAGGCCTTGGCGCGGTACACCCGCCCCTTGGTGGTGAAGAAGAGGATCCAATCGTGTGTGGAGCACACGAAGAAGTGCGCGACGATGTCGTCCTGCTTGAGGCCGGCGCCCTGCACACCCTTCCCGCCGCGCCGCTGGCTGCGGTACAGGTCGGTCTTGGTGCGCTTGGCGTAGCCGGTCTCGGTGATGGTGACGACGACGTCCTCGCGGGCGATCAAGTCCTCGTCGGAGACGTCCCCGTCGGCGGCGATGATCTTGGTCCGACGCTCGTCGCCGTACTTCTCGACGATCTCGGCGAGCTCGTCGCGGACGATCGCGCGCTGACGCTCCGGGCGGGCCAGGATGTCCTGGTAATCGGCGATCTCGCGCTCGATCTCGGCCAACTCGTCGATGATCTTCTGCCGCTCCAACGCCGACAGGCGACGCAGCTGCATCGCCAGGATGGCGTCGGCCTGGATCTCGTCGATCTCCAGCAGGTCCATCAACCCGGTACGGGCGGCCTCGGTGTTGGCCGACGCACGGATCAACGCGATCACTTCATCAAGGGCGTCAAGAGCTTTGACCAGACCCCGCAGGATGTGGGCGCGCTCTTCGGCCTTGCGCAACCGGTAGCGGGTGCGACGCACGATGACGTCGATCTGATGGTTCACGTAGTGGCGGATCATCTGGTCGAGACGCAGGGTGCGCGGCACGCCGTCGACGATGGAGAGCATGTTGGCGCCGAAGCTGGTCTGCAACTGGCTGTGCTTGTACAGGTTGTTCAGCACGACCTTGGCGACCGCGTCACGACGCAGCGTCACCACGATCCGCAGGCCCACACGATCGGAGGAGTGATCCTCGATCTTGCTGATGCCCTTGAGTTTTCCTTCGTTCACCTGCTCGGCGATCGACTGGATCATGTTGTCGGGGTTGACCTGGTAGGGCAGCTCGGAGATGACGATCTGCGCCTGCCCGCCCTTGCCCTCCTCGATCTCGACCACACCGCGCATGCGGATCGATCCACGGCCGGTGGTGTAGGCGTCCTTGATGCCCTGGCCACCGACGATCAGGCCCGCGGTCGGGAAGTCCGGTCCCTTGATCCGCTCCATACACGCGGCGAGCGTGCTCTCGTCGTCGGCGTCGTGGTGCTCGAGCGCCCAGAAGATGGCCTCGGCGACCTCGTTGAGGTTGTGCGGCGGGATGTTGGTGGCCATACCGACCGCGATACCGCCGGAACCGTTGATCAGCAGGTTGGGCACACGGGCCGGAAGCACCGTGGGCTCGTTGGTCTTGCCGTCGTAGTTCGGGGTGAAATCGACTGTGTCCTCGTCGATGTCACGCAGCATCTGCATGGCCAGCGGGGTGAGGCGGGCCTCGGTGTACCGCATCGCGGCGGGGCCGTCGTTGCCGCGGGAACCGAAGTTGCCCTGACCGTCGACGAGCGGGTAGCGCATCGACCACGGCTGGGCCAGACGCACCAGGGCGTCGTAGATGGCCGAGTCGCCGTGCGGGTGGTAGTTACCCATCGTCTCGGCAACGGGTTTCGCCGACTTCACATAGCTGCGGTCGGGGCGGAAGCCGGCGTCGTAGGAGGCGTAGAGCAGTCGGCGGTGCACCGGCTTGAGGCCGTCGCGCACCTCCGGCAGGGCACGGCCCACGATCACGCTCATCGCGTAGTCGATGTAGCTGTTCTGCATCTCCTGGCCGAGATCGACCGGTTCGATGCGATCGCCTTCACCGCCGGTGGGCGGGAGGGTGGTGTCAGTCATCAGAGTTCCTTCATGGGTGTTCGCGTCGAATCCGACTGTGCCCGGGCAGTTCTCCCGGGATCACCGATCAGACATCGAGGAAGCGAACGTCTTTCGCGTTGCGGGCGATGAAACTGCGTCGGGCGACGACGTCTTCGCCCATCAGCACGGAGAACAGTTCGTCGGCTGCGGCAGCGTCGTCGAGGGTGACCAGACGCAGGGTCCGGGTGGCCGGATCCATGGTGGTCTCCCACAGCTCGCTCGGGTTCATCTCGCCGAGGCCCTTGTAGCGCTGGATACCGTCGTCGGTGTTGATCTTCTTACCGGAGGACACACCGGCCTCGATCATCGCATCGCGCTCACGGTCGCTGTAGGCGTATTCCGGCTCGGCGCCCTTCTGCCACTTGAGCTTGTACAGCGGCGGCTGTGCCAGGTAGACGTGGCCCTGCTCGATGAGCGGACGCATGAACCGGAACAACAGGGTCAGCAGCAGCGTCGAGATGTGCTGGCCGTCGACGTCGGCGTCGGCCATCAGCACGATCTTGTGGTAGCGCAGCTTGCTGATGTCGAACTCGTCGTGGATGCCGGTGCCGAAGGCGGTGATGATCGACTGGACCTCGGCGTTCTTGAGGACGCGGTCGATGCGGGCCTTCTCGACGTTGATGATCTTGCCGCGCAACGGCAGGATCGCCTGGTACATCGAGTCGCGGCCGGTCTTGGCCGAACCACCGGCGGAGTCACCCTCCACCAGGTAGACCTCGCACTTGCTGGGATCGTTGGAACGGCAGTCGGCGAGCTTACCCGGGAGACCGCCGATGTCGGTTGCACTCTTGCGGCGCACCAGATCTCGCGCCTTGCGGGCCGCGAGACGGGCGTGGGCGGAGTCGACCGCCTTGTTGACGATCACCTTGGCCTCGGCCGGGTTGGCCTCGAACCAGTGCTCGAGATGCTCGCCGGAGGCCTTCTGCACGAAGCTCTTGACCTCGGTGTTGCCGAGCTTGGTCTTGGTCTGGCCCTCGAACTGCGGCTCAGCGACCTTCACCGAGATCACCGCGGCGAGACCCTCACGGATGTCGTCACCGGTGAGGTTGGAATCCTTCTCCTTGAGCAGCTTCTTGTCTCGCGCATAGGAATTCACCACACGGGTCAGCGCCGCGCGGAAACCTTCCTCGTGCGTGCCGCCCTCGTGGGTGTTGATCGTGTTGGCGAAGGTGTGCACCGACTCGGAGTAGCCGTCGTTCCACTGCATCGCGATCTCGACCTCGTGACCGGTGCCCTTGCCGGTGAAGCCGATGACCGACTTGTGGATCGCGGTCTTGGTGCGGTTGATGTGCTTGATGTAGTCGACGAGGCCGTCGGGGTAGTGATAGGTACGCGTCTTGGGCTTGGACGCCGCGACCTTCTTCTCCTCCTCCGACTTGACCGCCTCGGCGGTGTCGGGGCCGCCCTCGCCGGTCTCGGCGTCACCGTTGGGATCGCCGGGGACCTCGACCGCCTTGGGTCGGTTGTCGGTGAGGGTGATCGTCAGGCCCTTGTTCAGGAAGGCCATCTCCTGCAGACGACGGGCAACGGTCTCGGCGTTGAACGCGGTGGTCTCGGTGAAGATCGACGGGTCCGGCCAGAACCGGACGGTGGTACCGGTCTTGCGGGTCGCATCACCCTGGACCAGCTCGCCGGGCTTGGAGTCGGTGAAGGTCTCCGCCCAGTTGTAGCCGTCACGCGCGATCTCCACCTCCACCTTGGTCGACAGCGCGTTGACCACGGAGATACCGACGCCGTGCAGACCACCCGAGACCGCATAGGAGTCGGAGTCGAACTTGCCGCCGGCGTGCAGCTGGGTGAGCACCACCTCGACGGTGGGGACACCGGTGGCGTGCATCGCGACGGGGATACCACGACCGTCGTCGATCACCTCGACACCGCCGTCGGCCAGCAGCGTGACGTCGACGCGGCTGGCGAAGCCGGCCATCGCCTCGTCGACCGAGTTGTCGACGACCTCCCAGATCAGGTGGTGAAGACCACGTTCACCGGTGGAACCGATGTACATACCGGGCCGCTTGCGGACCGCCTCGAGACCTTCGAGGATGTTGATCGAATCGGCACCGTACTCAGACGGCTTCTTCTTCGGCTTCTTCGGTCCTGGGCTGTCGGTCTTGTCATTGGTGTCGGCCACGAGGTGCGTCCACTCCTGTTCTGATCTCATCCAGCCCGGCAGGCGAGGTGGGATCAGCACACAAAACCGCCCGTACGATCGCCAGGACACGCGGGTGGTGGACCCCCGCGAATACCGGCCGCCGCAACGGGCTGCTGATCCCCCTGTCGGGACAACTCTCACCAGTGTACTGCCTCAGGCACGCACAGACCCACATCTGGGGCCGCTCAATCGCGCTCAGACCGATTTTTTCAGTCAACTGCCGGTCCGGTCGTGGTCGGTACCCAAAATCTCGCTGAGAAAGTCTCTGGCAGTGAATCCGCGGAGGGAGCCCCTTCCGGCCCCGACTCAGCCGTACGTGTCGCGCGGACCGCGACCCCGCACGTGCCGGTCCCCCTTGCGCCACGACGGGGCCTTGGGGCCGGTGATCCGCAGCGAGGTGACCGCCCCGTCACCGACCGCCGCGGCGATCTTCGCGAGGATCTGTGACTGCACGTATCGCAGCTGGGTGGCCCACGCCGTCGACTCCGCCTGCACCGACAAGACGTTGTCGCGCAGGGCGGTTGGCTGCGCGTGAGAGGCGATGTCGGATCCGACGATCTGCTCCCACATGCCGAACAGGGTGCCCTCGGCGATCTGCGGTTCCCACCCGCGTTCCCGGGCGATACCGCCGACCAGCCGGCCGAACGGCTGCGGATCCCGGCCGTCGGGTCCGGCGCCGGACCACCGCCGACGACTCCCACCGGCGCGCAGCGGCCGCCGCTGCGGCGACGCCCGGCCCTGACCGACCGACTTCCCCGATGCCCGCGCCGCGGCCCGGGCCTCTTCGAGTGCCTTACGGGCCCGCTCGTAACCACTGAGCTCCGGCCCGGCCGAGGCGGTGCCCGCCTCGGTGGGCTGATCTGCCGACTCGCCCGTCGTTTCCCCACTCATGACGACAGTGTCCCGCTCTCCCCCGACAATTCTTGCGACCCGTCGAGGACGGCATCGAGGGATCCCACGATCTCCGATCCGGGCCCGAGGGATCCGAGGTCGTCGACGCCGGTGATCACCGAGCGGCGCACCCCGTCCTCTTCGAGGAGTTCCACGCGGATCCGCCGGCCGCCGATCTGCTCGGGGATGTCGTCGGCGACGGCAGCGGTGATCAGCAGCTGCTCGGCACCGGCGGTGAACTCGACGAGCTTGCGGCGCCGGGCGGCGTCGAGTTCGGCGAAGACGTCGTCGAGCATGATCACCGGTTCGATGCCCTCGACACGTGTGAGTTCCACCGAACCGAGTCGCAAAGCCAACGCAAAAGACCACGATTCACCGTGGGAGGCAAAGCCTTTCGCGGTCTCCGAGCCGAGGATCAGATCGAGATCGTCGCGGTGCGGACCCACCAGGGAGAGCCCGCGGTCGATCTCCTTGTCGCGGACGCGGGCCAGCTCCGCGAGCAGCACCGACGCGATGTGCTCGGGGTCTGCGGGCTCGTCGTCGGCCGGCAACACCGCATCCCCGGCAGACGAGCGATAGCGCAGATCGGCCGGTCGCGAGTGCGGTGCGATGGCTGCATACGACCCGACGACATGCGGCCGCAGATCGTTGAGCACGTCGATACGCGCCGCGGTGACCGCCGCACCGAGATCGGCCAGCTGGCTGTCCCACACGTCCAGTGTGCTCAGCACCGATGCACCGTCGGATCCCCCGCGCCGCAGGGCCGACCCGGCGGTCTTGAGCAACGCCGAGCGCTGCCGGAGCACCCTGTCGTAATCGGACCGGGCGGCCGCAAGGCGCGGACCACGTTGTGCCACAAGCTCATCGAGAAATCGTCGCCGATCCGACGGATCCCCGCGTACCAGCATCAGATCCTCCGGCGCGAACAGCACGGTGCGCAACACGCCGAGCAGATCCCGCGGGCGACGCTGCGGTGAGGTGTTGAGCCAGGCCTTGTTGGATCCCTCGGCGTTGATCTGCAACGACGCCGTCAGCTCACGACCGTTGTTCTCCACCGTCGCGGTGACCAGCGCCGACGTCTTCGACGAGGCCACCAGCGGGGCGTCGTTACCCACCCGGTGCGAGCGCATCGTCGCCAGATAGAACAGCGACTCGATCAGGTTGGTCTTGCCGAAACCGTTGCGCCCGGTGATGACGGTGGGTCCCGGTCCCAGCTC
Source organism: Gordonia desulfuricans NBRC 100010 (assembly GCF_001485495.1). Taxonomy (GTDB): domain Bacteria; phylum Actinomycetota; class Actinomycetes; order Mycobacteriales; family Mycobacteriaceae; genus Gordonia; species Gordonia desulfuricans. The sequence goes on along the minus strand of NZ_BCNF01000117.1, from coordinate 16,741 downwards.
CAGATCCGCCTGGGGCCACGACCGGAAATCACGCAGGTGCAGTTCCCGGACGAACACGACTACGTGCCGGCGACCGGGGAGCTCGGCGGTGCACCGGACTCGCCGACGGCCTCTCCGGCGGTATTGCGCACCGAATGTCCACCGAACTGATTACGAAGTGCCGAAACGGCTTTCAGGGCCGGGGAGCCGTCCTGACGGGAGGCGAACCGGGCGAACAGCGCGGCCGAGATGACGTTGGCAGGCACCGAATGACGGATGGCCTCCTCCACCGTCCAGCGTCCCTCACCGGAGTCGGTGGTGTAGTCGGAGATACCGGCGAGCCCCGGATCCTCCTGCAGCGCCCGGACCAGCAGATCCAGCAACCAGGACCGGATGACGGTGCCGTGCGTCCAGGCCCGCAGGGTGCCCTCGACGTCGGTGATCAGCGGTTCGGCCGCGAGCAGCTCGTAACCCTCGCCGTAGGCGTGCATCAGGCCGTACTCGATGCCGTTGTGCACCATCTTCGCGTAGTGCCCGGCACCCACCGGACCGGAGTGGACGAAGCCGTCGGCACGCTCACCCTCCGGACGGAGTGCGTCGAAGATCGGCATCAGCCGGGCGATGTCGGCGTCGGATCCTCCGGCCATCAGGCCGTACCCGTTCTCCAGACCCCACACACCGCCGGATACACCACAGTCGATGTAACCGATCCCCTTGGCACCCAACACCTTCGAATGCTCGATGTCATCGGTGTAGCGGGAGTTGCCGCCGTCGACGACGATGTCACCCGGGGCCAGCAGCTCGGCGAGCTCGGCCACCGTCGAGCGTGTCGGATCCCCCGACGGCACCATCACCCACACCGCGCGGGGCGCCTCGAGCGCACCGACCAGGTCGGCCAGCGACGCCACGTCGGACACCTCCGGCCGCGGGTCGTAGCCGACAACCTGGTGACCTCCGGCGGTGATCCGGGTGCGCATGTTGGCGCCCATCTTGCCGAGGCCGATCAGTCCGAGTTGCATCGCAGGATCCTTCGAGGTGAGGGGACGATGGGGCCAGGATATGCGCGGGCGATCAGCCCGGCAGCCGCACCGGCATCAGCAGGTAGCTGAACACGCTCTCCGGGGCGACGAAGGCACCTGACTCGTCGGGCACCGGACGCTCACCGGCGGACGGACGCAGCACCGCGGGCCGGCTCGGTGTGGTGAAGCCGAAGTCGACCGACTTGGCGTTGATCGCCGACAGCCCGTCCTGCAGGTATCCCGGGTTGAAGGCGATGGTCAGCGGCTCGCCCTGGAACTCCACCGGCAGCTCCTCCTCGGCCTTACCGGCCTCGTCGCCACCGGCCGTGAGCAGCACGGATCCACCGGAGAACTCCATCCGGACCTGCGCCCCACGCTCGGCGACCAGCGACACACGCTTGATCGCCTCGATCAGCGGCGCGCTCTCGATGGTGGCGACCGCGGTGTGACTGGCCGGCAACAGCTGACGGAACTTGGGGAAGTCGGCGTCGAGCAGACGCGTGGTGGTCTGCTTGGTCTCGCCCAGGATGCCCAGGATCCCCTCGGCACCGATCCCGTCACCGGAACCGAAGGCCAGCCGGACCGCACCGGTGCCCTCGGCACCGGCGGTCTTGGCGCTCTCCGAGAGAGTCTTGGCCGGGACCAGCACGGCACCGTTGATGTCGGCCTGCTCGGGCTCCCACTCCAGCTCACGCACCGCGAGACGGAAGCGGTCGGTGGCCGCCAGGACGACGCTGCTGCCCGCGATCTCGACGCGCACACCGGTCAGCATCGGCAGCGTGTCGTCACGGCCGGCCGCGACGGCGACCTGCGAGATGGCCTCGGCGAACAACGTGGCCGGGATGGATCCGGTGACCGTCGGCACGTCCGGGAGCTGCGGGTAGTCCTCGACCGGCATGGTCGGAAGCGAGAACTTGGCGCTGCCACAGGCGATGGCGACGCGGGATCCGTCGAGATGCACGTCGACCGGCTTGTTCGGCAACGCACGGGTGATGTCGGCGAGCAGACGACCCGACACCAGCACCTTGCCCGGTTCGGCGATCTCCGACGCGATGGACTCCTGGGCGGAGACCTCGTAGTCGAATCCCGAGATGGTCAGGCCACCGGTGGGGTCGTCACCTGCGGTGAGCACCACACAACCGAGAACCGGGACCGGCGGACGAGACGGCAGGCTGCGGGCAACCCAGGCAACGGCATCGGAGAACTCGTCGCGCGCGACACGGAACTTCATAACTCGGGGAAAACCCTTCTCTTGAGTTGCGTCGGTGGATCGGGTCGGTGGATCCGACGGTGTTGCGGGTCGTGGGACTCCGCGGGATGGGTCGTGCACTCCGCGGATGTCTTGCACGGTTCCACAGGATGTTCACGATTGGCGAGTTCCCACTCTAGAACGCCGCGACGGGTGCGGGGGTGGTTGGGGGTCAAGTCGCCACGCCGCGAATCACATGTTTCGGGGGGTTGCGGAGCGGGCCTGTGTACACAGGTTCTTCTTACAAGAAGATCTCTCTAGAGAGAGATCAATGGAAGTAGTAGAGCCTGTGGATCCTGTGGAATTCGACGGATCCGTGCTGGACACGACGGATCCGTGGTTGTTGACTACCGGTGGATGACGGGTCGGTGGCGATGGTGTGGCATGTGGATGATTTTTGTCATTCACCCTCCGTCCACTGATCGTGCACAGTGAGGGCCTCGGATCCCCACACGTCATCCACAGTTTTGTGATTCGCAAAAGCCCAGGTCGCATCGAATGACAAAAAGTCGGTGGATCCGGTCGGATCCACCTGGATCCGCGTCTCGAAGGCTCGCGCGGAGATCGAGGGTTGGGCGGCCGGCGGCTGTCTCGGGGTGAGTTCTCGACGGCGTGCAGATGCGTGGTGGCGTCCCGGCCGGCGGGCCCCATCGGGCACGGATCCGCGCGCGATGACGAAAAAAGGGCGCCCCCTTGCTCGCGGGGGCGGGCAAAGGGGCACAGAGAGGCACTCAGGGGCCGTTACGGGCATTTCCCGAGGTGGGCCCGGGACCCGATGTGGCGTCAGCGGTCGGCGCGCTGCTTGATCCGGGCGGTCAGCTCCTGGACGTGGTCGTAGACCTTGCGGCGCTCGGCCATCTCCTTGCGGATCTTGCGCTCGGCGTACATCACCGTGGTGTGATCGCGATCGAAGGTCTCGCCGATCTTCGGCAGCGACAGATCGGTGAGCTCACGGCACAGATACATCGAGATCTGACGGGCCTGCGCCAACGAGCGGGCCTTGCCCGGCCCACGCAGTTCGTCGACCGAGATGTCGAAGTACTCGGCGGTGATCGCCAGGATGCTGGCCGCGGAGATCTCCAGCGTGCCGTCGTTGGGCAGCAGGGCCTGCAGGACGACGTCGGCCAGGGATTTGTCGAGCTCGGTGTTGTTCAGCGAGGCGAACGCGGTGACACGGATCAGCGCGCCCTCGAGCTCGCGGATGTTGCGTTCGATCTTGGAGGCGATCAGCTCGAGCACGTCGTCGGGGACGGCGATGTTGTCCATCTGCGCCTTCTTGCGCAGGATCGCGATCCGGGTTTCCAGATCCGGCGGCTGGACGTCGGTGATCAATCCCCACTCGAACCGGGTTCGAAGCCGATCCTCAAGTGTCGCAAGCTGTTTGGGCGGACGATCGGATGAGATCACGATCTGCTTGCTGGTGTTGTGCAGCGTGTTGAAGGTGTGGAAGAACTCTTCCTGGATACCTTCCTTGCCGATCAGGAACTGGATGTCGTCCACCAGCAGCACGTCGACGTCACGGTAGCGGCGTTTGAACGCCACCCGCCGGTCGTCACGCAGCGAGTTGATGAAGTCGTTGGTGAACTCCTCGGTGGAGACGTACTTCACCCGCATACCCGGGAAGAGACGTTGCGCGTAGTGGCCGGCCGCATGCAGCAGGTGGGTCTTGCCGAGACCGGACTCACCCCAGATGAACAGCGGGTTGTACGCCCGGGCCGGTGCCTCGGCGACGGCGACCGCGGATGCGTGCGCAAAGCGGTTGGAGGCACCGATCACGAAGGTGTCGAAGGTGTACTTCGAGTTCAGGCTCGCCGGCGAGGCGGCCGGAGTCGGCGTCGCGGGACGCTCGGCGAAGTAACTAGACCAGTCCGCACCGGCCGGGGCCGGTCCGACCACACCGTCGGCGGCAGGTCGTGCGGGCGGGACGTGATCACCGACACCGTCGGATCCCGCGGCCGGAACGGCGGTACTCGCCGGGACCTGGGATCCGGGTGCCGCGGCCGGCGACTGTGCGGGTGTGTCGGCCGGGGTGTGTTCCTCGACAGGCGGTGGGGTGGCGGTCCGCACACCCAGATCGACCGGTTGTCCGAGGTGACGGCTCAGCGTGGTGCGGATGGTGTCGCGCAGATTGCGTTCGATCTGCTCCTGCACCAGCGGCGTGGGCACGGTGAGCAGGGCGAACCCCTCGGCCAGGGTGAGCGGCTGAACCAGCGACAACCAGGCTTTTTGCTGGCGGGTCAGGGGTTCGTGGTCGCCCTGGGCGGAATCGTCGTTGAGTTCGGCGACGACACGTTGCCACACCTCTCCGAACGAGTCACGATCTGACGTCACGTTTGGACCCTCCTGCCCGGCGCGGCGGGGCACACTTCTTCACCTTTGCCGGCGACGACGAAATTACCAGTTACCGGTCGACGTGGATGTCACCATGCGGTGGGAGACGACGACTTGTCCACAAACTTATCCCCAGCTGTGGACAAAGAGGTGGATGGGGCCACGAACCGCGGGATGACAGACTCCATCGACCGCGCGCCGTGAGCGCTCGGAGCGACGGTAACAGAGGAGTTCTCGGCCGCCAAAGACATCCGGCCCGGACTCGTCCGAACGGATCACGCGCACCCGCTGTGGCCAGCGACTATGGCGCTCGTTTGATTTGCGCGGTGCGCTTGAGTAGTCTCGACTGGTCATCCAGGTCGCGGACTTGCGCGGTGGATTGTGCCGTTTTGCCCGGTCAGAGGTCTTTGCCGGACAGATCGGCGGGGTCTGCCAACCGGCATCAGCTCGGCACCGCCCCAGGATAAGCAGAGACCAACACAGGATGTGGGAATCGCGCGCTACCGGCGTGCCCACAGCGGACACAAGGAGTCATCGTGGCCAAGGGAAAGCGCACTTTCCAGCCCAACAACCGTCGTCGTTCTCGTGTGCACGGCTTCCGTCTGCGTATGCGGACCCGCGCCGGCCGCGCAATCGTCAACAGCCGTCGTACCAAGGGCCGCGCGAAGCTCACGGCCTGATCTCGATGCACGCCGCCGGTCGTGACCTCTGGTCCGACCGGCTTCGTGATGCTCGATGATGTCGGCCGGTCATCGGATCTCTCGTGGATCCGACTTTGCCCGCACGCTCAAGAAGGGCGTGCGGGTATCGACGCATGATCTGGTGGTCAGTGTCGCGGTGGTTCCCGCGACCTGGCCGGATCCTGCGCGTCGTCGTCGTGATGTCGCCATGATCGGCGGTCCCTGGTTGGGCCTGATCGTCAGCAAGTCGGTCGGATCCGCCGTCGTGCGCCACCAGGTGGCACGTCGCCTCCGCGCTGCGTTCGCATCGGTGATCGACCAGGTACCGGCCACCGAGTCGTATGTGGTGATCCGTGCCCTGCCCGGTGCGGCGACACTCGGCAGCCCCGAGCTCGCCGCCCAACTGTCCGAGGCACTCGGACGAGGACGGATCCGACGGCTCGCGCCCTCGGCCGACGCCGAGGTCCCGGTATGACCGGCACCGCCCCCACCCGGCCCCCATCGGCAACCGATCCCTCGTCCTCCGACACGGATCCCGCCGTCACGGGCACCGACCGGTGGGCGGCGGTCCGACGTTTCCTCCACCTGTTGCCGCGGCGCAGCGTGATCTTCCTGATCGAGCTCTACCGCACCTGGATTTCCCCGATGCGTCTCCCGACGTGCCGCTTCGAGCCCACCTGCTCGGGGTACGCGGTCGAGGCGCTGACCCGACACGGCTTCTTTCACGGAGGCGCCCTCGCGGTGTTGCGACTCCTGAAGTGCGGGCCGTGGCACAAACCTGGATATGACCCGGTACCCGAGCGTGGGTTCCGGCATCCACCGCAGGATCCGTCGGTCCGCTCCTCCTGGGAGGACGAGGCCGACGACGACGCGGATCCGAATCGTGGTCCATCCGAGGGCGACAGCGTTCGCGCATCTACGGAAGTGAGGGATTTCTAACCCGTGCTGAACTTCATCTATTGGCCGGTCTCCGCGATCATGTGGTTCTGGCATTGGTTGTTCGACTTCATCACGCCCAATTCCCCGGGCGGTGACGGAGTCGCGTGGGCGTTGTCGGTGGTGTTCCTGGTGTTCACCCTGCGCGCGATCCTCTACAAGCCCTTCGTGAAGCAGATCCGCACCACGAAGAAGATGCAGGAGATCAATCCTCAGCTGCAGGCGATCCGCAAGAAGTACGCCAAGGATCGCGTGAAGATGACCGAGGAGATGCAGAAGCTGCAGAAGGACCACGGGTTCAATCCCCTGCTCGGCTGCCTGCCGATGTTCCTGCAGATCCCCGTCTTCATCGGTCTGTTCCACGTGTTGCGGTCGTTCAACCGGACCGGTACCGGTATGGGGCAGCTCGGCATGTCGCCGGAGGAAACCCGTAACGTCGGCAACTACATCTTCAATGTCGACCAGGTGCAGAACTTTCTCGACGCGCGACTCTTCGGTGTGCCGTTGTCGTCGTACATCACCGAGCCGAAGACCGAATGGGCGGCGTTCGTCCAGCCCGGGTCGCCGATCGACTTCACCCGCCTGAACATCACCCTGGTCGTCATCCCGATGATGATCATCGCGTCCATCGCCACCCACATGAACTCGCGTGCTTCGGTGGCACGTCAGCCCGAGGCCGCTCTCGAGAACCCGCAGACCCGCATGATGAACATGCTGGCGCTCTACGTCTTCCCGCTGGGCATCCTGCTCACCGGACCGTTCTTCCCGGTCGCCATCCTCCTGTACTGGATGAGCAACAACATCTGGACCTATGGTCAGCAGCACCTGGTCTTCGGCAAGATCGAGAAGGAAGAAGAAGAGGCACGCCTGGCCAAGCAGGAGAAGCTCAAGGCCAACGCACCGAAGCCCGGTGTGAAGCCCGACCGCTCCAAGAAGGCCATCGGAGCCACTGCGACCGAGTCGAGCGAGGACGAGAAGCCGGCGACGACGGCGTCGGATCCGAAGGAATCGGTCCTCGGCAAGCTGTCCTTCCTCAAGCGGGGTTCCGCTGCGGAGGCGCCGGCCACCCCGGCCACCCCGGCCACGACCGAGGACCAAGCGGATCCCGCGGATGAGGAGGACGGCGGTGACGGGGACTCCTCCCCTACCCCATCGGCCAAGCCGCGTCCGGGTCAGAAGCCGGCGAACAAGGCCGGCCAGAACGGGCCACAGAATCGTCAGGGCCAGAAGAATCGTGGCGGCGGCAAGAAGGGCGGCCGCAAGGGCGGCCGTCGCTGACTTCCCGCCCAGGCGGGAGCGCCCGATTCGGGCCGACAGACTTGACAGGTAAGAGCAAGAGTTAGGTGGAACTGAGATGACAGCCGAGACCGCGACCCAAGGCGATCCGGACGTGACCGAGAACGTCATCGCCGATGAGTCCGTGACGAGCGAGCCCGCGACCGGAGAGGGCGAGTCGAACGCCTCCGAGACCGCAGTGACCGACGCCGAGGACTCCTCGACCGAGCAGGACGACGCCGACGACGTCGTCGACGAGGATGACGACGACTCGGAGGACGCCGAGGCCGACGATTCTGATGATGACGAGGACGACGAGGACGACGAGGACGACGAGGACGACGAGGACGACGAGGACGACGAGGACGACGAGGAGGATCGTCTGGTCGAAGAGGGCGAGATCGCCGGCGACTACCTCGAGCAGCTCCTCGACGTCCTCGACTTCGACGGCGACATCGATCTGGATGTCGACGGTGACCGCGCCGTCGTCAGCATCGACGGTGGTGATGATCTAGCGAAGCTGGTCGGCCGTAAGGGCGAGGTGCTCGATGCCCTGCAGGAGCTGACCCGTCTGGCCGTGCAGCAGGCCACCGGTGATCGCAGTCGCCTGATGCTCGACATCGCGCGGTGGCGCGCCGATCGTCGAGAGCGCCTGGCGCGACTCGGCACCGAGGTGGCCGAGCGGGTCCGCGACAGTGGCGAGCGTGAAGCGCTGGATCCGATGACCCCATTCGAGCGGAAGATCGTGCACGATGCGGTCGCGGCTGTGGATGGAGTCATCAGCGAGTCCGAAGGTGCCGAGCCCAAGCGTAGGGTTGTCGTCATCAAGGTCGACTGACTTACAGGCAAACGAGGGAGTCCCGGTTTCGACCGGGACTTTCTCATTTTCGGGGTCAGAAATTACATTGGTGTGATTAGCGCTGTTTCACGTGAAACGGCGCTCCGGGGGAACTGAGAGGATCACGGTTTCACGTGGAACATGACGAGAGTCCGGTAGTGGATGAACGCGGGGACGTCTCCGACGTCGACCCCTCCCCTCCCCCATCGGCGGCAACAGTCTTCGGCGATCGTCTCGATCTCGCCGTCCGGTATCGCGACATGCTGGCCACCGCCGGCATCGAGCGGGGATTGATCGGACCGCGAGAAGTTCCTCGACTCTGGGATCGGCACATCGTGAACTGTGCCGTCCTGGGCGAGGCGATTGCGGAGTCGTCGTCGGTCGTGGACATCGGTAGCGGCGCGGGGCTGCCGGGCATCCCGCTCGCCATCGCACGCCCCGATCTCACCGTGACGCTCGTCGAGCCCCTGCTGCGTCGGGCCACCTTCCTCGAGGAGGCGATCGCTGACCTCGGAATCGATGTCCGCGTGATCCGGGGCCGGGCCGAGGAGAAGGCGGTGCGTTCAGCGATCGATCCGGCCGATGTGGTCACGTCCCGTGCGGTTGCCCCGCTGGAGCGACTGGCCGGCTGGTCCACTCCCCTGATCCGGGTCGGGGGACGACTCGTCGCGATCAAGGGTTCGTCTGCCCAGGACGAGATCGAGCGGGATCGGGTGTCCGCCGCGAAAGTCGGGCTCGCCGAGCTCTCTGTGGTGGTGTGCGGTGAGGAAGTGTTGGAGGTACCGACAACGCTCATCGTCGGCGTCAAACAGGCCGGGTTCGAATTGAAGTCCCGCCGCAAACGTGGCGGGACGGCAGGGGTGGCCGCGACGTCGGACACGTCTGACAAGAAGTTCAGGAGGTAATTGGTGCGGATCGGTCGCAGGGCGCAGAATAGAAGGGCGTCATCTCAGTCCTCCGAATTTCCCGGAGGCGGACAATTGGACGGGCAAAGGAGTCCCAGCGTGGTCGACAAAGGCCAGCACGTTTCACGTGAAACTTCGAGAAAGAACTCGGTGCCCACGCCGCACAACTCCTTCCATGACACCCCGATCGCCGCTGCGGCCGCACGCGCGAGTCAGGTCCTGACTCCCGGCGCATCAGGTCAGCTCCCCCGCCCGATCAACACCCGCGTCATCACCGTTGCCAATCAGAAGGGCGGCGTGGGTAAGACGACCACGGCAGTCAACCTCGCGGCCGGACTGGCCGTTCACGGGCTGAAGGTTCTGGTCATCGATCTCGATCCGCAGGGCAATGCCAGCACGGCCCTCGGGATCGATCACCGGGCTCCCGACATCGCGTCGGTCTACGAACTCCTCCTCGGTGAGGTGGACATCCGCGAGACGGTCAAGCAGAGCCCCAACCACGAGAATCTCTACTGCGTACCGGCGACGCTCGACCTGGCCGGCGCCGAGATCGAACTGGTCTCCCTCGTCGCCCGCGAGAACCGACTCCGCAACGCACTCAACGATCAGGCGATCGTCGACTACGGCTTCGACTACGTCTTCATCGATTGCCCCCCGTCGCTGGGTCTGCTCACGGTCAATGCGATGGTGGCCGCCCGCGAGGTGCTGATCCCGATCCAGTGTGAGTATTACGCCCTCGAGGGTGTGGGCCAGTTGCTCCGGAACATCGAGCTCGTCCAGGCGCACCTGAACAAGGATCTGCACGTCTCGACGATCCTGCTCACCATGTACGACGGACGCACCAAACTCGCCGATCAGGTCGCCGAGGAAGTGCGCCGCCACTTCGGTGACAAGGTGCTTTCGACGATCATCCCGCGCAGCGTCAAGGTGTCCGAGGCACCCGGTTACGCGATGACGATCATCCAGTACGACCCGGGTTCACGTGGAGCGATGAGCTACCTCGACGCAGCACGGGAACTGGCATTGCGCGCCAACACCGCGGAGGCCGTCACGCCCTGAGCGTGTGTGGCGCCGAGAGCTGCCACTCCCCTCCCCCATCGACTTCCACCCCCGTACTTCCCGAGAGGAATCCCGTGAGTTCCAAAGAGACCGCACATCGCCGTGGAGGCCTCGGCCGCGGATTGGCGGCCCTGATCCCGACCGGTCCGGCCGACGGTGAGATGTCGGAGGCACCGCGTCTGGGAGCGGCAGCTGCCGACGTGGTGATCGGCGGGGGAAGTACCGCGCCGGCACCGGCAGCGACCAACGGCTCCGCCGTGAAGGAAACCACGACGACGCCGGCACCGGATCCGATCCCCTCCCCCGCTGTCGGGACGGTGGACGAGGTCGGTGCCGTGTACCGCGAACTCGCGCCGAAGGTCATCCAGCCGAACCCGCATCAGCCGCGTTCGGTCTTCGATGAGGAGGCGATGGCGGAGCTGGTCCACTCCATCAAGGAGTTCGGTCTGATGCAGCCGATCGTCGTGCGTCGGCTCACGGAGCCGGTGGACGGCATCGAATATCAGATCGTCATGGGTGAGCGCCGGTGGCGTGCGAGCCAGGAAGCGGGTCTCGAGGCGATCCCCGCGATCGTTCGAGAGACCCCCGACGGCGACATGCTGCGGGACGCACTGCTCGAGAACATCCACCGTGCCCAGCTGAATCCACTCGAAGAAGCCGCCGCGTATCAGCAGCTGCTCGACGAGTTCGACGTGACACATGAAGAACTGGCAAGCCGTCTGGGACGGTCGCGACCGGTGATCACCAACATGATCCGTCTGCTGAAGCTGCCGATTCCGGTGCAGCGACGCGTCGCCGCCGGCGTTCTGTCCGCCGGTCACGCTCGCGCTCTCCTGGCTCTCGAGACCGGGAGTGACGCTCAGGAGCTGCTCGCGGCGCGTATCGTTGCCGAGGGGATGTCGGTGCGGGCGACCGAGGAAGCGGTCACCTTGGCCAACCGGGGAGACGGTCCGATGCCCGGGAACCCGGCCGCGAAGCGTAAGCAGATGCAGATGCCGGGGCTGCAGGACGTCGCCGAGCGCCTCTCCGATGGCCTCGACACCCGGGTGACAGTGAGTCTGGGCAAGCGAAAGGGCAAGATCGTGGTCGAGTTCGGATCCGTCGACGACCTCCAGCGCATCGTCGGTCTGATCGACCCCAAGCAGTGATTTGACGGTGGAATTCTCCCAACCAACCACACGCGGAAGTTACGTCACAGTGACACAACGAAGTGTTCGCATGCTGAGCAACGTCGAAACGAGTTGCCGCACTGCTACTTTCGGTTTCCGCGCCATTTCGACCCGGGTGGCCTGACATGGATCCCGTGATTTCTCGACTGAGCCTCGAATCATTCGAGTCGCTACCGCCCCACGCACGCCGGTGCATCTTCTGGGAGGTGGATCCGACCACCGCCGCGGCGTCGAGTTCGGCGGGGTGTGGCCCGGAGATCGGAGCCTACGAGAGCGAGTTCGACAAGGAGGCGTGGATCTCCGCGGCGTTGCTCGAATGGGGTGCTTGCGGACAGATCGCCACCGATCGTGGCACCGGTGTGGTGGTGGGTACTGCGTTCTATGCCCCGCCCGGTCGTGTCCCACGCTCACGCCTCTTCCCCACCTCGCCGGTGAGTGCCGACGCGATTCTGCTGACGGCCATCAGTACCGAGCCCGGTTACGAGGAAGTGGCGGTCCCCCTGCTCGACGCCGTGGTGACCGATCTCGTCCGCCGTGGCGTTCGCGCCATCGAGTCGTTCGGCATGGTGCGCAGCTCCGGTCTTCCGACGGCGTCTGACTTCGATGTCGATGCCGGCATCCCCGGATCGCGGCCACTCCCCGACATCAGCGCATGGTCGGACGAGGAGATCGTGAACGTCGCCCGCGAGATCCTCGACTATCCGCAAGCCGACCTGTGCACCCAGTGCATGATCGACGCGGCCTTCCTCAAGGACTCGGGATTCGACGTCGTGGCATCCCACCCTCGATTCCCCCGCTTCCGGCTGGAGCTCGACGAAGGTCTGGGCTGGAAGTCGGAGGTCGAGGGAGCACTGGAGAAGCTGGTCGTGATGGCTGCGATCGACCTGGCGGGCCGGGAACGCACCTTCGCTCCGATCGGCCGCCGACAGGGCCCCACAGGCTGAGTACGGGCGTACCAGAGCTGGGCCCGGACGCCGATCGAGTTGCCGGTGGCGGACGCAGCCGGGTGTCGTCACCTCAGATGGCCGGCACCGCACGCACAGACAGATGACGAAGAAGGCCCGACGGCGAGTGGATCTCGCCGTCGGGCCTTTCTCGTGGATCGGATGTGTCAGGAGATCTCTTCGGCCGCAAGCAGATCGGCAAAGGTGTAGGTACCGGTCGGCCGGTCGTTCTCACCGAGGAGATACAGGCGTTTGACGGCGACGAGGATCGCCTCGGCGATCACATTGCGGTAGTCGGGATCCCCCAGGATCTCCGCATCGTCAGGATTGGTGATGTAGCCGACGTCGATGAGTGTCACCGGCATCCGGGTGAGACGCAACAACTCCCAGGTGCGTTCGTGGCTGCGGCAATCGGTCAGCGGTGTCCGCGCGGCCACCTCACGCTGGATGAACCCGGCGAGGTTGCGGCCGATGGTCGAGTACGAGCCGTGGCTGTTGCCGAAGTAGAACGTGGCGACGCCGTTCGCAGACGGGTTGGGGTAGTGCCCACACCGCAGCGAGATCATCAGATCGGCGTCGATCATGTTCGCGACGCGGGCGCGCTCATCGTCGCCGGGACGTCCACGGCCGTCGTGGGAGAGGAAGGTCTCCATGCCCGCGGCGGCCATCCGTCCTTCCAGACGTGCGGCCAGATCCCACAGCAGACGGCTCTCCAGCTCGGCGGTGGGCCCGTCGGACAGATCGTGCAGGCCTCCGGAGCCCGGGTCGATGACGATCCGCTTACCGGACAGCTGGGGCCCGGAACGGCGTACGTGCTCTTCCTGACGGATGGCGTAGGGCGAACCGCCGGTGACGCGGGTTCCGAGGCGATCGAGCGAGCGCAGGGTGGCCGGTCCGCAGATTCCGTCGGCGGCCAGACCGTACTCACTCTGGTAGAGACAGACGGCGTCATGCGTGGTCTCGGCGAACACGCCGTCGACGAGGCTCGTGTAGTAGCCGAGGTTCTGCAGTCGGTTCTGCAGGGTGGCGACGTCGTCTCCCACCATGGGCGCCGACAGCCGGTACAGCAGGACGCGGGCGCCGAGCTGATAGGAGGCTTCGCGCAGCACGCGGTAGGTGGACGGTCCGACGACGCCGTCGACGATCAGGCCGCGCTGCTGCTGGAAGGCGCGGACGGCGTGATCGGTGTCGTCGTCGAAGACGTCAGTGGCGGGTACGTGGGCGGCGTGTCGGCCGCCGGTGGTGGCGAGCAGGCCCTGTCCGGCGAGGATGGTGCGGATCTCGGCGACAGCCGGTCCCTGATCCCCCAGTCGGAAAAGTGGCATGCTCAAACTCCTCAGTCGCGTCGGACGCGACATCGTCCCCGCCGATCATCGTTGTATGCCCTTCCCAGACGGAAATGGCAGGCGATCGGACCACGAGCATTCTTTCAGCTTCGCTCACGTGGACCAAACCGATCTAGATCACATCACCACAACGAACGCCGCCACCAGCGACGATGCCGGTGGCGACGGTCGATTGTCATTCGAAGAACTGTGGTTCAGGCCTTCGAACCGACGACGGATTCGAGATCGCGAAGAATCGCGGCCTTACCCTTGGCGCCGACGATGGTCTTGGTCGGCTTGCCGTTCTCGAACAGGATCATGGTGGGGATCGACATGATCTGGAAGTCGCGCGCGGTGCCCGGGTTGGCGTCGACGTCGACCTTGGCGACGGTCAGCTTCTCCGCGTGATCGGCGGCGATCTCCTCGAGGACCGGTGCGACCATGCGGCACGGGCCGCACCAGGTGGCCCAGAAGTCCACCAGGACCGGCTTGTCGGAGCCGAGGACGGCCTCGGCGAAGGTGGCGTCGGTGACGGCGACGGTGTTGGCTCCCATTGAGCGTTCCTCCTTGTAGAAGTGTGTGATCGGGGGTAGACGTGCGGGGCGGGGCGTCAGTGCACCGCGTCGACGGTGACGATCTCGCCGTCGATCGGGGTGGCCTCGACATCGCCTTGTTCGGCGAGCCAGCGCTCGGCGTCGATGGCGGCCGAACAACCGCTGCCGGCGGCGGTGATGGCCTGCCGGTAGGTGTGATCGACCAGGTCACCGGCGGCGAAGACACCCGGCAGCGAGGTGTAGGTGGTGCGGCCCTGGACGCGCACGTAGCCCTCGTCGTCGAGGTCGACCTGACCACGGACCAGCTCGCTGCGGGGGTCGTGGCCGATCGCGACGAACATGCCCGTGACGTCGATGGTCTCGGTGTCGCCGGAGCGGGTGTCGATGAGCTCGAGGCCGGTGACCGAGCCGTCGCCGATGACCGACTTGATCGCCGAGTTGGTGACGAAGCGGATCTTGTCGTTGTTGCGGGCGCGGTCGAGCATGATCCGTGACGCACGGAACTCGTCGCGGCGGTGGATCAGGGTGACCGTCCGGGCGAACTTGGTGAGGAAGGTCGCCTCCTCCATGGCCGAGTCGCCGCCGCCGATCACGGCGATGTCCTGGTCCTTGAAGAAGAAACCGTCGCAGGTGGCGCAGGCGGAGACGCCGCGGCCGAGGAGTTCCTGCTCACCTTCGACACCGAGGTAGCGGGCCGCGGCACCCATGGCCAGGATGACGGCGCGGGCGCGGTGGGTCTCGCCGCCGGCAACGATCTCCTTGACCTCACCGGCCAGCCGAAGTTCCTCGACGTCCTCCATGCGGAGGTCGGCACCGAAGCGAATGGCCTGCTCACGCATCTCGTCCATCAGGGCCGGGCCCTGGATGCCGTTCTGGAAGCCGGGGAAGTTCTCGACCTCGGTGGTGGTCATCAGTGCGCCACCGAACTGGGTTCCCTCGAAGACGATGGGGGCGAGCTCGGCGCGAGCCGCATAGATCGCCGCCGTGTATCCGGCAGGTCCGGATCCGACGATGATCAGGTCGTGGATCTGCTGGCTGTCTGACTGGGTCAATTCGTCCTCCGTGTGCATGGACTCGCAGCCCGCGAGCGGGCTGCGTGTACCGGCTTCCAACAACAGGGTATGCGGAGATGTTCCCCTGGTGGGGCCGCCGGTGCCGCTGTACGGCGCTGAACGCACTGTCCAACCGACCCGTCGGCCGCTCACCTGCCGATGACCGTGCTTGACCGCGTCGCAGGGTTGCCGGTGTCACAGTCGTGGCCGACGACCAGCGCCAGGAATCGCCCGGCGGTTCCGGTCGAGAGCAGGATCACCACCTGTGGAATGCCGTCCAGTGTCACCTCCCCCGACCCGAGGACGGCGGTGGTGTCGGGGATTCCATTGGCCGCCGTGCAGCGTCGGAGCGCCTGGGGTGAGGAGAACGGCGCACCATCGGTACGGCCGAGTACCGACAGCACCGCCGCCGCATCGGGTGGGGCTGCCGGCGTCGATAGTTGAGATGGTGAGTTGTTCGATTGTGGCACAACACTATTGGTGTCCGGACGCAGGAACACCACGCCGATGGCGACGACAGCTACCACGATCGCAGCGGCCGCGCCGAGGACCGCGAACATCCGCCCGGACCGACGTCGTCGGCGATCGGTGAGCGAGGACGATCCGGCGGCGACTTCGGCGCTGATCGCGGCGAGGGTCTGCTGTGTACGGGCATCCACCCAGTCGGGCACCGGCTGCGGGTCGACCGGGAGAGACTTCAGGTCTTCCCGGGTACGGGCCAGCGCATCGAGTACCGCCTGTGCGCCGGGATCGTCGACGATCCGTGCTCGGATGTGCGCACTGGTGCGCTCGTCGAGGACACCGGCGTCGAGGTCGGCGAGAAGTTTCACGGGAAACGGTGGCTCTGGCAGAGGGTCTTCTGCGGAGAACGACGATGCGTCCTCATCGTTCATCACCACTCCCCTCCCCTCGCCGCACGGCCGGTCAACGCGTCGGGTGACGCGGTCATCATGTCAGTGTCCCCTGTCGTCACGTGTGCATCTGATCTCTTGGACGCACGCGAGGGCGTGATCGGTTCCGTCTGATCCAGGATTCGTGCGAGATCGGATTCACGGGTCACCGGTCTGGAGATGGCGGAGCAGGTTGGCGAGTTTGACCCGTCCCCGGGAGCACCGTGACTTGATGGTGCCGTGCGGAACTCCGAGACGTTCGGCCGCCTCGGCGACCGTGTAGCCCTCGAGGTCGATGGCCACGACCGCGGCACGCTGGTCCGGTGGGAGCTCATCGAGCGCCCGGTCGATGCTCACCGCGAGGTCGACCCGTCCGAACTCGTCCGCGTCGTCCGACAGTGCCAGGGTGTCGAACTCGGGTAGCGGAAGCGTCCGACGGCTTGCGTTACGCCGCAGCCGATCCAGCGCCGCGTTCACGACGATGCGATGCAACCAGCTGGTGACCTTGGCGTCGGCCCGGAAGGTGTGTGCGGTGC
>NZ_BCNF01000116.1 GCF_001485495.1 Gordonia desulfuricans NBRC 100010 | reverse complement strand
GAACCACTAGATTTCCCCGGGTATCGACGGAGAGTCTTTGTGGAACGGCGACACGACAGCGCTTCGGCGATGGACACGATCATCGTCGAAGCCGTCGTGATCGTCGGAATCATTTGTGTACTAGCACTTTTGCCGATGTCGCCGCTCCCTGCGGTCGCCCAGGCTTTCCCGAACTCTTCTCCGACGAGGGGCGAGCGGGTGAGTTCCGTTGCCGTGCATTCACCGTCGATGAATCGCGACATAGATCTCACCGTCATCACACCCGCCGACAACTCGCGGCCACGGGGCGTGCTCTACCTGATGAATGGCGCCGCCGGAGGAGAGAATGAGGCGAATTGGCTACACAAGACCGATCTGGTGCGGTTCCTGGCCGACAAGGACGTCTACGTCGTCATCCCCACTCAAGGTGCCTACACCTACTACACCGATTGGCTTCGATCTGATCCACGACTGGGTGTGAACAAGTGGTCGACATTCCTGGGTGAGGAACTGCCGTCGATCATCGACTCGCGGTATCCGACGAACGGGCACAACGTGATCGCCGGGATCTCCGGATCGGCGACGTCGGCATTGAACCTGGCCATCGAGCATCCCGGGCGGTTCCGCGCCGTCGCTTCCTACAGCGGGTGTGCGGCAACCTCGGACGCATTCGGGCAACTCGCTGTTCGTTCGGTGGTCGAGTTGCGCGGTCAGTCGGATGCGACGAACATGTGGGGCGCCTACGGGGGGCCGGTCTGGCGTGCACACGACCCTGTCGTGCACGCCGACAAGCTGCGAGGGCTGACGCTGTTCCTCTCGTCGGCATCGGGGCTACCGGGTGAGCATGACAGTTCCCGCGAGGTCCCTGATCCCGCTCACCTGATCGACCAACTCGCGGTCGGTGGTGGAATCGAGGCGGCCACGATGTACTGCACCCGGCAGTTGCAAGATCGACTCGAGAATCTGGGAATTCCCGCCACATTCGACTTCGTCACCCGCGGCACCCACTCGTGGCCGTACTTTCAGGAGGCAATGCATCGCTCGTGGCCCTTCCTGGCCCCCGCGCTCGGTGACTGATTCACCGTGGTCTGAGCCGATGGCGGCGCCTGGATCAACGTCGCGTTCTCGGTTGCTGATGTCCATCGGCGTTCCCGCCGCGACGTGCCGGCGGCCCGGCCAGAAGCCGGGTCGTGGCTGTTCGGTTCGCAACTCCCCGCAAGATGATCGGATGGCCGATACTCGTCAGCGGACCCAGATCTCCGCGGGCCGTCGGAGGCCGGGCCCGATGACGATGTCGTGTCCCTTGGGTGCAGGCTCTGCGGCACCTCGGGGACACGCGAGGAACTCGACCAAAGGTTGTGCGTGACTGCGAGAACCGCCCGTGCGGAGAGAAGCGCCCGCCTGGGCTCGTCGGACGTCGTCCTCGGCGTATGGCTGCTGGGTCTGGCCGGATTCGTCGACGCGATCGCATTCGTCGTGTTGCAGGGCAGCTTCGTGGCGTTCATGTCCGGCAATTCGACGATCCTCGGGTCGTCGACGGCGACCGGTCACTGGGGTCTGGTCGGGCTGACGGCGTTGCTGGTCGTCCTGTTCTTCGGGGGGTGTTTCGCCGGCGCGGCCATCGTTCGATGGGTCGGGCACGCCCATCGAGTGGTCATGGTGGCGATCGCCGTCGTGATCCTGGTCGGTGCGATCGTGGCCACCACGGCGTCGGAGTGGTCGGGCATGGTGCTGGTCGCCCTCGCCGGCGGCCTGATCAGTTCGGCATTGTCGGCGGGCACCGACGTGCACGTCGGATTGACCTATGTCACCGGAACTCTGGTGAAGGCGGCCCATCAACTGGCCGCGGGCATCGGGACCGAGCACCCGTGGAGCTGGCTGTCCACCGTCGGCTACTGGTTCTCCTTTGCCGTCGGCGCAGCGCTCGGCGGGCTCGCCTTCCGCGGGTTCGGTGCGCAGGCGTTGTGGATCGCGGTGGGACTCGCGGTGGTCGCCTGCGTGCTCCCGGTGCGGGGGCGTGAGACCGACGCGCCCGACGACCCCGGTGCCGGCGTCCGATCCTGAACACCACTGACCCGGGATTCCGGGTCAGTGGTCGCACGCTCGGCCGGGACACCGCGCCCACCCTGCCCCGATCGGTCAGTAGCAGCTCGCCCAGCTGTAGTACTCCGAGTTGTCGTTGGACTTGGCGACGACCCGGCCGTTGACCCAGATGGTGCACGACACCGCGCCGCCGTCCTCGTCGGTCACACTCGCCGAGGCGAAGCCGCCGTATTCGTCGGTCTCGGTGAATCGGTAGTACCGGCAGCCGTCGGACATGTCGACGAATTCCTTCTGGGAATTGCCGTATTTGTTGGTGAACTCCAGTTCGGCGACGTCATTGTTGCCGCAGAACTGGTACTGCACCGCGTCGTACTGGTCGGTGGACTCGGCGTGCGCCGGCGTGGAAACCAAACCGATTGCTGCACAGCTCATGCCGATGATGAGCGCGGCGCGCTTGGATGCCTTGGTCATTCTCGTCTCCTGGGGGAGTGGGGGGAAGAACTCCGTACGCGAGAATGTTTATCAACCGGCTCCGACAAACACGGATTCGTCGTCGTTTCACTGTCATTCGGCTGATCGACAATGGTCGAAAGGATTCCGCGACCATATCCGTGCATCGAACGAGCGATGCGGTGTGCACAGGCCGCCGGCCCCTGATCGGGTCGGCGATCCGCGCACACCGCATCCGGTGTCGCTGTTGGCATGTGGGGCCGGACTCGGTGTCCGGCCGCAGTGGCTACTCGCAGGCCACGCCGTCACCGTCGCGGTCGAGAGCGGACCGGTATCCGGGCTGGCCGCGGTAGAGCGGGGCGGCGCCGGCAGCACGGGCCTGGCTGCAGTTCTTGAAGTACACCGAGCTCGGGCTGGACTGCTCGGGCGCGGACTGGCGCGGGGTGGTGGTCTGCGGAGCGGACTGCTGCGGGACCGCGGGCACCGGCTGCTGCGGTGTGACCGCGGCACCACACGACGACAGGATTCCGCGGATCGCATCCTTCTCGGCCTGGGTGACCCACAGACCGTAGGCCTTCTTCACCGACACCTGCTTGGTCACATAGGTGCAGCGGTAGGACTTGTTGGCAGGCAGCCAGGTGGCGGCGTCACCGGCACCCTTCTGCTGATTGACCGGACCCGACACCGCGAGCAGGTTGGCCGGATCGTTGGCGAAGTTGCGGCGCTTGTCGGCGCTCCACTGCTGCGCACCCTTCTGCCACGCATCCGAGAGGGCGACGACGTGGTCGATCTGCACCGCCGACGAGGTGTTGCTGCCGCGGACGAAGTGGATGGTCTGGCCGGTGTACGGGTCGTTCAGGGTGCCCGAGGCGACCACGCAGTTCTGCGTGCCCGGCTTGATGGTGATGGCGGTGAGGTCACGCCGCAGGATGTCGTTGCGGGTGTCGCAGCCGTTGTGACCACCGGTCACCGACACGTCGTCGGACCACGCCTGCCCGAACTGGGCACGGTCGTAGCCGGTCTTGGGTGCACGGCCCTTGACCGCCAGCGACTCGAGATCGCTCAACGCACTGGTGGCATTCGCCGGCGGCGCCGCCGGGGCGGGGGTCGAGCCGACGACCGCCGGACCTGTGAGCACCGCGGCCGCGGCGATTCCTCCGACGAGCAATGACTTGATACGCACTACCGAACACACCTTCCTGCTGTCCCACCCCGGGTGCATTCTGCCCGGCCAAGGGGCACAACGGAAATCGGTTCCTGTCATTCGACCGGTGGAACTCGCCGACGGTGTGGTCTAGTCGGACGACGTTCCGCTGTCGGTCGAATTGTCCGTTTCCGCAGCAGGTTTCGGAACGGCCTTCTCGGCCGGTGCCTTTTTGGCCGGTGCCTTTTTGGCCGGTGCCTTCTTGGTCGTGGTCTTGCCTGCGGTCTTCTTTGCCGCCGTCTGCTTTGTCGCCGTCTGCTTTGCGGCGGTCTTTGTGGCGGTCCGCTTGGCCGGTGCTTTCTTCGCCACGGTCTGCTTCGCCACGGTCTTCTGCGCGGCAGCCTTCTGTGCGGGTGCCTTCCTCGCCGCAGCCTTCTTGGCGGGTGATCTCTTTGCCGGCGCCTTCGCCGCCGCCTGCTCGGCCGGACCCGACTGCTCGGCAGCCGCCTCCTCGGCAGCCGCCTCCTCGGCAGGCGCCGCTACTGCCGGGGTCGCGGCCTCGTCGTCGGCCTCTGACTCGACGGCGGCAGGCACTCTGGGCTCGGCAGCGGACTCGGCCACCACATCGGACTCGGCCACCGCAGATTCGACGACCACAGGCTCCACGACCACGGGCTCGACGACCACGGGCTCGGCGGCGGGTGCCGTCAGTGCCTTCGGTGCGGGGGTGTCGGGCCCCGACCGGCCGCGGGTGGTCACCGCGACGCCGAGCCCGAGGGCCACCGCGACCGGCCACTCGATCGCGCCGGTCGCCGCGAGCACCCCCAGCACGCCGTAGAACGCGAGCTGTCTGGGCTGCGGCACGCCGACCCGGCCGATCACCGGCACGTTGATCGAGAACCGTCGGGCATTGCGCACGAGCTCGGAGGCATCGTGATGCTCCTCGAGGAACTCGCGGACCGAACGGCCCAAAGTCCCCAATGTGTCGTCACCACTGTCCTCGGCGGCAGAAGTGGGGTTAGGCTTACCAACCATGACGGAGATCTCCCGTTCCCTCGGCCCCGATGCCCTCGTCGACTCCGGCGTCCGCCTGCTCACGCCCGCGCTCGAGCATGTGTACGCCGTCCTCGTGCGCGTCGGCGTCCTGTCGATCGACGAGTAGCTGCGAGATCCGCTCGACGAGTTCGGGCAGATCCTCGACCAGCCGGTCGATCACGCCCGGCATCGCCTTGGCGATCCCGGCGGCGGCAAAGGCGGCCGCGAACGCCTGCCCCCACCCGATCGGACCGACCGGGGTGCACCCGAAGACCTGACTGATCCCCGGGATGCTGATGATCCCGGCCATCGTGGCCAGGGTGCCCACATTCGTGGCCACCACCAGCGGCCCGTGTGAGTCGGTGAGGGTCTCGATCATCTGGGTGACGACCAGCCCGATCAGCCCGATCGTGGCCGCGCGGTCGGCGGGACCGGTGACCCGGCCGAACGCCCACGCCAGCGTCGCACCCAGTGTGGTGAACACCCCGCGCACCGCCACGGCTCGCCAGATGGTCGCCTCGTCGTGCCGGCCGACGACGTCGGGCTCCATCTGCGGACTCACCGCGAGCGCCGCCGCGGGCAGCGCATCGGTGAGCATGTTGACCAGCAGCATCTGCCGCGCGTTGAGCGCCGGAGATCCGGTCAGCACCGTGGTGATCAACCCGAAGCTGACCTCACCGACGTTGTGGCCCAACAACACCGACACCGCCGACTGCACCCGGCGCCACAGCTGCTCACCCTCGTCGAGGGCGTCGATCAGGGCGCCGATGTCACCGCCGAGCAGCATCACATCGGCGGCCATGCGGGCAGGGTCGCTACCCGACGACACCACGCCGACGCCGACCGAGGCCGCGCGGATCGCGGCGGCGTCGTTGGCGCCGTCGCCGACCATCGCGGTGACCATCCCGGCCGACTCGAGGGCCTGCACCACCTGCACCTTGTGCTCGGGAGACATCCGTGCGAACACATGATGCGTGCGGGCGGCCTCGGCACGTTCACCTGCATCGAGCAGATCCCATTCGGCGCCGGTCATCACCTGTTCGGCGGCCACGGTGAGCCCCAGATCGCGGGCGACCACCGCAGCGGTCACCGGATGATCGCCGGTGATCAGACGCACCCCGATACCGCGCTCGCGCAGTTCACCGAGCAGTTCGGGGGCCCCGGCGCGCGGGGTGTCCGACAGTCCGATCACCCCGACCACCTGCATCGCGGTACACAGCTGCGCCAGTGCGTCCGGATCGCCGGCGGCGGCCGCCGACTGCTCGGCACTCACCTCGCGGCGGGCCACGGCCAGCACCCGCAGCCCGTCGGCGGCCATCTCGTCGAGCAGGGTGCGTAGGGCATCGCGGTCGGCGGGCCGCACCGCGGGCAGCAGGGCCTCCGGTGCACCCTTGACCATCACCTCGTCGCCGACCAGGGCGGCCGCGAGCGGGCGACCCGACTGGAACGGCAGGAAAGCGGTCAGGGTGACCAGCTCGAGCCCGGCGTCGGTGGCCGCGGTGTGGATCGCGGCGTCGGTGGCATGCTCCACCTCACCGGCCCGGTTGACCAGCATCGTCGCACCGGCCACCCGCAGCACCTCGACCTCGTCGGCGCCGTCGAGCGGACGCACCGACGACACCCGCAGCCGGTTCTCGCTGAGTGTTCCGGTCTTGTCGAAGCACACCGCGTCGAGCCGGGCGAATGCCTCGATCGCGCGCGGATTACGTACCAGCACAGACGATCCGGTGAGCCGTCGGGCCGACGCCGACTGGGCCAGGGTGACGACGAGGGGTAGTCCCTCGGGCACCGCGGCGACGCCGATCGAGACGGTACCGGCGGCGGTCTCGTGGATCGGGGTGCCGCGCAGCAGGCTGAGCACACCCACCAGCGCGCCGCCGGCCAGGCTCCACGGCAGGGCCCGTTTGGTGATCTCGCCGAGCTGATGGGCCAGCCCGACGTCGCGGGCGCCCGCCGGTGCCAGGGCCAGAGCCCGGTTCACCTGGGTGCCGTCACCGGCCGCGGTGACCACCGCACGGGCCTTGCCGGCCACCATCGTGGTGCCCGCGAACAACATTCCGGTGCGCTCGGCGAGCGGCGCCCCCGGGGTGTCGGCGGTGTTCTTGACCACCGGCAACGACTCGCCGGTCAGGGCCGACTCGTCCACCTCGACGGTGTCGGCGTCGACGATCCGTGCGTCGGCGGGGATCACCTCACCGGACCGCACCTCGATCACGTCGCCGGGGCGCAACCGGCCCGCCCGCACCTCGTCGTAGTCCAGGGCGACACCGTGGAGGGCGAACTGGTCTGCGTCGATCAGCCTGCGCGCCAGCGGTTCCTGGACGGCGAGCATCTTCTGCAGGATGCGTTCGGCGTGCAGGGACTGCTGTGCGGAGATCGCGGTGTTGAGTAGCAGCACCCCCGACACCATCACCGCATCCAGCGGCGAGCCGAGCAGTGCGCTCGCCGCGGCGCCGGTCGAGAGGATCGGGGTGATCGGGTCGGCCAGATCCTCGCGCATGGTGCGGGTGAAGTCCGTCGCCCGCCGCCACGCCCGGGTGACGGTGGTACGCGGAATCCGCACCGGTGCCGAGGCATTGACCTGTTCCCAGCCGGCGGCGAGGCCGGTGGGCGCGGTCTCCGGTGCCGGCGGGGGCAGCAGTCGCCGCACCTCGTCGGTCGGCAGCGCGTGCCAGTCGTGACCCGAATCCGGTTCGGGCACGGCCTCACCGAACACGCCACGGGCCACCGAGAAGCCGGACCAGAAGGCGTACAACGCCGATGCGTCCACCGACCCCGGGCCGTCGCCCGGCACCGACGGGATCAGCATGAGCGTGCCGAGCAGCGAGCCGCCGGTGCTCAGCGTCTTGCCGCGGCGGACCGCCTCGCGGGCGCCGGGCAGTGCATGCAGGATGCGCCATGCCGCAGCCAGATCCGGGACCAGCACATCGGCCGCCCATGCCGGATCGGCGACGTCGTCGAACATCCCGATCGCCAGGTCGGCGGCGCGCGCGGCATCGGCGGTACCCCGGCCGATCAGGGCGACGTGCGCCCCGTCGCGCCGCAACGTCAGCGCTGCGTCGGCCAGCGCCGCATCGGGATCGGTACCGGGATCGAGGAGATCGTCGAAACCCTGTCGTAGGGAATGCAATCCGTCATCGGACGGGGCCACCACGCGCAGTCCGGCGCGGCGTGCCTCCATCAGCACGGCCGCGGCCAGCGGCTGACGGACCGGGCTGACCAGGGCGGCCGCGTCGGGACCGGCACCGTCGTACCCCGACAACGGATTCCAGCCCGGCTCGAGCAGTCCCGAGTGGAAGGCGTCGATCGCCGCGCGCCATACCTGTGAACGCAAATCGGCGGGCACCCCGGTGACGCGGGTGATGGTCAGTTCGTCGGTGTAGAGAACGCGGGGATCGACGAGCAGGGTGTCGACGGCGCCGAGATGGCGCAGTGCCGTCGGGTTCATCACCAGCGTGCCGTGCCGCTGATACAGCCCGCGTGAAAGTCCCGTGGCGAACGAATCCCGCACCACCACAGACGCTTTCGGTGCACCGACCAGTGCGGCGTCGGCGGCGGTGCGCATCGCCGAGGTGAACGCGAGGATGCCGGCACCCACCAGACCGGCGTCGACGGAGATCTCCTCGAACTCCCATCGGCGCCCGGTGGATGCCGCATCGGCCGACCGGACCGATGGCGGGCGTACCGCGTCGGTCTTGTGCGCGGCGGCGGCCAGCCGGGGTGCGGCATCCCGCCAGGCCCGTCGCCCGGTGAGCGCATCGGCGGTCTGCAGCGCCCGGCCGGTGGTGGTGACCAGGGCACTCAGCGGTGCCGCGGTGGCGGCCGCGGTGAGTGCCTGCAGCGACGACAGCAGCAGGTCGGCGCCCTGGACACCGAGCCGGTCGTCGATCGCCGCACGGATCCGCGGGTGATAGACCGCCGTGGTCACCGGGGCCGCGGCCACCCGGGAGAGCACGGGGATCGGGACGATCCGGCCCACCGTGGCGACGGCCAGCGTCGCCGACGCCAGACCGGTGCCGAGCAGATCGGCGGCCAGGAGCGCGTCGTCGCCGGGCAGACAGGGCAGCGGTGCACGCCGGGGGCCGGTGGCGCCGCCGGTGGCGCGTCGCTCGGCGTCGTCGATCACCGCGACCAGTTCCCGGGCCGACGGTCCGCCCGCGGCGATGGTCACCACCACCCGCGACAGCGGTCCGTTGACGTGGACGTCGGTGACACCGGGTAGGTCGGTGAGGGCGTTGCGCACCCCCGCCGACACCGCGTCGAAATGGTCGTCGAGTCCGCGGACCTCGATCCAGTGCACGCCGTCGTGGCTGCCGATACGCCGTGCGGGGGTCCCGCCGACCGCCTCGACGATCACCTCGCCGGCGGCCGCGCCGGCCGAGCCGAGCAGCGAGACCGTGGTCTCACCGGCCCATCGACCCGCCCGCACCGCACTCTCGCCGCCCACCAGGGCGGCGCCGATCGCGATGTTGGCGAGGTCGCGTGGAATCGAGAAAAGCGACATTGCGGACCTCCAATCCGCGATTCACCATACCGGGCAGAACGGCCCCGGAGCAGCGGCGAAAGACCCGTTGTGGTCCGCTCGGATCACAGTCGGGCGTGCGGCCGCGACAGCCCGACGAGACCGGTCAGAGCCAGTCCCGGCGCCGGAACTGTAGGTAGAGCAGCCCCACCACCACGACGATCAGCACCGTGCTCACGATGTAGCCGACGGTGGTCCCGAACAAGGGGAAGTTCAGGTTCTGCCCGTAGAAGCCGGTGATCGCGGTCGGCACCGCGATGATCGCCGCCCATCCGGTCAGCTTCTTCATCACGGTGTTGAGGCGGGCGTCGTTGAGCGCCAGATTCGTCTCGAAGACGGTGGTGATCATGTCGCGCAGCGACTCGGTCCACTCCGCCGCGCGCAGGGCGTGGTCGTAGAGGTCGGAGAAATGCGGATCGAGTTCGGCCGGGGCGTGGTTCTCGAATCGCCGACGCTGGATCGCGGCGATCACCTCGCGCATCGGCACCACCACGCGGCGCAACAGCACCAGGTCCTTGCGCAGGTCGTAGGTGCGGCGCTGCAGGGACCGGTTGCCGGTGGACTCGTCGAAGAGCAGTTCCTCGAGTTCCTCGATGTCGGCGTCGAGGCGCTGGACGGCATCGAAGTGTCCGTCCACCACCACGTCGAGCACACCGTGCAGCAGCGCGCCGATGCCGTACTGCTCGCCGCCGACGTCGTTCCACCGATCCACCACCTCCTGGATGTCGAATCCCGGGGCCAGCCGCACCGTGATCAGGGCATTGCTCATCAGGAAGATCGAGATGCGCTGCAGGGTGAACGATTTCGCCCTGCGGGCGAACGGGGAGTGGCGGTCGACGCCGAGTGCGGTCAGGTCGACGTCGGAGTTCTCGGTGCCGCCATCGCGCGCCCCGGGATCGGTCACGCCGGAATCCTTCGGGGGCCGGGGGATGACGGCGTAGACGGTCATGAACGTGTAGTGGCCGTACACGACGGTCTTGACGCGTTCGGCGGCGGCGATGGTGTCCTGGATCGCGAACGGGTCGAGGTCGAGTTCGGTGGCCAGCGCGGTCAGGGTGGCGTGGTCGGGGCAGTCGAGATCGGCCCAGATCAGGGCGTCCGGGGCATCGAGATGCTCGGAGATCTCGTCGAGGCGGAAGCCCTCCACCGGTTTTCCGTGCCGCCAGATCTGGCCCCGCACCACTTCGCGGTGGCCGGTACCCGCTGCATCCGACATGGGCCCCATCTTGGCAGGATCGGGGGATGGCCGCGCGCGTACCCTCGCTCACCGGCGTCCGGACCGTGGCCGCGCTGTCGGTGGTGGCGACCCACGCCGCGTTCTGGGTCGGTGACTACACCGACGACTACCCGGGCCGCCTGTTCGCCCGGTTCGAGGTGGGCGTCCCCGTCTTCTTCGTCCTCTCCGGGTACCTGCTGTTCGTGCCGTGGGTACGAGCCGCCGCCGACGGCACACCCGCCCCGGACACCGGCCGCTACCTGTGGCATCGCGCCCGGCGCGTCCTGCCCGCCTACTGGCTCACCGTGATCGCGGTGTACCTGCTCTACGGCTTCGCCCCGCCGGGGGGTGTGGACTCGGCCACCGGGACGGGCTGGTGGGGATTCGTGCGCAATCTGACGCTGACCCAGGTGTACGGCCCGGGCCACCTGCACGGCGGTCTCACCCAGATGTGGAGTCTGGCCGCCGAGGTGGTCTTCTACCTGGTGCTGCCCCCGATCGGCTGGGTGCTGGTCGTCGGGCTGGCCCGCCGGAGTTGGCGACCCGATCTGCTGATCGGCGGACTCTCGGCGCTGCTGCTGGTCAGTCCGGTGTGGATCGTCGTCGTGGCCGGCAGTGACGGGCTGTCGCCGACGTCGCGGCTGTGGGCGCCGTCGTTCTTCGGCTGGTTCGTCGGCGGGATGCTGCTGGCCGCCTGCGCGCCGCTGGTGCGCCGGTGGAACACCACCGGCTGGCTGCTCACCGCCCTGGCCGCCTTCGTGCTGTCGGGGACCGCGATCGCCGGCGAGCCCACCATCACCCCCACCACGGCATCGGCCACCCTGGTCAAACATGTTCTCTATCTGGTGATCGCGGTGGGGGTGGTGGGTCCGCTGACCGCCGACGACCAGTCGTCGTGGTGGGCGCGACTGTGCGCGAGTCGCCCGATGGTGTGGCTCGGTGAGATCTCCTACGAGGTGTTCCTGGTCCATGTGATCGTGCTGGAGTACGTGATGGCGCTGCTCGGCTATGCGGTGTTCACCGGGCATGTGGTGCCGGCGTTCGTGGTGACCGTGATCATCTCGGTGCCGGTGGCATGGGCGCTGCACCGGATCACCCGGCCGTTGTGGCGGGCGCGAACCCCCGGGCAGCACATTTCCCGCAGGTAGCATGGGTGGGGTCGGTTGCGGACGCAGGCGGCGGACCCATCCGGATGTCCCGCGCCGCGACGCACGACGCGGAAGTGAGGGGCGATGACGACCGACGACGGATCGGTTGGGGGTGACGCGGCACCTACCGGCGGGAGCCGCACGAGCGGGAGCCGCACGAGCGGGGGCCGTGCAGGCGCCGATCGGGGACGGTCCCGGAGTTTCCCGGCCCCGAGCAGCAACGACATCCGGTCCTGGTGCGACCACGCGGCGGTGCCGGGGGAGCGCCCCGAACTCTCCGACACCTCGGCCACGCTGATCGCCTCGGGCTACCTGACCGCCGCCGGGCGGGCGATCCTGGTCCGCCGTATCTCGACGGGTCTGCCCGTCCCCACCCTGATGACCGGCTTCGGTGACATGCGTCGCCTGCAGCGGTCGATCGCCCAGCTCGAGTCGCAGCTGGCCGGGCCGATGCTGCCCGGTGTGGTGGCCGCGGTGCTGCGCAACCGGCTCAACGGCCTGGTCCGACGCCGCGAGGAGGCCCGCAAGACCATCGTCACCGGTAAGGGGGTGTTCGCCGGCAGCACCCGTGCCATCCGCCGCGAGCGCCGCGAGAACGTCTACCTCGAGATCGACGAGCGGGAACGGCTCTTCGCGGGGTTGCTGTGCACACCCACCCCCAACGTCAACACCATGCGGTCGGTCCGGCGTGCCGGTTCGGTGGCCGTGGAGCGGATCGCCGGTGTGGTGGGTCAGGTCGCCGCGAAGTCGGGCAGCCGGCAGGTCGAGCAGTGGGCCGACCAGATCGCCGCGGCCACCCCGCGGGACATCCCGGCCCCGGCCGCCCCGGGCTCGGCCCATCTCGTCGACGGCTACGAGGCCCTGCTGTTCGTCGCCGGTCACTACTACGACCGGATTCTGATGAACCCGGCGTGGCGGTCGGATCACTTCGCGGTGCAGCGCACCCAGGTCAACCTGCATGCCGAACTCGCCGAGATCGCCACCGACGTGATCGCCTTGCGCGCGGTGCGGGTCGATCTCGACCGCGCCAAGGCGGGCGGCGGTTTCGACCGGGCGTTCGCCGAACAGATCGACCGGCGTGAGAGTGCGCTGCGACCGGTGTGGACCGAACTGATCGACCGGGTGCAGGCGCTGAGCGAGGTCGCGCACGTGGTGGAGTCCGCCGCAACCGAATTGCGCATCCTGGCCGAGTACGACAAGGCAGCCACCATCGACGACCGGATCGACGCGCTGATCGCACGGTCGGGTGATCGGGAGATCTCGGTGGACAACGCCAAACGGCTCACCGAGCAGGTACGCTCCGGCGAGGAACAGCTCCGGGTCTATCGAGATGTGTTGCAGGGCAACATTGCCCGGTTGTCGCCGTCGGTACCGCGGGAACTACCCGCCCGCTACGAGCCGTCCTGATCCCGGTTCGCCGGTGACGGTGTCAGCGCGACCAGGCGCGCAGGTGGTCCTTCTCGGCCGGTGAGAGCCGGCGCAGGGTGTGTGCCTCGACGTCGACGACGGCCATCTGGGTGCTCGCCACGCAGGCGGGCTTGCTCGCCCGGTCGGCGTCGACGGCCCGGATCTCGTAGCCGATGGTGAAGTCCACCGAACGAAATCGCTTGATCCACATACCGATCTGCAGTGGCGAGTCGTCGTGGCGGAGCTGGGCCTGGTAGCGGATCTCGACGTGGACGATCATCGCGCTGGTGATCAGCGGTGCATACTCGTCGCCGGCGGAGAGCAGCCACTGGATGCGGGCCTCCTCCATCAGGGTGATCATCCGCGCGTGGTTGATGTGACCGAATGCATCCATATCCGACCACCGCACGGGAACCCGTGCGGTGAAAGCGAACTCGTCTGCTCCCAGGCCGCTGCCGACTGCGGTGCCGGTCGAGTTGTCCGGGCGCTGTGACGGGGTCGCATCTGGGGTCGGTGTGGTCATCTCCGGTCGCGCTCCTGATGGGTGCCTGTGAAGTGGCGCTGCCGACTGTCTGTCCGGCGGCCTCGCCAGTAGTGTGGCAGTCGACGACTGTCGCATGGCGCCCGGGGCGCGCCGTGCGCGAAGGGGATGGGATGAAGTCAAAGCGCATGGCCGTGCTGCTCGCGGCATTGGTCGGTTTCTCGGCGCTGATCGGTACCGGCTCGCTCGACCCTGCTGTCGCCGGCGCCGCACCAGGCGTGCGCGTGGCCAAGCGGGTGGCCGTGAGTCCGTTGCGGACCGATATCTGGGTGTACTCGCCGGCGATGCGTCAGCGGGTCAAGGTGTCGGTGCTGACCCCGGTCGGTGCCACCGGCCCTCGCCCGACGGTCTACATGCTCGACGGCGCCGGTGCCGAGGGGCAGGTCAGCGACTGGATCACCAAGGGGCACGCGGGCCGGTTCTTCGCCGACAAGAACGTCAACGTCGTCCTGCCGGTCGGCGGGGCGAGCAGTTTCTACACCGACTGGCAGCGCACCGACCCCAAGGTCGGCAAGCCGATGTGGGAGACCTTCCTGACCTCCGAGCTCCCGCCGGTGATCGACAAGACCTTCAACGGCTCCGGTCGCAACGCCGTGATCGGGCTGTCGATGGGTGGGCAGTCGGCGTTCGCGCTCACCGTGCGCCATCCCGAGCTGTACCAGGGACTGGCATCGCTGAGCGGATGTCCGCCGGTCACCGGACCGGCCAACGAGGCCTACGTCCGCACCACCGTCGGCCGTTCCGGCGGTGACGCGACCAACATGTGGGGACCGTTCGGCTCTGTCGGATGGACCGCCCACGATCCTGGTTCGCACATGGACCGGTTGCGCGGTAAGGACATCTACCTCTCCGCCGGCTCCGGCGCGGTGGGTCCGCTGGATCTGCAGCGCAAGATCGACCCGGAGGAGGGGCCGCCGGTGGCGGTCACCGCGTCGTCGTCGGCGCTGGAGGCCGGTGCCTACCGCTGCTCGCTGGAGTTCGCGGTGCGGATGCGTGCGGCCAACGTGCCCTACACCGACGGTTTCCGTCTGATCGGTACCCACACCTGGGGGTACTGGGAGCAGGACCTACCCGCCGCCTGGCAGACGGTCTCGCGGCACCTGTACTACTGATTCGGCACTGCCGACGATCGGCGACGCCGGGGACCGAACGGTTCCCGGCGGGGTCCCGCCGGGTGCCGCGCGGGCGGGGGAGTGGGCGGGCTACGCCTGCTGTGCCCAGGTCTCGGCAAAGGTGAGGAACTGGTCGTTCTCGGCGGCCTCGGTCACCGTCACGCGCACACCGTCGCCGTCGAAGGGTCGCACCACCACGCCGGCCTCGACACCTGCCCGTGCGAAATCCATTGCACGTGAACCGAGGTCGAGCCAGACGAAGTTGGCCTGCGAATCGGGTACCCGGTAACCGGCGGCACGTAGCCGCGTGATCACCCGATCCCGTTCGGCCGCAACGGCGTCGGTGCGTGCGAGGAGTTCCTCGCGGGCGTGCAGGCAGGCGATCGCCGCGGCCTGCGCGACGCTGTTCACCGAGAACGGGACGTGCGCCTTGCCGAGTGCGGTGATCACCGTCGGGTCGGCGACGGCATAGCCGACGCGCAGCCCCGCCAGCCCATAGGCCTTCGAGAACGTGCGCAGCACAACCAGGTTCGGGAACTCGCGATGCAGTGCGAGGGAATCGTAGGCGTGCTCGGCGTCGGGGCGGGTGTACTCGAAGTACGCCTCGTCGAGGGCGACGACCACGTCGGCCGGCACCTGCTCGAGGAAGGCCCGCAGTTCCGCTGCGGTGGCCACCGTGCCGGTGGGGTTGTTCGGGTTGCACACGAAGATCAGGCGGGTGCGGTCGGTGATCGCCCGGGCCATCGCGGGCAGGTCGTGCACGTCGTCGGCGGTCAGCGGGACCCGTACCGCGGTGGCCCCGATCAGCTGGGTCGCCAGGGGGTAGGTCTCGAACGAGCGCCAGCCGAACAGCACCTCGTCGCCGGGTCGGCAGGTGGTCAGGATCAGGTTCTGGCAGAGGATCACCGATCCGCAGCCCACCTGGATCTCCTCGGGACTCACGTCGAGGTTCTTGGCCAGTTCCGTGGTCAGCTCCACCATCCCGTTGTCGGGGTAGCGGTTGACCGAGGACGCGGCGGCGGTGATCGCCTCCATCACGCTGGGCAGCGGCCCGAAGGTGACCTCGTTGCTCGCGAGCTTGACCGCGTCGGGGAAGGTCTTCCCCGGCACGTACACGGGCAGGTCGTCGAGGTCGGGGCGGATGCGCGGGGTCACCCGTCAACTGTAGGCCCGCGGGCGACCGCCGCCGATCGCGGCCGGGTGAACGCGACACCGCCGCTCGGTAAAGTCGTCCTGACCAGCCGATTTGCGTCTATTGGTGCGCGGTGTGTAAGTTTCTATCCGGCAGTTCGGCAACGAACTCCCCGCTAAGGAGGCGTGCCAGAGCGGCCGAATGGGACTCACTGCTAATGAGTTGTCTCGCTAAAACGGGACCGGAGGTTCAAATCCTCTCGCCTCCGCCAACCGCGGTCGGCCGACTGCGGTACAACTGAATAGCTACGCGCCCGTAGCTCAACGGATAGAGCATCTGACTACGGATCAGAAGGTTTGGGGTTCGAATCCCTACGGGCGCACTCGTTACCCCCGTCAGGCCCATCAGGGCCGGCGGGGGTTTTTCCTGTTTCCAGCCACGCCAGGTTGACGCCGGTGGCGAATGCCCAGGCGATGATCGTCGGCCGGCGGGGGCTGGTCTTGCCGGACTCGGCGCGCTGCACGGTGGCCATCGAGACGCCGAGGGCGTCCGACAGTTGGTCCTGGGTCAGCCCCGCGTACTCGCGGGCGACCATCAGTCGCTGTGCGTCGGTGAGTACCGGGATGACGCCCTGGTCGTGTGCGGTGGTCATTGCGTGTTCCCCCTGATGTCTCGGCCTGGATGTCGTGTGCCTAGAGACGACATTCTGACTGCTTTTCATCTGGTCGTCTGCTCCGCCGCAATTCCACACACTACTAGCGAATTGTCGTAACTGCAACGTCGAAGATGCCGATCGGCTGAGGGTGCGAATTTTGCCAAGATGACGTAAATACGGCAGTGTGTCGAACATGCCGCAAACAGCACCCCAGCCGACACAGCGTCTGACGACGCTGCAGGCAGCTAAGCGCCTCGGGGTCCGAACGGTCACCGTGCAGCGATACGTCCGCGACGGGAAACTCCCCGCCGAGAAGCTGCCGGGCCGAACGGGCGCGTACCTCATCGACGAAGCCGCAGTGGACGTCCTCGCAGCCGAACGGCGCGAGGCTCACGCACGGGCTCGCGCATGAACTCCCCGGAGTTCGGCTTCGGTGAGCGGGTCCTCGTGATGTCGGACCAGAAGCGTTACACCGGCGGCCAGATGGTTGGCCGCGTCGTGATGGTCATGGGCGGACCCGATCCGGAGGGCGATTACCTCGTCGCCGGCCCGGGGATCATCGGGGGCCGCTGGGTGTCCTCGGACGACCTGTGCCCGGATCTCGACCGTCTGCCCGTCCTCGGTTGCGACACAGAGACTCCCGACGGGGGGCGTGGGGAAGCGCCTCTCGTCGGGGCTGACCTCCGGGCTGACGAGGCGG
Source organism: Gordonia desulfuricans NBRC 100010 (assembly GCF_001485495.1). GTDB lineage: Bacteria > Actinomycetota > Actinomycetes > Mycobacteriales > Mycobacteriaceae > Gordonia > Gordonia desulfuricans. The sequence goes on along the minus strand of NZ_BCNF01000116.1, from coordinate 11,186 downwards.
GCGTGAGGGTGATGCGGGCCTGGCTGCTCGCACTCGTTCTCGTCACCCAGATCGCGCTGATCGCGGTCCTGATCACACTGCTGGCGGTGGCCGCGTGATGCCGGCGGACGACGGCCCGGACGTCGCGGCCGAGCCCCTCGTCGTCGAGGCGGTGTGCGACATCGACGTCGACGCGATCGTGGCCTGGCGCCGCGCGACTCGCGGCCCGTCCCTCTCCGAGGTCTTCGCCGCGTACAGCGCGGGGATACGTGCCGCCGCCGCGCGGATCCGATCGAACTGGGTGCCCCCGCACTCTTCCTGACCGTCAACTCTCACCCCGAGGTATCCCCATGTCGACTCCCGACACCACCAAAGGCACGTACGTGACTGCGTTGCCGGTCTCTCAGCTGTTCACCGATCCGGCCTACCAGCGTGAGCTGGACACCAACCGGGCCCGGTTCATGTCGCAGACATGGGACCCGCGGCTGGTCGGTGTGATCGATGTGGCCGATCGTGGCCCCGACACTCACCATCTGTCACCTCGGTACGCCGTCATCAACGGCCAGCACCGGTGGAAGGCTGCTGTCCTCCGGGATCCGCAGATGTCGCTGGCGTGCAACGTGCACACCGGACTCACGGTCGAGGAAGAGGCAAAGCTGTTCTGGGACAGCGACCGTCGCACGAAGTCGTTGTCGACGTGGGATCGGTGGAAGGCCCGCCGCCAGGCCGGGGACCAGGTTGTCGTCGAGGTTGAGCGGATCGCCGCCAGCCTGGGCCTCAGGGTGGAGCAGAGTGCCGGTGACAACCATCTGCAGTGCTGCGCGGCCCTCGAGTTCCTCTACGGCCGCCGCATCCCCGAGACCATCCACGACACGCTCGAGCTGATCGACGACGTGTGGCCAGGACAACCGCAGCGGTACAACGCCGCGGTCATCAAGGGCATCGGCCTGACCCTGTTCGACTACGCCGACGACCTCGACACCGGGCGTCTCGCCGACGCCATGTCTGACCTGACACCGCGTCAGCTCATTGCCCGCGCTCACGAGCTCAAGGCGTCCTATCCGACGACCGGGATTCCGATGCTCGTCACCGCCGCCGCGGTCGCCGCCTACAACCGTGCCGGCCGCACCAAACTCGCACCCCCACTCAACGCCGCCTGACCCCCTCTCCAGGAGCCCACCATGTTCTTGCCCTACGGATTCATCGAGACCTGCGCGATCGCCTTCATCGTCGTGCTCGGTATCGCGTCGCTCATCATCCAGCTCGACGCGATCATTCGCGGCCGCCGTCGCCGCCGTCGCCGCGCTGCACGCCCCACCGAGTCCGTCCATTCCATCGCGACCGATAGCGCGAGCCTGACACGGGACCTCGCAGCCGAGAATCGTCGTCGGACCCAGGCTCGGGTGCTCGGTGGTCGTCATGGATGAGTCCCGGAGCTTGCGCCTGGTACCGCCGACTACGGACCGACTCAGCGACGATTGGTCACGGGCCCGCCACCGCGCCGCCGTCCACGAGATCTCCGATACCAGCCTCGGTGACGAGTGGGCGCACGCGCTGCAGGTCCACGCCGCGATCGACCTACTCCGCCACCGGCGGATGCGTCTGATCCTCACCGTCACCGACACCGAGGGCCGCGAGCTCGTCGATACCGATCCGGCGTCGACATCATTGCAGCAGTTCCGGGTTCGCGCCGAGGCCCGCGAGATCGGCGGCCCCCTGTTCGCGCTCCCGCCGCGTGTCCGCCAGGGCAACCTGCGAGCGGTCGGCGTGTCCGAGCCCTGCGACCGGGCCGCGTTCCTCGACGTCCCGCAGGTGCGCCGCGAGGCTGAGCTGGCTGCGATCGCAACGCTCCTCGACATGATCGACCTCGAGGCACCGTGATGGGACGGGACCGCGCACCACTGCACTGCCGCGACTGCGAGCAGCCGATCCTGTGGTGGCGCAACGCAAACCAGACCGAGGAACGCTGGCTGTGCGTCGACTCGTCATCCGATGACCTCGGCACGATCCGCAAGCTCATCACCGGCGACGCCGAACACCCCGGTCGGCAGATCGTGTGGGGCAAACGCCTCACCGGCCGCGACCTCGCCGCTGCCGTCGCTGACCGCGAGCTGCTGTTCACCCTGCATTCCACTACCTGCTCCGCCCGGCGCCGCCCGAACCCGCGGCCCGCCGGTCACGAAATCCCCACCCAGACAAGGAGTCGACGATGAGACTGATCAACCCGATCAAGGTGGCGCCGTCCACCGACAGCACCTACCGAGTGCCCACCGAGTTCGAGCGCGCCATCCTCCACGGCCTGCAGCGCAAGCCCCGCGGAGCCGTCTACCAGGGGTACAGCAAGGACCGGGTCGTGGTCGAGACACTGCACTCCACGACCTGCTCCGACCAGCTGGGTCTGGCCCCGCGGTCCGTCGAGACCGTCATCCCGGACCCGCGTCGCGCCCAGGTCGACCGCCGCCGCGCGAAGAACCGCGTCGCCCGGAAGTCGCGTCGCATCAACCAGATCCGAGGTGTCCGATGACCGCGATCGAACAGGTGCTGCTGAAGCCGTCCCAGCTCGTCCCGCACAAGCACAACATCCGCGCGGCTGTCGGTGACGTCACCGATCTCGCCGACAGTGTCCGCGCGAAGGGTGTCCTGCAGCCTCTCGTGGTCGTGCCGAACGGCCAACCCGACCGGTACGTCATCATCGCCGGCCACCGCCGACACGCCGCCGCAACCCTCGCCGACGTCGACACCGTGCCATGCGTGATCCGTCACGACCTCACCGACGAGGCCGACCAGATCGCCGTGATGATGGTCGAGAACGGCCAGCGCAGCGACCTGACCGCGATCGAAGAGGCCGGCGGCGTGCAGCTGCTCCTCGACCTCGGCGACAATCCGCGGCGCATCGCCGACCGCACCGGCATGTCCCTGGCCAAGGTCCGCCAGCGCGCCAAGGTCGCCAAGCTCCCGGAGAAGGTGCGCGCCAAGATCACCGAGCACTCCATCACCCTCACCGACGCCGTGTTCATCGCCGAACACTCGACCGACGAAAACGACGCCGACGAACTCGAGCGCGCACTGGGCACCCGCAACTGGGGTGTCGCCAAGCAGGCCGTCACCGACCGCGAGGCAGAACGCGCCCGGCAGAAGAAGGTGCGCAAGCAGGTCGAGGCCGAGGGCATCGAGGTCGTCACCGACTGGGAGACACACCGGACGCGCCGCCGCGAGGCCACCGAGAAGTTCGGCCGGATACTCACATTCGAGGTGCCGTGGCATGAGCGCCGCGGCGACGACGTGACCCTGGCGAAGGACCCTGAGTCGGTCTCGCTCGTCCACATCGCGCAGCACCCGATCGCGATCGTCGGGGCCGGCAAGTCGTCCAAAGAGGTGCTGATCATTCACACCGCGGCCCCGCCCCGCCCGGGCACCGCCACCCCGGAGGCCATCGATACTCACGCCCCCGAGATCGCCGACGAGGACGAGGATCACGACGGCGAGGACGACGATGTCTTCACCACAGAGCAGGACTACCAGCGCGCCAGGCATGAGTGTGAGCTGGCAACGAAGGTGCGTCGCCAGTTCGTCGCCGACCAGATCAAGAACGGCACCCTCGAGTCGACACGCGAGTGGGGCCAGTTCCTCGCCCAGTACGCGCCTTACGACTCCGAGGGGCATCCCGACTACGTCGAGATCTCGTTCGCGGCTCTGGACAATCTGTTCGGTGGTGATCCTCGCCCGTGGATGGCGATCGCGACACCGGCGGCTCTCCTGCGTGCCCTCGTCTGGGTGACCGTCGCGTTGGAAACCGACGCGAACATAGCCCACCCCCACGGGGTCGGGTACCTGTCGACGCTGCAGCTCCGAGCCGCCATCGGCTGGCTGGACCTCCTCGAGCGCCTGGGGCACGTGCTGTCGGACACCGAGATCGCACAGCGCGCCAAGCTGATCGAGCTCGCCGACGACGACGCCAAGGCTGACGGTGGTGAGTCCGATGGCGAGGACTGATCGTGGATCCCGACGATTGGTGGCATTCGTTGCCGGTGAAGCGTCGCGCGCAGATCTATCGGTGGGTCAACGACGCGAAGACGAGTGGGCAGCATCCACGGACGCCGGGGCAACGCGAACTGTTCGAGGTGTCCGATGATGCCGCTGATGTCGTTCACGGTGGGCACCAATGACTTCCGGCGCGCACTGCGGGCCGTAGCGCCGAACGCGTGCCGCGATGAGGTTCTGCCGGCGATCTGTCGCGTCCGCTGCTACGTGGACAGCGAGAACGTGACTGTGTCGGCGACGGACCGGTTCACCGCCGCACTCGGTCTGGTGTCGGTGTGGGAGACCTCGCCGCTAACGCCGGTCGTCGATGGTGTGATCGATCTTGGCCTGCCTGACATCGCGAAGATCCTCGCGGTGTTCACCGCGGGCAAGGACAAGGCCGATGCGCCGGAGTGGCAGCTGCGGGTCGAGCTGCTGGAGAAGCGAACCATCGCCGAAGGTGATCGCCCGGAGACGTCCTCGTTGACGGTCCGGATCACTGATGTGTCGGGGATGATCAGTGGCGAGGTCCTCGACCTGCCGGCACTCACCCCGCACGAGAACTTCCCGGATCTGCCGCAGCTGTTCGCCACCCACCTCGAGAAGCCGTCAGGGCAGCTCGACCTGTTCGGTGTGTCGGGGGAGTTGTTGGCGCGGTTGAAGACCGCCGCCCGGGTGTACGGCGATGAGCCGCTGGTGTTGTCCACGCCGGGTGCTGAGCGGGCCCCGATCATTGCGCGCTGTGGTGACTCGTTCTTGGGCCTGGTGATGCCGGTCAACCTCGGTCCCGCTGAGGACTCGTACCAGGCCGATCAGGCGGCATGGCAGCGGCGGCTACCCGTCCCCTCGGTGACCAAGGTCGTCGAGCTGGACGAGATCGTCGGCAGGGGGGCTGAGAACGACGATGAGGTCCGTCGCGCGGCAGCGGAGATCGTGGTCGCCGTCCAGTTCGGGTCGGCGGCGATGCTCCAACGCCGACTCGGCATCGGCTACAAGAAGGCCGAACGCATCCTCAACCAGCTCGAACTGGCGGGTGTCGTCGGACCGAAGCAGGGCTCACGGGCTCGCAAGGTCCTGTTCTCAGCTACCGATGTCGAGGGGGCTCTGGCTCAACTCGACCAGCACACAGCAGGTGATAAATGACCAATCAGAATCAACCCACCTGGGCCCGTGTCCGCCACGGCGCCGGCGTGGCCCTCCCGACTAAGGGCACCGACCCCGACACCGGCCGCGAGGTCATGGGACTCATCCCGACCGCCGTACCGATCAGCCTCGAGTACGTCGGCCCGCGAACAGTCCACGGCCCCAACGGCGCCCACCGTGTCCAGGTGTGGATCGTGCCCGCCGAGGCCTGGTCCGAGGGCGACAGCGTTGAGATCGGCCCCGTCCCTGACGGTGTGATCGTCGAGTACGAGATCCCCCGGCCCCTGGTCCAGCACGGCGTCGACACCGAGGCGGTGGCGTCATGACGTCTCCCGATCACCGGCCCGCCGCAGCCGCTGACGACACGGGCAACGATCTGAACGATCTGCTCGTCGACGGCGACACCAACAAGCTGCTCGTCGTCGTTCTCGCCACCGCCGCTGAGATGGCCCTCGCGCAGGTGGCACGACTCGAGGTCGAGCTGCGCGAGACCGAGGCTGACCGCGAACGCCTGCGTGACCGTGAGCGTGCGACAGCTCGCCGGTACGAGACCCTCGAGGCCGACCATTCGTCGCTGCGCGCCGAGATCGACCGGCTCACGAGGGAACTGGATAGCGTGCTCTACCGCACCGAGGCTGCCGCACAGGCCTGGCGCAACGGGATCGGCGCCGAACTCGGCGTCCAGCCCGGGGGAGCGGACCTCACCCTCGGCGAGGCCGAGCATCGAATCCGTCGAATCAAGTGGGGCAAAGAAGAGCTGGCTGTCGAGCTCGCACAAGTCACTCAGCAACGCAACGAGGCATGGCTTGAGCTTGAGCAGTTACGGGCCCGCGCTGACGCAGTCTTCGGGGCCTGCGGGTACCCCGAGCCGGACACGGGCATCCCCTGCCAGCATCCCCGCGGGCATGGCGGGGACCGCCACCGTGCCCAGGACCGGATCAACCGAGCGATCATCGAGTGGGGCGTGTGATGAAGCAGTGCAACCAGACCGGATGCCCCCACGAGGAACATGCCCGCGGCATGTGCATCACCTGCTACGACCGGATTCGCCTGCGTCGCATCGGCAGTGGGACGTGGGAGCCTGACCGTGTGGATGCCCAACCAGTCCGCGAACACGTAGACCGGCTGCGTGAGGCGGGCCTGAGTATCGCGCGGATCGCCCACCTCGCCGGAATCTCTGGCAGCACCGTCTCGGCACTGCTGTACGGCCAGCCATGCAAGGGACGCGGCCCGTACCGTCAGGTCGCCAAAGCGACAGCGGAGCGGCTGACCTCGGTGGCTGTACCCGAACGGGTCGACCTCGCCACCACCCCCGACGACTGCCTGGTGCCGGCGTTCGGCACCATCCGCCGCCTCCAATCCCTCGCAGGCTACGGCTACACCGAGCGCAATCTCGCCGCCCGCCTCGGCTGGGCGTGGGACGGAGACGTGAGTGGACTGTTCACCGGCAAGACCCAACAGATCACCGCGCGGCGAGCCCGCCAGGTGGCCGCACTGTTCGGCCAGCTGCAGATGGTGCCCGGCACCAACGAGGCAGCACGTGCGCGCGGCGCGAAGAAGGGGTGGCCACTCCCGCTCGACTGGGACGAGGACCTCATCGACGACCCGGAGCAGACGACGACGAGGTCACGCCGCCGCGATTACGAGCGCAGCGACGGCACCCGACGGAACGAGGCCGAGAAGGTCGCAGCCCGCCGCGCAGAGGCCGCCAAACTCACCCGCGATGGCCTGTCCGCCGCCGACATCGCCCAGAGACTGCGCGTCACCCAGCGCACGGTAGACCGCTACCGCAAGACCATGCAGGAGATGCAGGAGGTCTGATGACCGACAGTGCTCGTGCCGTGCACCGCGTGAAGATCGCGACCGCGTCGTCGGCCGCAGCGTGCCGGTGCGGACATGCCGCCACCGACCACGAGGGCGACCTCCTCGGCCGGTTCCCCTGCGGTGCAGTCACCGACATCGCCCCAGACCAAGCGGGCATCACATCCGAGATTCGGTGCGAGTGCACCGCATACATAGCGCGAGGTGGAACCTGATGGCGCCGCACCGCACCAGTTCTTCCCGCTCGCCCCCAAGTCTGTCGGGGTGTCTGATGTGTGATCCGTTGTTGTGTCTCAAGGAGATTCCCGTTGCCGTTCTTCCAGGTCGATGACCAGCTGCCGCAGTCGATTAAGACGCGTCGCCTGGTTGAGCCCGCGTTGGACGGTGACCTCGAGGGCCTCGCCGCGATCGGGGCGTGGACTCTTGCCGGTGCTCAAGCCCAGGTCCTGGGTGGCGGCACAGATGGCATGGTGTCCCGCGCTGATCTCGTGCGTACGGTCCTCAACCCGCAGATCGCGGATCTCCTCGCTCGACACCTGGTCGCCGTCGGCCTGTGGCATGCCCCGGGTCATGACTGCGACCGCTGCCCGCCTGTCCCGCACGGACACTGGCTGTACCACGACTGGTTCGCAATGGGGTACACCCCGGCGAAACAGGCCACGGTGAACAAGGCCAAACGGCAGGAACTCAAGGATCCGAAGCTCGTCGCCCAGGTGTGGGCCCGCGACTGTATCGACCCGGACAATCCGACGATCGGCCGCTGCCGCTACTGCGGCGTCGAACTCAAACGCAAAGACACCCGATCCCAGAAGAAGCCACACCTCGACCACGTCGACCCGCGGAAGGCTGCGGGCATCTCCAACGTTGTCCTGGCATGTGGTCCGTGCAACCAGCAGAAGGGGAATCGGACGCCGCGAGAGGCCGGCATGACGCTGCTGCCACCGCCACGTCCGACGCCCCAACCGACATCTCAACCGTGTGACGGTGGACCGGCCCCGACGGGGGCGCCCGGATCCGCCGGCCGGAGGGGTAACGGTGAACCGGTCTCGACTCGTCAGGTTGACGTGTGGCCCGCCGCGGGTAGCTCCCGCGGCGAGATGCCCCCGACCGACGGCGCCGAGGCGTCCGGATTCGCCGGCCCCACAGAGGTGTCGGACTCTGCTGGTCGGCCCGAGAACGGTCGGGCGCAGGTAGGTGCAGGTGCGGATAGGCCCACGGTGCAGACGTTGCACCGTGCGCGGCCGGTCACACCTGTCACCACCGGCGCCCGACCGCCCTCGGACCACGCACCAGACCATGCCGAGACCACGCTGGTACCACCCCCGGACCAGCCTGGTCCAGCTGTCCCGCGCGGACGCGGGCCTGGCCAGGGTCAGGGGCAGGGTCAGGGTGAGGGTTCCTCTTTGGGGTTACCCCTGCCTGTTGCTCAACGTGAGACTCCTGCGGGTGGTCGGCGTCGTCGGCGTAGGAGGTCTCGTGGGGGGTCCTCCCGTAGGCCTGCAGGTGATCTCCCTCCCGAGGTCCTTGACGCTGGTCTCCCTCCGCCTGGGGTCCAGGCCCCGGCGGGCGGCCAGGGATCTCCGTGGCACGGGTGGCATGGTCCGCCGTCGCCAGTGACCGAAACCGATTGCCCCACACACCATCGACCCGAGCCGTGCCAGCAGTGCGGCCGAGAACAGGACCGAAAGTGAACCGCACACCTTCCGACCCGGACGACCTCCGGGTGTACGACGACCACGATCAGGACGATTGGGCAGGAGACGACCGTGGCTGACGGTTACACGCTCGCCGAGCTGTCGGCGCTGCGGGACCTCATGAGGAGTACGAGGCCTGTCGGATGGAGGACCCCCGGGCTCGAGGAGCCAGTGTCCAATCTGTCCAATCTCGAGTACCTGGTGCAACGGGGGCACGAGCGGGCGACCGCGGAGAAGGTCGCGCTCGGCTACGACTACTCGCGTCGTCCCGCCGCCACGCACGCCGTCGAATACCGCGAGGGCGTCCCAATCTTCACCATGACGCCTCGCCCCACAGACCGGGAGTGGTTGCTGTCGTGCGGATACCGCGAGGAGGCCGTCGACGCCTACCTCGAGGAGAGGGCGGCCGAGGCACGGCGTCGCGCTGAGGAGTTGGCGGCCCGTAAGGCGTATGAGCGCACATGCCGGTACCGGCTACGGCAGGCGTGGAAGGAGGCGCGATACCGCGTCGACACCGCATGGACGGTGCTCACGACCGGCCGGGTGGAGGACGACGAATGGTGACAACAGATGCGCCCGATGTGTGTCGGTCGTGCGGTGTCGAGATCGTTTGGGGCACAAACGTGTCCAGCCGGAAGGCGATGCCGATCGACGCTGAACCCTCCGGCCTCGGCAACGTGTCGCGGTACGACGCGGCCGACGGCCCTCGACTGGTGGTGCTGACCCACAACAAGGCAGCGGCCATGCGTGCCGCCGGCCAACCGCTCTACCTCTCACACTTCGCGACGTGCCCGCACGCCGCCGCATGGCGAAAGGACAAGTGACCCATGGCGACTCCGCCCTTCCGCCTCTGGCGTCTCTGGATCATCGGCGTAGCCGGCGGGGTGTTCCTCACCATGGCTGTCGGCGCCGAACCGCCCCTCTGGCTCCAGATCGTCGCGATGTCCGTCGTCGCGGCGGACATCGCCGCACTCCTCACTGGGCTGATCTTCCGGACCCGCACCCATGGTGAGGACGGGGTCCGATGACGATCACGGGAGACGTCGTGTTCCTCGACACCGAGACCACCGGCCTGGACTGCTATGACCGGGTGTGGGAGGTCGCAGCGATCCGCCGGGACATGGCGGGCCGAGAGAGCAAGCTGCACATCCAGGTCCAGCACGCGGGTAGCCCACCTCCGAAGTTCCGTGAGGACTACGACCGCAGGTTCGACCGGTCGGGCGCATTGCCGCATACGGCCGCGGCGTCGGCCCTCACCGAGTTCCTCTCCGGTCGCCCACACATCGTCGGGGTGAACCCAGCATTCGACGCCCAGATGCTCGAGCGTCTGTACGTGGACGCGTGGGTCTCGGAGGCGCCGCCGTGGCACTACCACCTGATCGATCTCCCGGCGGTCACGATCGGCGTGCTGCTGGCCCATGGGCATGAGGTCGAGCTGCCGTATCGCTCGGATGACCTGGCTGCGCGTGTGGGAGCCCCGACGCGTGAGGAGGACGGCACGCCGCGGTACGCGCGGCACACCGCGATGGGTGACGTGCTGTGGGCACGGGACTGGTTCGATGCGCTGTCCCTGACGGCGTGGGCGGCGTCGGAAGAATGAAACCGCAATCACGCCGTACCTCAGCGCGCTCGCTGCAGCGGGTGCTCTATGACCTCGCCCTGGACTGGCTCCACCTGAACGCCGCGATGCCGCAGCCGACAGGTGGTGGTGGAGGTGGGCGCACGTCGAACATGAAGGTGTACGGCCATCCTGCAGAGTGGGCCTCGGATCAGTGTGCCCGGATCGCCGATCTGTTGTGGGGCTGGCACGACCTCGTGGCCGAGGTGCGTGCCGAGCGTCGTCCGCTGCCGGTGGCGATCGCCGGCCGACGAGGGGAGCAGCGGGCGGTCGTCGCGGCGTGGAGGTATCTCGAGCCGCGTCTCGAGTGGATCCTCGAGCAGGGCCAGTGGTGCCCAGCTTCGGAGGTGCCGGTGCCGTGGCGGGAGTACTACGACTGGCTGGTGGCCGACGAGGCTCTCGATGAGCTGTGGTCACTGCACCGCGAGATCCGTGCTCGCACAGGCGGGAACAAGGCGAGGTACATGCTGCCGATCCCATGCCCGAACTCCGACTGCGGGCTGCGCACACTCGAGCGGTCGGCGGGTATGCGCGGCCAGGACTGGATCGTGTGCGGTGCGTGCGGGTACACGGCCAAGGACAGCCACTACGACTTCCTCGTGCGGGTGATGCTCGAGACGTTGCCCGATGCACAGGCGACACGCGAATGAGGGGCGAGGTGGCGATGTCGGTCGATACACGTATCATGGGTGCAGCGGTACCCGTATGCCCAGAACCCCCACGTCATTCGCGCGGGGGTTCTGTCGTTGGAGGAGAGGGATGACCCAGCTTTCGGTCCTCGCACCCGATGGTGTGCACAGCCTGATCACTGCGAGTGAGGCGGCTGGTCTGTGTCAGGTCACGACCGTAACGATCAGAGCCTGGGCCAACCGCGGCTATCGCGGGCTCGATGGACGCACACACAAGCTGGG
>NZ_BCNF01000115.1 GCF_001485495.1 Gordonia desulfuricans NBRC 100010 | reverse complement strand
GGGACCGAGCCCCAACCACCCCAGAGGTGGCCACCTCGACAACCCGGCCGATGCCGGTTCAGTACCGTGCGACCTGGCCTTTCTTGGGCGCCCGATACATCCGCCACAGCACAGCCGGTACGCGGTGCAGCGGGACCGGTCGCGGCCAGTCGGCGCCACGCAGCAGTGCCTCGGTGCCGCCGTCGACGGTGATCACCGTCCCGGACATGAAATCGGCTGCGGGTGAGAGCATCTGCATCACCCATGACGCCAGTTGCTCGGAGGTTCCGTACTCGCGGATCGGGATCGGGAAGGAGCGGACGTTCGCGGAGTTCGCACCGTCCAGCTGCGTCCGCAGCAGGGGCGTCATCACCGGCCCCGGGGCGATCACGTTGACCCGGATTCCGGCACCCGCCCAGTCGGCGCTCGTCCCCACCATGCGGCTCCAGCGGGTGACCGCGATCTTCGACGACGCGTACGCGATCGGTCCGGAGAGCCGCGGTCCGCGGCGCCGGATCATCGCGGTGGCGGCGTCGAGGTCGCCGCGCAGCAGCCGCCGGATCAGGCGCGGTGGCACGAACGGCGTGGCCGTTGTCGAATTCGAGCCGAAGACAACCACTTTGGCCTTGTCTGTGGCGGCCAGCAGCGGCCGGAGCGCCTCCAGCACCTCCACCACGCCGAGCAGGTTCACCTCGATGATCGTGCGTTCGCGTCCCCGCGCGGGGCCGAGGCCGGCGGCCAGCACCGCGCCGTCGATACGACCGTCGAGAAGGTCGAGGATCTCGGTGATCGCGGCCCGCCGGCCGGATGCGGTCGACAGGTCGGCGGTGACCTCGCCGCCGTCGCGGTCGACACCGATCACCGTGTGTCCCTGCTCGCGCAGCGCGTCGGCGACGGACTTCCCCATCCCCGACGCCGATCCGGTCACCACATAGGTTCCCACCGAGATGTACCCCTCCCCGCGCCGCAGTGGCGCCCAGCCGTGCCGGCGGTGACGATTCAGCCGTACCGGCGGTGCTCGCCGGTCGCCTCCACATCCTTGCCTGTCTCGCGGAGTACTCGCCGGTCATATGCCTGATTGAACGCCCGGAGTTCACGCAACAGACCCTCGGGCGTTCCGGGGGCGAGGTCGGCGAAGGTCGCCTCGATGCGGGCCGCGCGCAGCATTCCGTCGTGGTGGAAGGCCTCGCGGCCGGTGTCGGTGGGGCGGACGAAGCGGCTCAGCGATCCCGCCACCTCGAAGCGTTCGAGGTAGCCGTGTTTGATCGCGTTGTTGACCTGTCGATTGACCGTCGACTGTTCGAGGCCGAGTTCCTCGGTGAGTTCACGCAGGGTGCGAGCCCGACCGTCGGAGAGGACCAGCATGATCGCGAACGCCGAGGCCTCGAGCACGGACTCGGCATAGAACTCGGTCTTGCGGCGGTTGAACCGGCGCAGCTCGTCGACGAGGTCTCGGATCAGCGGCGACGGCCACGGGGCGTGGTCGTCGTCACTCCCCGCGCCGGAACTCGCCGTGCCGGAACTCACCGCGTCAGCACTCACCGCACATCCTCTCGGCCCAGACAGAAAATGTCCGATTCTTCTCGTGAATCATGCCACGAGTTTGCATATGTACCGTACATATGTACCCTGCATAAGTCCAAGGAGGTGCTTATGTCCCCGAACGAGCCATCCACGGCCGCCGAAGGCGCGGCCGGGAAGCAACTCGATACCGAATCCACGCCGCACGCCGAATCGTCGTCCGGCAGCGGTGCCATCGCCACCGTCGTCGCACTGTGTCTGGGCGGCCTGGTGGCCGCCCTCATGCAGACGCTGATCATCCCGATCCAGCCCGAGCTGCCCGAGCTGCTCGGCACCTCGCGCTCGAATGCGTCCTGGGTGATCACCGCGACCCTGCTCGCCGCCGCCGTCGCCATGCCCATCGCCGGTCGCCTCGGCGACATGTTCGGCAAGCAACGAGTGCTGGTCGGCAGCTCCATCCTGCTGCTCGTGGGTTCGTTGGTGTGTGCGCTCAGCTCGTCGCTGATCCCGATGGTCACCGGCCGCGCGATCCAGGGTCTGGCCATGGGCTTCATCCCCGTCGGCATCAGCCTGATGCGTGAGGTCACCCCGCCCAAGATCACCACCATGGCGATCGCCGCGATGAGCGCCACCCTCGGCGTCGGCGGTGCGATCGGCCTGCCGTTGTCGGCGTGGATCGCGCAGACCTGGAACTGGCACGGCCTGTTCTGGACCGCGGCAGCACTGTCGCTCGTCATCATCGCCGCCGTCGTCTTCCTCGTCCCGCATGTCGCCGATGCCACCGGTGGCCGCCTCGACGTCGTCGGTGCGATCGGTCTCGCGATCGGCCTGTGCGCCGCACTCATCGGCGTCTCGAAGGGCAACGACTGGGGCTGGGGTTCGGGCACCACGATCGGCATGATCGTCGGCGGTGTGGTGGTGCTGCTCCTGTGGGGCCTCCACCAGCTCAAGACCCCGGAGCCGCTGGTCGACCTGCGGACCACCGCCCGCCCGGCGGTGCTCCTGACCAACATCGCCGCCGTCGCGATCGGCTTCGGCATGATGGCCCAGTCGGTGGTCATCCCGATGCTGCTGGAGATGCCGGAGTCGACTGGCGTCGGCCTGGGCCAGACGATGCTCGCCGCCGGCCTGTGGATGGCGCCCGGTGGCCTGATGATGCTGGTCTTCGCCCCCGTCTCGAGCACCCTGATGAACAAGATCGGCGCCAAGCTCACCCTGGCCATCGGTGCCACCGTGCTGGGCGTCGGCTACCTGATCGCCCTGTTCCTGATGAATTCGCCGTGGCAGCTGATGCTCGCGTCGATCATCATGGCGTCGGGTGTCGGTATCGGCTACGCCGCCATGCCGACGCTGATCATGGGTGCGGTCCCGATCACCGAGGCGGGCTCCGCCGTGGGTCTCAACGGCCTCATGCGTTCGGTCGGCACCACCGTGTCGTCGGCCGTGATGGCCGTCCTGCTGACCACCGCGACCATCGAACTGGGCGGGCAGTCGCTGCCGTCGATGACCTCGTTCCGGCTCTGCTTCCTGGTGGGTGCCATCGCGGCGTTCGTGGGCGTGGCCATCACGCTTATGATCCCCAAGCGGGGACCGCAGCCGATCCCGGAAGGCGTCGTCATCACCGACGAGGCAGCCGCCGACGACGCAGCCGCCCCCGCAACACGCTGACGGACGGCCGACAAGGAGCGCTGGTGCAGGTCGAGGGGAACATCTTCGTGGTCACCGGTGCCGGAAACGGTATCGGCCGTCGGGTGGCGAGTGAGCTCGTCGCCCGCGGCGGTACCGTGGCCGGCGCCGACCTCGACGCCGGCGGTCTCGAGGAGACCGCCCGGCTGATCGGCCGGCCGGAGCGCTTCAGCAGCCACCTCCTGGACATCTCCGACGACGCGGCCGTGGCGGCCTTCCCGGAAACGGTGATCGCCGAGCACGGCCGCGTCGACGGTCTGTTCAACATCGCGGGGATCGCGCAGGACTTCGAGACCGCAGCCGGGATCACCGACGCCCGGCTCGACACGATCATGAAGGTCAACTTCTTCGGCACGGTTGCCATGACCCGCGCCTTCCTCCCCCATCTCGAGGACCGGCCCGACGGCGCGGTCATCATGAACACCTCGAGCCTGTCGGCCATCGTCCCGTTTCCGGGCGCAGCCGTCTACGGCGCCTCGAAGGCCGCCCTCGCCGTCTTCGGATACGGTCTGGCACAAGATCTCCGGGGATCGTCCAAGGTCACCGTCACCACCGTGCTGCCGGGCACCATCTGGACCGACATCGTCCGCACGAGCGCCAACCACCTGGGTACACCCGAGAAGGTGGCCGAGGTGTTCGCGATGAAGCCGGAGAAGGCCGCCACCAAGATGATCGACGCCACCCTCGAGGGGCGGATGCGCGTCGTCATCGGCAAGGACGCCCACGTGTTCAACGGTCTGCGCCGCGTCAGCTCACGCCTCGCCGAGCGCGCCGCCTATCTCCAGGTCGGGACGTTCCTCTACCGCAAGAAGTGATCCGACGACCCGCACGCGACGGCGGGTCGCGCTACCCCCAGAACCCGCGCTCACGCAGCAGCGCGACGGCACGATGACCGCCGCGGAGGAAGTGCCCTTCGATCAGCGTCCGCGCCATCCCCGGCGAACGGCTCGCGAGGGCGTCGACGATCTCCTGATGATCACGCAACGACGACGCGACCGATTCGGGATGGGCATCGAAGAACCCCTCCGGGATGGCCCCGCTGAGCAGCTTCAGCTCGGCGATCAGACGCCGGGACCGGGTGCCCTTGTTGATGATCCGGTGAAAATCGAAGTTCAGCCGGTCGATCTCGAACAGATCTGCACTCGACTCCATCCGTGAGGCCACCTCGCGCAACTCGTCGAGCTCGGCCTCGGTGAGGTTGGCCGCGGCCCGCTCGGCGGCCAGCCCGGAGATCACCCCCAGCATCCAGTAGTGGTCGCGGATGTCCTCGGGCGACAGGTCGGCGACGAATGCACCACGCCGCGGGATGGTCTCGACGATGCCCTCGCCGCTCAGCGCGATCAGCGCCTCCCGCACCGGGAGCTTGCTCATCCCGAGCCGCTCGGCGATCGCATCCTGATCGATCTTCGTGCCCGGTCTCAACTCGCCGGAGAAGATGGCCCGACGGATCTCCTGCGCGGCACCCTGCTTGAGCACCGCCGACGCGGACGTATCCCCCACCGGATGCTCCCGGGTGTTGGTCACCGGCCCCTCCTCGACATCTGATCAGCAGCGACGCTACCAGAATCTGATAATCAGGTGCAGGCCGGGAACACCGCAACCTGCATATATCTGCTCCTCACTGTTCATATCCCGGCTGATTTGATAATTTCGAGCCATGGCATCGCCCCAGGAGAAGTCACCGGCCGTCGACGCCGAGGACTTCGCGCAGATCCGCTCCGTGGTCCACGACTTCATCCGCACCTCCGTCGTGCCCCGTGAACTCGAGATCATGCAGACCGATGCCATCCCCGACGACATCCACACCCAGGCCGCCGAGATGGGGCTGTTCGGCTACGCCATCCCGCAGGAATGGGGCGGCCTCGGCCTCGACCTCACCCAGGACGTCGAGCTGGCCATGGAATTCGGCTACACCAGCCTCTCGCTGCGCTCGATGTTCGGCACCAACAACGGCATCGCAGGCCAGGTCCTGGTGAACTTCGGCACAGACGAACAGAAGCGGGAATGGTTGGAGCGCATCGCCTCCGGCGATGTCGTCGCCTCCTTCGCACTCACCGAACCCGGGGCCGGTTCCAATCCGGCCGGGCTGCACACCACCGCCGTCCGCGACGGCGACGACTGGGTGATCGACGGCCAGAAGCGATTCATCACCAACGCCCCGCTCGCCGACCTCTTCATCGTCTTCGCACGCACACGTCCGGCCGACGACTCCGGCACCGGGATCGCGGTCTTCCTCGTGCCCGCCCGCACCGAAGGCGTCACCGTCGGGGTCAAGGACCGCAAGATGGGTCAGGAGGGCGCATGGACCTCCGATGTGGGTTTCGACGGCGTGCGGGTGCCCGCCGCCGCGCTCGTCGGAGGCGACGAGGATGCCGGCTACCGTGCCGCGATGACCTCACTGGCCCGCGGCCGGGTGCACATCGCCGCACTCGCCGTCGGTCAGGCGCAACGTGCCCTCGACGAGTCGGTCGCCTACGCCGCACACGCCACCCAGGGCGGAAAGCCCATCGGCTCTTTCCAACTGGTCCAGGCGATGCTCGCCGACCAGCAGACCGGCGTGATGGCCGGCCGCGCGCTGGTCCGCGATGCCGCGGCCAAGTACGTCTCCGGCGAGGACCGGCGTACCGCACCGTCGGTGGCCAAGCTGTTCTGCACCGAGATGGTCGGCAAGGTGGCCGATCTCGCGGTCCAGATCCACGGCGGCACCGGGTACATGCGGGAGGTCCCGGTGGAACGGATCTACCGCGACGTCCGCCTGCTCCGCCTGTACGAGGGCACCAGCGAGATCCAGCGACTCATCATCGGCGGCAACCTGATCCGCGCCGCCTCGAAGTAACCCACGCTTTCCGACGACGACCTCCACGAGACAGGACATCTCCCATGCCCGGACCGCTTCTGAACCAGCAGACCGCCGTGATCACCGGCGCCGCACAGGGAATCGGCTTCGCCATCGCAAAGCTCTTCGTCGCCGAGGGGGCGCGTGTGGTCGTCGGCGACATCGACGGTGACGCCGCGGCGAAGGCCGCCGCCGAACTCGGCGGCACCGAGGTGGCGATCGGTGTGCGCTGTGACGTCACCAGCAGCGACGACGTCGATGCACTGCTCGCCGCAGCCGATTCCGCGTTCGGACCGGTCGACGTGATGGTCAACAACGCCGGCATCACCCGCGATGCCACCATGCGAACGATGACCGAGGAGCAGTTCGACCAGGTGATCAACGTCCACCTGAAGGGCACCTGGAACGGGACCCGCAAGGCCGCGGCCATCATGCGTGAACGCAAGTCCGGTGCGATCGTCAACCTCTCGTCGCTGTCCGGCAAGGTCGGCATGGTCGGCCAGACCAACTATTCCGCGGCCAAGGCGGGCATCGTCGGCATGACCAAGGCCGCGGCCAAGGAGATGGCCCACCACGGTGTGCGGATCAACGCCATCCAGCCCGGACTGATCCGCTCGGCGATGACCGAGGCCATGCCGCAGAAGGCCTGGGATCAGAAGATGGCCGAGATCCCGATGAAGCGCGCCGGCGAGGTCGACGAAGTCGCAGGCGTCGCACTGTTTCTCGCCTCCTCGCTGTCGTCCTACATGACCGGCACGGTCATGGAGGTCACCGGCGGACGGTTCATGTGAGCCGGCCGGAGAACCCCCGATGAGCACCCCCACCCTGCGACGCGCCGCGATCGTCGCCCCCAACCGCACCGCCGTCGGCACCTATGGCGGCGCACTGCGTGATGTCCCGGTCGAGGACCTGGGTGCGGCCGTGGTCAAGGCCACCGTCACCCGCTCCGGGATCGACCCCGAGCGGATCGACGACGTCGTCTTCGCCCAGTCCTACGCCAATTCCGAGGTCCCGTGTGTGGGACGCTGGCTCGCACTGCACGCCGGCCTGCCGATCTCGGTGGGCGGCATGCAACTCGACCGTCGCTGCGGCGGCGGACTGCAGTCGCTGGCGACCGCGGCGATGATGGTGCAGACCGGTGCCGCCGACGCCGTGATCGCCGGCGGCGTGGAATCGATGAGCCGGATCGAGTACTACTCGACCACCCAACGGTGGGGGTCCCGCTCGGGAAACGTCACCATGTACGACCGCCTCGATCGCGGACGTGAACGCTCCCAGCCGGTCTGGCGGTTCGGCGAGATCTCCGGGACGATCGAGACCGCGGAGAACCTGGCCCGCGACCACGGCATCTCCCGGGACGCCGCCGACGCCTACGCCGCCCGTAGCCATCGACGCGCCGCCGCCGCATGGGATGCCGGGAAGTTCGACGACGAGATCGTCGAGATCACCGTCCCCCAACGTAAGTCCGATCCGATCGTCTTCGGCCGGGACGAGGGTGTACGCCCGGACTCCACCCCGCAATCCCTGGCACGGCTACGGGCACTGATGCCCGACGGCGTCGTCACCGCGGGCAACGCCAGCCAGCAGAACGACGCCGCCGCCGCGTGCCTGATCGTCGCCGAGGACGCCCTCGACGACCTGGGCCTCGAGCCGATCGGCTTCTTCACCGGCTGGACGTCGGCCGGATGTGAGCCGTCCCGGATGGGGATCGGCCCGGTCCCGGCGGTGCAGAAGCTCGCCGCGCGGCACGGATTCGATTCGGCCGCAGCACTACTCGACTCGGTCGATCTGGTCGAGCTGAACGAGGCCTTCGCCGTCCAGGTCCTCGCGGTCCTCGACGGATGGGGCTGGAACGACCAGGACCGGCTGAACATCAACGGTTCGGGTATCTCGCTGGGACATCCGATCGGCGCCACCGGCGTCCGGATGACCACCACGCTGCTGCACGAACTGCACCGTCGTGGTGGCGGAACCGGCGTGGTGACCATGTGTATCGGCAGCGGGCAAGGGCTCGCCGCACTCGTGGAGGCAGTGTGACCATGACAGCAGAAACCGACAATCGCCGTCCCCTCACCGGGATTCGAGTGGTGGAGGTATCGAGCTTCGTCGCCTCCCCCCTGTGTGGGCTGACCCTGGCCCAGCTCGGGGCGGAGGTGATCCGCGTCGACCCGGTCGGCGGGGCCGCCGACATCAACCGGCTACCCCTCACCGACGACGGGACCACGTCGATCTACTGGACCGGGCTGAACCGGGGCAAGAAGTCGGTCACCGCCGACCTCCGCTCCCCTGAGGGACAGTCGCTGGTGCAACGACTGGTCACCGAATCCGGTCCCGGCGGCGGCATCCTGGTCACCAATTCCGGTGGTCGAGAATGGATGTCGCACGACACCCTCGCCGCACTCCGGTCCGACGTGATCACCCTGGAACTGCTCGGCGGCTCCGACGGCTCGCCCGCCGTCGACTACACCGTCAACGCCGGCCTGGGGTTCCCGCTGATCACCGGCCCGCTCAGCCACGACGGTCCGGTCAACCACGTGTTGCCCGCCTGGGATGTGGTGTGCGGACTGTATGCGGCGCTGGCGGTCACCGCCGCCGTCCGACGACGCGACGAGACCGGCAGCGGCACCCGGATCCGGCTGCCGCTGGAGGACACCGCGCTCGCGGTGGCCGGCACCCTCGGATATCTCACCGAACCGCAGGTCAACGCACAGAGCCGGCCGGCCACCGGCAACGACGTGTACGGCACCTACGGCACCGACGTCGTCACCGCCGACGGCGACCGGTTCATGCTGGTCGCGCTCACCCCCCGACACTTCCGGGATCTCGTGCGGCTCACCGGGACCGAGTCGGTGATCGAGTCACTGCAGCAGGCGCTCGACGCGGACTTCGCCCGCGACGCCGACCGCTACACACATCGCGCGGTACTCAATGCCCTGTTCGGCAAGTGGTTCGCCGATCACTCCACCGACGAGGTCACGCAGGCACTGGCGGCGTCGTCGGTGCTGTCGGAACGCTACCGCAGCTTCGACGAGGTGGTGGCCGCGGGCACACTGACCGCCAATCCGCTGTTCGCCGAGCTGGATCAGCCCGGGATCGGCACCTACCTGGCCGCGGCGCTGCCTGCCACCTTCGACGGCGAGTACTACGCGACGGGACCGGCGCCGCAGCTGGGTGCGGATACGCCGGCCCCGTGAATGCGGTTGGCCGCCTTCACTCGTCGATGAAGGTGGCCACCTCCGACAGATCCGCACGATCGGTGCGGTAGCCGTTGATCGGATGCTCGGCATCGGGGTACCCGAACGGGATGGTCACCAGGATCTTCCGGTCCTCACCGATACCCAGGTACTCCCGCACGAACGGGCTGTACCCGGCCACCGCGGCCTGCGGGACGGTGCCGAGCCCCAGGCTCTGCGCCGCGAGCAGGAACGTCGAGACGTAGAGCCCGCCGTCGACGGCACCGTAGGTCGCGTGCTGCGCGTCGGTGGTGACGATCGCGACGTGCGGTGCATCGAAGAACCGGAAATTCTGCAGCATCTGCGCGGTCGACGCCGCACGGTCCCCCTTCTCGATCCCGACGGCATCGTAGAGCTGCCAGCCGCTTTCGCGGCGACGATCCCGATACACACCCTGGTACTGACCGGGCGCCTCGAAGTCGAAGGCCCCTTCTGCCCCAGTGGCGACGTGGGCGCTCAGCGCCTCCCGGAACCGGTCGGTGGCCGCCCCCGACAGCACGATGGTCTGCCAGGGCTGGGTGTTGCACCAGGACGCCGTCCGCTGTGCCATCGTCAGCAACTGTTCGACGACCTCGCGGGGCACCGGATCGGGCCGGTACGACCGGCAGCTCCACCGCTGCGCGAGCAACTGATCGAGTACCTCGGCCCGCTCCCCAGCCACGGGTTCGATGAGAGAGTCCGTCATGGCGTTACAGCGCACCCTTTCCCGCGTCGCCGGCGGGGATCGCGGTGAAGGTCTTGACGTCCAGCGGTCCGGCCAGCGAATCGGCGATCGCCGCACCGAGTTCCGCCAGCGCCGGCGCACCACCGTGCACCTTGAGCGCGTCGGCGGACTCCCACTTCTCGATCATCACGAAGTCGGTGCCGTCGGCGGCCTGGTGCAATGCGTACAGGTCACACCCGGGCTCGCCGTGCACCTTGTCGATGGCGGCCAGGATGGCGTCCTTGACGGCCTGCTCCTTGCCGGGTTGCGGGGACAGGGTGGCGACCACGATCACTGCGGACATCGGTACCTTCACCTTCGGTAGTTGAATGGAACTGCGCTGCAACGCTACTCCGCGTGCGTCCGGCAGCGGAAGGGATCGTCAGAGGCCCATGTCCCGGCCGATGAGGTCCTTCATGATCTCGGTGGTACCGCCGAAGATGGTCTGGATTCGCACGTCGGTGTAGGCGCGGGCGACGCGGTACTCGTTCATGTAGCCGTAGCCGCCGTGCAGCTGCACGCACTGGTCGATGACCTTCTTGCCCAGCTCGGTGCACCACCACTTGGCCTTGGCCGCATCGACGGCGGTGAGCTCACCGTCGACCACGGCGCGCAGGCAGCGATCGATGTACTGCTCGGCGATGTCGAGTTCGGTGGACATCTCGGCCAGCGTGAACCGATTGGCCTGGAAGGTGCCGATCGGACGGCCGAAGGCCTTGCGGTCCTTGGTGTACTGCACGGTCTCCTCGAAGACCGCACGCGCACCGGCGGTGGCGCCGATGGCGATCGACAGTCGCTCCGACGGCAGGTTCTGCATCAGGTGGTAGAAGCCGCGGCCCTCCACGCCGAGCAGGTTCTCCTTGGGCACCCGGACATCGGTGAAGTGCAGTTCGGCGGTGTCCTGCGCCTTGAGGCCCATCTTGTCGAGTTTGCGGCCACGCTCGAAGCCCTCCATCCCGCGCTCGACGACGAGCAGCGAGAAGGCCTTGTGCCCGGCGGCGGGATCGGGATCGGTCCGGCACACCACGACGACCAGGTCGGAGTTGATCCCGGACGAGATGAAGGTCTTGGAGCCGTTGAGGATGTAGTGGTCGCCGTCGAGGCGGGCCGAGGTCTTGATGCCGGCCAGGTCGCTGCCCGCGCCGGGCTCGGTCATGGCGACGGCGAGGATGGTCTCACCGGTGGCCATCCCCGGCATCCAGCGGGCCCGCTGCTCCTCGTTGGCCAGGTGCAGGAAGTAGGGCACGAGCACGTCGTTCTGCAGACTCAGGCCGGGCGCGGCACCGCCGAAGCGGGCGAACTCCTCGACGACGACGGCGTTGAAGCGGAAGTCGTCCTCCACGCCACCGCCGCCGAACTCCTCGGGAATGTTGAAGCCGAGCAGTCCCGCATCACCGGCCTTCTTGTAGGCCTCCCGGTCGACCTGGCCCGCGGCATCCCACTTCTCGACGTTGGGTGCGCATTCGCGGGCGAGGAACTCGCGGGCGCTCTCGCGCAGCTGCTCGTGTTCGGGCTCGAAGACCGTACGCTTCATCGTTGCTCAGATCCGTTCGATGTCGGGGCGGCCCACACGCCGACCGAAATTCGCGGGTGGCAGGCCTACTTATCGCTCGCTAACTTGTAACACGTTGATGTGACCCAGATCAACATCCATCCGATCGCACCCTGTCACTCGATCGACCGACCAGCACAGATGATGAACTAGGATCTTCGGATATGGCCCGCGAGAGGAGATCGACACCGTCACGCTACGCGCGTGTGCGATTCCTCGAGGCCGGACTGACCGTTCTGGCCGAGGACGGCTACGGCGCCCTCAAACTCGCCGCGGTCTGCACCCGCGCCGAGGCGACGACCGGCAGTTTCTATCACGCCTTCGACAACTGGGCCGAGTTCACCTCGGCCCTGGTCGCCTACTGGCGCGAGGAGAAGAGCCGTCGTCCGATCGCCGAGGCCCGCAAGGTCACCGATCCTCGCGAACGGCTCACCGAGCTCATCCGGGTCGGCCTGTCGCTGCCGCACGACTCCGAGTCGGCGATCCGTATCTGGGCCGCCCAGGATCCCGAGGTCCATGCCCACCAGGAAGAGGTCGACCGCGAGCGACGCGACTTCATCGCCGAGACCTACCGCGAGGCGATGGGCGACGACACCGATGCCGAACGGTTCGCCACCGTCTCGATGTACCTGCTCGTCGGCTACGAGAGCGGGACCCTGCGTTCCTTCGATGCCCTGGACTTCGGCATGCGCACCTTCCTCGCGTTGGCGATCGGCCGGCTCGACGACGATGCCGCCCCGGGTTCGGGCCCGTCGACTCCCGAGAACTGAGCAGCAGCACCCATCACAACCCTTTCATGGTGTGACCCCTTGCACATAAGTGTAAGTCGACTTACAGTCGAGGGCAGATCGTTGCCGAGGAGGCCCCATGCTCACCATCGACCGCAATCACGGTCTCGACGCCGAAACCCGGTTCGCCGAGATCTACCGGAACCTGACCGTCTACGACTTCCCCTGGGATATGAACCAGGCCCTGAGTTTCGCGCTGTTCCGCACCTACGCGGTGCCCAGCGTCGGCCGGCTGCTGGCGCAGACCGCGGAGTTCACCGACAACGTGCAGCGCCGCTACGACGACACCGCCCTGCTCCTGGAAGTCCCACTGCTGGAGGGATTCTCGAGCCCCGAGGGCAAGTCTGCGATCCGCCGGATCAACCAGATGCACAAGCGCTACGACATCAGCAACGACGACATGCTCTACGTGCTGGCCACGTTCGTGGTGGTCCCCAAACGGTGGATCGACTCCTACGGCTGGCGCAAGCTGACCTATGACGAGGTGGTCGCCTCGGTGCGGTACTACCAGACGCTGGGCAAGCACATGGCCATCACCGACATCCCGGACACCTACGAGGATTTCGCCCATCTGATGGACGACTACGAGCGCGAGCACTTCGCCTTCGACGCCGACGCGGTCAAGGTCGCCGACTCGACCCTGGGCCTGCTCAAGACGTTCTACCCCAAGCCGCTGGCACCCGTCATCGACATCTTCAGCCGATCGCTGATGGACGAGCCGCTGCTCGATGCGTTCCACTACCGGGAACCCGGCCGCCTCGCCCGCCGGCTGTCGGTGGCCGGCCTGCGGGCACGCGCCCGCTTCGTCGCCCTGCTCCCGTCGCGCCGCAAGCCGCTGCTGGTACACGAGATGCCCCGAATCCGCAGCTACCCCAACGGTTTCGAGGTCTCACGCCTCGGCACCTTCGCCCCCGGCTGCCCGGTGGCACACTCGTCCGCCAAGGCCGGCTGATCCAGCGGACCGACCCTCAGTCGCCGCGCATGTCCCGGCACTCCACCGCCGACAACGCGATCCGCACATAGTCCCGCGCGGTCTCGGTGGGGGTCCGGGGGCCGTCGGGGCGGTACCAGGTGGCGATGCCCTGGCACATGGTGAAGATCGCACGGCGCGCCGAGTCCGGGACCGGAGTGGCGAAAATACCTGTCCGACAACCATCTTCGATGGCCGAGCGTAGCAATCCGTCGATCCGGTCACGGTGTCCGGCGTAGCGGACCCGGTTCTCCGGCGTCAGTGAGCGTCGTTCTGAGTCGAGGAAGGCCAGGTCCCGATAGGTCGCCATGTAGAGCGCGGTGGCCTCCACCACGGCACTGAGCCGGCGCACCGGATCGTCGCCGGCGTCGGCGAGCGCACCGTCGATGTGGCCACCGACGGTGGTCATGGCGTGTTCGAGAAGCGCGACGAGGATCGCCTGCTTGTTCTCGTAGTGGTAGTACAGCGCGGGCACGGTCACCCCGACCTCACGCGCGATGGTGCGAACGCTGGTGGCGTCGTAGCCGTGCTCGACGATCTCGGTCAGGGCAACCTCGAGGATCCGGGGCAGTTCCATCGGCGGGTAGACACGCCAGTCCGGCACCGTGGCCTCAGCGGATACCGCATCGGTCATGCGTTCCTCCTGCCTCGGCTCGTCGCTTGTCAAAGGGCCATCCTAACCCCGCGCCAGATCGGTCAGGAATCGAGAAGTCCCGGACCCCACCACACTCCTACCGTCGAGGACATGACCACTTCACTGACCTCCGCACTCGATTCCCTGTCCCTCGGCGTCCCGGATGTCGACGCCGCCCGGTCGTTCTACGACGCCGCCTTCGGCCTCGACGACCGCCTGCGGCTGCACGAGTCCAGCGCCCCCACCAGCGGTTTCCGCGGCTTCTCGATCTCGCTGGTGGTCGCCGAACCGGCCGTCGTCGATTCCTTCCTCATCCCGGCGATCGAGGCGGGCGCCGAACCGCTCAAGCCGGCGTCGAAGTCGTTCTGGGGTTACGGCGGCGTGGTCCGCGCCCCGGACGGTGCGATCTGGAAGGTGGCGGCGTCGTCGAAGAAGAACACGGGCGCCCCGCTGCGCCGGGTGGACGATGTGGTGCTGCTCGTCGGCGCCGCCGACGTGGCCGCGTCCCGGGAGTTCTACACCGGGCACGGGTTCGCCGTCGCCAAGGGTTTCGGCCGCAAGTATGTGGAGTTCGCGGCCCGGGACGACGCGGTGAAGCTCGCGCTGTACGGGCGCAAGGCCGCGGCCAAGGACGCGGGGGTGAGCGCCGACGGTTCGGGGGATCATCGTCTGGTGCTCGGCTGGACCGCGGGCACGTCGGCCACCGATCCCGACGGCTTCGTTCTGCAGGCCGGGTGATCGGGCACCCCGCAGCCCTTTCACACCGCACCCGTCACGCCCGGATCGTCGCCGCGCCTGGTACCGAGGGGATGCCGAAGAGATCGCCGATCCCGATCAGCCCGGACCCGGTGGTCACCTCGGCGCCCTTGGGTGTCACGGTCAGGGTTCCGCTGCGGCCGGTGTTCAGGTTGATCCAGCCGACCTGCATGGGCAGTGAGTAGGTCGCACAGACGCGCGGGTTGAGCGATGCGCACATCGTCCCGAGGGTCATCGTCAGGACTCCCGGGCCGGTCACGGTGACGCGCAGGGTCTCCACGCCGAAGGGGAACGGGTCGGACAGCCACAGGTAGGTCGACGGCACGTCGATGCTGATCTGTTCCGCGGGTGCAACGCGCGGTGGCGCCGCCTGCGCGGGCCCGGCGGTCGTGACGATCCCGGTGACGAGTGCGGTGGCGGCGATCAGGCCGACGCCGATCCTGCGGAGGTACATCGCACGGGGGTACATCGCACGGGGATGCGGCGTGGCGGTGACGTTCATATGGTCCTCCGGGTCGGGTTTCCCCCTGTCTGTCGGATCGTTCGGGCCGTCGGTGTCGTTAACACTGCTCATGGTCGTCGCTGTTCAGGACCGGCCTCCACGCCGGCGACGTCGACACCGCGATCGTCCGAGGCGGTAGCGTGTCTCACCGAACACCGCCGACGAAGGGATTCGCGGGCCGATGGGTGACGAACCGATCGCCGATCTCGAGAACGAGCTCGCCGATCTCTGGCGCCAGGGCCGCGACCGTGCCCGACGACGGGCGCGCGCCATCGAGCCGCGTCTGGATCCCACGCACTATCTGCTGCTGACCGTTCTCGCGCGGCACGAGTCGGTGCCGATGTCGGAGCTGGTGACCGAGTTGGGCCTCGACAAGTCGACGGTGACCCGGCAGGTGGACACGATCGTCCGGATGGGACTCGCCGAGCGGCATCCCGATCCTCGGGATGCCCGGGCGCGGGTGGTGTCACTCACCCCGGCGGGCCGGCACAAGTTCGAGACGGTGATCGCCACGTTCGTCCAGGAGTGGCGTGACCAGCTCGCCCAGTGGGATCCGGACGACATCCGCACCCTCACGCGACTGCTGCGTCGACTGTCGGCGGTGCGCACGAGTGAGCCTGCACACGCAGCTCCGGATTTGCCCGATTCAGACGAATCCTGAGGTCAGGGAATACTTCCAGATAGTTGCGGGTTGCATCCATCACGCTTATAGTTGCGTCGTTCAACTATTCGCCGCGCACTTCTCAGCGCACCCGAAGCGACGACCGACCACCATCGGCGCCGTCAGCCCCGGCCCACGGCCCCGCCGCGAGGTACGAACAGACCTTCTGGAGGTTTCCGCATGACAGCAACCGCTGCGCAGCGCCCCGACGCCGCTGCCGGCGACAACACCCCGATGACCCACGGCCAGAAGATCCAGGCCCTGGTGGGACTCCTCCTCGGGATGTTCGTCGCATTCCTGTCCTCGACCATCGTCTCCAACGCGCTGCCGGTGATCATCACCGATCTGCACGGCAGCCAGGACCAGTACACCTGGGTGGTCACCGCCACCCTGCTCGCCTCCACCGCCACCACGCCGCTGTGGGGCAAGCTGTCGGACCTGGTCAGCAAGAAACTGCTGGTCCAGGCGTCCCTGGCGGTGTTCACCCTCGGATCGGTGCTGGCCGGGTTCTCCCAGTCGGTGGGCATGCTGATCGGCTTCCGGGTGGTCCAGGGCCTCGGCCTCGGTGGCCTGCAGGCGCTGGTCATGATCGTGATCGCCTCGATGTTCAGCCCGCGTGAACGCGGTCGCTACCAGGGTCCGATCGCCGCCGTCATGTCCCTGGCGATCGTCGCCGGACCGCTCCTCGGCGGCGTGATCGTCGACACCAGCTGGCTCGGATGGCGCTGGACGTTCTACGTCTGTGTCCCGCTCGCCGTCATCGCACTCGCTGTGATCCAGCGGACCCTGAACCTGCCGGTGATCCGCAAGGAGGTGTCGCTGGACTACCTCGGTGCGGTCCTGATCGCGGGCGGCGTCAGCACCCTGCTCATCTGGGTGACGCTCGCCGGCAAGAACTTCGACTGGGTGTCGGGGATGTCGTTCGGCCTGGTCGTGCTGGGTCTGGCACTGCTGGCCATCGCGGTCTTCGTCGAGTCGCGCGCCAAGGACCCGATCATCCCGCTGCACCTGTTCCGCGACCGCACCATCAGCCTGGCCACCATCGCCAGCATCTCGGTCGGCGTCGCACTGTTCGGCGGCGCGGTGTTCCTGGGACAGTACTTCCAGATCGCCCGCGGCTACTCCCCCACCGCCGCAGGTCTGCTGACCCTGCCGATGGTGATCGGTTCGATGATCTCGGCCACCGTGTCCGGCCAGCTGATCACCCGCTTCGGCAAGTGGAAGCGCTACCTGGTGGTCGGGGCGATCGCGATGGCCATCGGCTTCGGCCTGCTCGGCACCATCGACGCCCACACCAACATGGTGGTCATCGGCGGCTACCTGTTCATCGTCGGCCTCGGTATGGGTATGACGATGCAGAACCTGGTTCTGGCAGTGCAGAACAACGTCGAACCCGCCGAACTCGGCTCCGCGACCTCCACGGTGACGTTCTTCCGTTCACTCGGTGGTGCGGCCGGCGTCTCGGTTCTCGGTGCCGTCCTGTCCAACCATGTGACCGACCTGATCAAGCAGGGCCTCGCCGCCGTCGGGATCGATCCCGGACAGACCGGCGGTGCCGGCCTGGCCAACCTGAACGAACTGCCCGGCCCGATCGAGGCCATCGTGCGTGGCGCCTACGGTGACGGCACCGCCCGGGTGTTCCTCATCGCCGGGATCATGGCCGCGATCAGCCTGGTCGCCATCGTGTTCATCAAGGAGGTCGCGCTCAAGACCGAGAGCGTCGACGAGCAGCGGATGTCCGAGATCGCCGACG
Source organism: Gordonia desulfuricans NBRC 100010 (assembly GCF_001485495.1). Taxonomy (GTDB): domain Bacteria; phylum Actinomycetota; class Actinomycetes; order Mycobacteriales; family Mycobacteriaceae; genus Gordonia; species Gordonia desulfuricans. Next base: position 11,046 of record NZ_BCNF01000115.1, on the reverse strand, counting down.
GTGCAACCCCTTCGGCCACCGACGACGGACATGATGATCGCCGGCCCGAGCTCGTCGCCGTCCTCGAGACCACCGACGACCCGGGATCCGACGCCGGGGTCACCCCCGCACGCGATCACGGCGAGGCCACCACGGTGAGGTGACGATCGCGAAAAGTGCACGGGAGCACCATCTCCCGAAGTGCACCCGGTGAGCGACACGCTCACACCGACGGACCGGTATGCGATTCGCATACCGGTCCGTCGGTGTCCGGGCCCAACCCGTTCCGCGGCGTGCCGACGACGACGGTCGAGATCTCGACCGGTGGATCATCCGGACGGCATCTCCCCCATCGCCGCATACAGGCAGTCGACGAATGCCGCCTCGGCCGGATTGGCGGATTCGGTTGTGCGGGCGATCATCAGCGCGGTGGTCACCTTCTGGACCAGCGGCCGGATCGCGATGCGATCGGTACCGAACCAGGACACCGACTCCGGCAGGATCGAGAGCCCCACCTCGGCCGACACCAGCCCCAGGACGGTCTCGTGGTGGATCGCCTCCTGCACCACCCACGGCTCGGCACCGCACTCGGCGAACAGCCCCCAGATCTGGGCGAGGTAGGCCGGCATCAGGGTCTGCGGGAAGAGGATGAGCCGTTCCCCGATCAGGTCGCCGATGTCCACCTCCGCCTGGTCGGCCAGCCGGTGATGGGTGGGCAGGACCACCACGAGGGCCTCCTCCACGAGGGGTTCGACGCGTAGGTCCTCCACCCGTCCACCGGCGCGGATCAACCCGAGATCCAGGCGACCGGCCTGCAGGGCGTCGATCTGCTCGCGTGTGGTCAGCGGCGAGAGATCCACGCGGACATGTGGATTGAGGTCGCGAAACCGGCGCAGGGCAGGCGGGATGACCGTCCCCGACGCGGAGCTGACGAAGCCCACCCGAATCCGGCCGCGCCGACCCGCAGCATGGTCGCGCACCTCCTCCACCGCGTCGTCGAGCGAGGTGAGTACCGCGCCGACCCGGTCCAGGAAGAGCCGCCCCTCCTCGGTGAGGTCCACCCGGCGGGTGGTCCGGTCGAACAGTCGCGCCCCCACCTCCCGTTCGAGGTCCTTGATGTGCGAGGTGAGCGGTGGCTGCGAGATGTGCAGCCGGGCGGCGGCCCGCCCGAAGTGCAGTTCTTCGGCGAGGACCTGGAAGTAGCGCAGGTGGCGGAGCTCCATAGGCATTATTCTGCCACCCAGAACAATCTCTTCCATATGGGTATTTCTCTTTTCCCAATCGCCAGCGTGTACTCGAGGGACACCCACCCCCGAGTCGAGAGCACGAGCCACATGTCCACCCGAACACCCCACCGCGATGGGCACGTTCCCCGGTCCGGTGTCATCCGCGGCGCCGACGTGCCGCTGCAACCGTGGCGCAACGGTGCAGGTGTGACCCGCCGGATCGCCACGGGCGGTTCGACGACTGCCCCGGACTGGACGCTGAGCATCGCCGAGATCGAGGCAGCCGGTGATTTCTCCCGATTCGACGGATTCGAGCGCACCGCGCTGATCCTCGGCGCCGACCCGGTCATGCTGACCGTCGACGGCACCGACCATCACCTCGTGCATCTCGACCGCATCCACTTCTCCGGCGACGACGAGGTCGCCGGAGAGCCCACCCACGGCACCACGCAGATCCTCAATCTGATGGTTCGCCGAACATTCGGCCGGGGCGATCTCACCCTGCAGAACGTGCGCGGATCTGTTGAGCTCTCGGCGGAGGGCACCGTCGCCTACCTGGTGCTCTCGGGCTCGTTACGCACCGCCGACGACGCACTGGAGCCGCTCGACACCATCCTCGTCGGGTCAAAGGCCGTCACCGTCCACGGAACGGGCACCGTCGCCCGCGTCCATCTTCATCCCACAGCAGCATCGGAGGACTGATCCGTGAGCACCGCATCCACTGCGACGGTCAGCGGCCTGATGGCCGAGATCGCCCACATCGGCACCGACCCGGCGCGCGGCGGATACAGCCGTCCGGTCTACTCCGCCGCGGAACTCGAACTGCGCGAATGGTTCCTGTCGGCCGCCACCGAACGGTCGCTGGAGATCGAGACCGACCGCAACGGCATCATCTGGGCATGGTGGAACCCGGCGGGACTCGCCGTGACCGACGCCGTGGTGACCGGTAGCCACCTCGACTCCGTCCCCGGCGGCGGGGCCTTCGACGGTCCGCTCGGTGTGGCGTCGGCGCTCGTCGCCGTCGACGAGCTGACGGCCTCCGGTCTGGTACCGAGCCGTCCGCTCGCCCTCGCCGTCTTCCCGGAGGAGGAGGGTTCACGATATGGACTGGCCTGCCTGGGATCCCAGTTGATGACCGGTCGCGTCAGCCGTGAGCGCGCCTGGGCGCTCACCGGCGCCGACGGCGAGACCTTCGCCGATCTCGCCACCCGCAACGGTCTCGATCCGCGCTACATCGGCCGCGACCAGGAACGGCTCGACCAGATCGGGTGCTTCGTCGAACTCCACGTCGAGCAGGGTCGCGGCCTCGTCGACACCAGCTCGGCCATCGCGATCGGGTCGGCGATCCTCGGCCACGGCCGCTGGCTGCTGTCGTTCCGCGGCCAGGGCAACCATGCCGGCACCACCCTGATGACCGACCGCCACGACCCGATGATCGCCGCCGCGGCAACGGTTCTCGATGTGCGACGACTCGGTGCGGCGGTCGACGGGGCCCGCGCCACCGTCGGCAAGCTCGACCCGGTTCCCGGCGGCAGCAATGTGATCGCCTCCCGCGTGGACGTCTGGCTCGACGTCCGTCACTCCGACGACGCCGTGGTGGCCGCACTGGTCGCCGACATCGCCGCGGCCGCCCGGGCCCACGCCCTCGCCGAGAACTGCGAATTCACCCTCACCGAGGCGTCGATGAGCCCGCGCGTGGACTTCGACCCGCAGCTGCGCGGCCGGGTCTCGAGCGTCCTGCCCGACGCACCGATCCTCCCGACCGGCGCCGGCCACGACGCCGGGGTGCTCAAAGACGAGATCCCCACCGCGATGCTGTTCGTGCGCAACCCTACCGGGGTCTCGCACTCCCCCGAGGAGTACGTCGAAGACCCCGACGCCGACGCCGGTGGCCATGCCCTCGCCACCGTCCTCACCGACCTCCTGTCCTGATTCCTCTCACCCCATGCGTTGTCCCACTGCAGTTCTCGAAGAAAGCGAAGTGACATGACCACCACCACAACCCGATTCCTCATCGTCGGCGGCGGCCTCGAGGGCCTCGCCATCGCCTGGTCGCTGGCCGATCAGGGCGAGACCGATGTCATGGTGGTCGAGCGCGACACCCTGTGCTCGGGCATGACCGGTAAGTCCAGCGGTGTGGTCCGCTGCCACTACGGCAATCCGTCGCTGGTCGCGATGTCGTGGTACGGCGTCGACATCTTCACCCGCGCAACCGAACTCTTCGGTGACGACATGGCCTTCCAGCAGTGCGGCTACGTCGTCGGCGTCGGCGAGAACAACATCGCCCCGCTCGAGGCCAATGTCGCGATGATGCAGGAGATCGGCGTCGACGTCTCGCTGATCGGCCACGACACCATGGCCGAACTGTGGCCGGGCCTGCACCTCGACGACTTCGCCGCCTTCGCCTACGAGCCCCTCGGCGGACGTGGCGAGGCCTACATGGCCGGCATGGCCTTCGCGGCGGCCGCTCGCCGGCTCGGTGTCACCATCAAGCAGTCCACCCCCGTCGCCGAACTGCTGCAGGGCGAGGACGGTCGCGTGATCGGCGCCCGCTTGGCCAGTGGCGACGAAATCCACGCCGACACCGTGATCGTCGCCGCCGGCCCGTGGACCCCGGCCCTGACCGCGGGGGTGGACGTCGACGTGGACGTCCAGGCCCAGCGCGCACAGCTGATCCTGGTCGACCAGGGGGCACCCACCCCGGTGGTCCCGGTGCTCTCCGACCTCGCCGGCCTGTCCTATATCTGCCGCGAGCCCAACGGCGAACTGCTGGTGGGCAACTCCGATCACTCGGCCCCGCAGTACATCGACCCCGACAACTACATCAACCGTGCCGACGAGAGCACCGTCGACAAGGTGGTCATGAAGCTCGGCCACCGTCTGCCGGACATGCCCGACCCGCGGATCACCAGTTCGTATGTGGGCGCCTACGACGTCACCCCCGACTACAACCCGATCATCGGCCCGTCGCCGGTCGACGGCCTGTTCCTGGCCACCGGCTTCTCCGGGCACGGATTCAAGATCTCCCCCGCCGTCGGCAAACTCGTTGCCGACATGGTGCTGACCGGCACCACCACCCTCAAGCACGTCGACCCGCAGGACTTCCGGTACTCGCGGTTCGCCGAGGGTGACCTGCTCACCAGCCTCCACCCGTACGAGGGCGCCGGCGAGATGCGCTGAGCGCATGCAACGGTGTCCGCCGGGTGGTTTCACGTGAATCCACCCGGCGGACACCGTCATCGCCCCCGACCCCGACCCCGGAACCTACCGGACGAGTGCGTCGAGGCCGGTCTCGATTCCGGCGAGCATGAGGTCGAGATCGGACTCGGTGAAGGTCAGCGGCGGCGACACCGCGAGTGCACCACCGAGCGGACGCAAGAGCACACCCGCCTCCCGGGCCGCACCGAAGGCGGTACCCACCGCACCCGGATTCCGTTCCAGCACAACGGCCAATGCCGCACGGTTCTCCGGCCGGCTCGCACCGGGACTGCAGGATCAGTTCCTCGACCTGCTCGCGCTGATGATGGCCAAAGCCGATCCCCACACGGGCGAGAGCGCGGTGCGCACGGCACACCGCCAGCGCGCAGTCCTTCTCGTGGAGAAGCGTTTTCGTGATCCCGAGTTCACTGCGCGGGATGTGGCGGCGGAGATCAATCTCTCCGAGCGCTACCTGCAGAAGCTGTTCGCCGACGACGACCAGACGGTGTCGGGCACCATTCGGGGCCGGCGGATCGCCGAGGCCCGCAAGCTGTTGGACAAGAGGGCCGTCACCGGCTCGTCGATCGCATCGATCGCTGCGGCATCGGGATTCGCCGATGCCGCCTATTTCAGTCGGGTCTTCCGGCAGGAGACCGGTGTCTCCCCGACCGCCTACGTACACAGGTCCGCCGAGGACGGAAACCCGTCCCCGGCGGACCCGGACCTCAGCTGATGGCCCCGATCTCAGGTGAATGCCCCGGATCTCACGTGAACGCAAGGTACTTGGTCTCGAGGTACTCCTCGATCCCCTCGGTCCCGCCTTCGCGGCCGAGTCCGGACTGCTTGACCCCGCCGAACGGTGCCGCGACGTCGGAGACGAGGGCACGGTTGACGCCCACCATCCCGCTCTCGAGCCGCTCGGAGACGCGGAAGGCCCGGTCGACGCTCTGCGTGTAGAGGTAGGCGGCGAGTCCGTAGTCGGTGTCGTTGGCCGCGGCCACCACCTCGTCCTCGGTGTCGAATCCCACCACCACGGCCACCGGGCCGAAGATCTCCTCACGCAGGATTCGTGAACCGGCGGCGACGTCGTCGAGCACGGTCGGTGCGAAGAAGGTGCCGGGACCGTCGATGGCATGTCCACCGGTGCGGACGCGGGCACCGTCGTCGACGGCGTCGGCGACGAGGCCGGCCACGCGGTCACACTGTTTGGCGTTCACCAGCGGGCCGATCTGTACGTCGGCCTGGATCGCGGGGCCCACCTGGAGAGCCTCGATGCGGGCGGTGAGCCGGGTGGTGAACTCTTCGCGCACCGCGTTCGCGACGTAGATGCGGTTGGCGCAGACGCAGGTCTGACCGGCGTTGCGCATCTTGGCGACGATGGCGCCGTCGACCGCGGCGTCGAGGTCGGCGTCGTCGAAGACGATGAACGGTGCGTTGCCTCCCAGTTCCATCGACGTCTTGAGGACGTTCTGTGCGGACTGTTCGATCAGCAGCTTGCCGACCCGGGTGGACCCGGTGAAGGTCACCTTGCGCAGTCGGGTGTCGGCGAGGAGCGGGCCGGTGACGGCGGCGGCGTCGAGAGCGGGTAGGACCGACAGCACCCCGGCCGGCAGACCGGCGTCGGCGAGGACCCGCGCCAGCAGGAGCATGGTCAGCGGTGTGTCCTCGGCGGGTTTGGAGATGACGGTGCATCCGGCCGCGAGTGCCGGTGCGATCTTGCGCGTCCCCATCGCCAGCGGGAAGTTCCAGGGGGTGATGGCCAGGACCGGACCCACCGGGACCTTGCTCACCAGGATGCGGCCGTTGCCGGAAGGTGATGCGGCATAACGTCCTTGAATCCGGACAGCCTCCTCGCTGAACCATCGGAGGAACTCGGCGCCGTAGGTCACCTCACCGCGGGCCTCGGTGACCGTCTTGCCCATCTCGAGCGCCATCAGTGTGGTGAAGTCGTCGGTGCGGTCGAGGATCGCCTCCCACGCGGTGCGCAGGATCACCGATCGTTCGCGCGGCGACGTCGCGGCCCAGGCCGCCTGCGCGGCGGCGGCCGAGTCCAGTGCCTTGAGCGCATCGTCGGCGCCGGCGTCGGCCACGGCGGTCAGCAGTTCCCCGGTCGACGGGTTGCGCACCTCGAAGGTGGCGCCGCCGGTGGCCGGGGTGACGGCGTTGTCGATCCAGAGCCCGGTGGGCAAGTCGGCCGGGATACGTCCCAGGTCACCCATGTCTGTCCTCTTTCTGTTGAGCCGACGCCGAATTCGCACCGCTCGGGGTCCGTGACGTCACCTTGCGCACCGGCGGATCATCCGCCCGCGAGAAGGATGGCGAAATCGATTGCAAGAACGTTTGCATATTCATGCTAGGTGTGCTGCTCCGAACCCGTCAACCGAACCGGCACCGCATGCGGCGAGCCCCAGGACACCGCCCGAAGATCCTTCTGCGAGACCTGCTCCCAATCGGGCCGATCCCGGAGAATCCTCCGAATCATGCGTTGTCAAAGAATTATCTTCATTGATGTTGGCTGTGGGATGAAGTTTGTTCACCATTGACGAACCGGCCGATGCGGCGGAGACAACGACGTCCCGCACGATCGGCGGATTGCCGTCGGCAGTGTGCCACCCCCCATTCATCGTCCGTATCCGGACCCGTCACGCCATCACAGGAGCCATTGATGAAGATCGGAATCCCCCGCGAGATCAAGAACCACGAGTACCGGGTCGCGATCACCCCGCCAGGCGTCAACGAGCTCGTCGCTCGCGGCCACGAGGTGATCATCGAGGCCGGCGCCGGGGCGGGTTCGTCGTTCGACGACGCCGGCTACAAGGCGGCAGGTGCCCAGATCCTCGACTCCGCCGACGCCGTCTGGGCGCGGGCCGATCTCGTGCTGAAGGTCAAAGAGCCCATCGCCGAGGAGTACTCGCGGCTGCGGTCGGATCAGGTGCTGTTCACCTACCTGCACCTCGCGGCATCCAAGGAGTGCACCGACGCGCTGCTCGCGGCGGGCACCACGTCGATCGCCTACGAGACGGTGGTGGCAGCGGACGGTTCACTGCCGCTGCTCGCCCCGATGAGCGAGGTGGCCGGGCGCCTCGCGCCGCAGGCCGGTGCCTACCACCTGATGCGGCCGGAGGGCGGCCGCGGGGTCCTGATGGGCGGCGTCCCGGGAGTGGCGCCGGCGAAGGTCGTCGTGATCGGTGCCGGGGTCTCCGGCCGCAATGCCATCGCGATCGCCCACGGCATGAAAGCCGATGTCACCGTGCTCGATCTGTCCATCGCGCGGCTCCGCGAGATCGACAGCCTCTATCAGGGCCAGGTCACCACGATCGTCTCCACCGCCTATGCCCTCGAGCAGACGGTGCTCGAGGCCGATCTCGTGATCGGTGCGGTGCTGGTGCCCGGCGCCAAGGCCCCCACCCTGATCTCCAACGACCTGGTCTCCCGGATGCGCCCGGGTTCGGTCCTCGTCGACATCGCCATCGACCAGGGCGGCTGTTTCGAGGATTCGCGGCCCACCACGCATGCGGAACCGACCTTCGCCGTGCATGATTCGGTCTTCTACTGTGTCGCCAACATGCCCGGTGCGGTGCCGAACACCTCGACCAACGCCCTGACCAATGCCACCCTGCCCTACGTCGTCGCGCTGGCCGACCGCGGATGGCAGGACGCCACCGCCACCGACGCCGGTCTGCGCGCCGGACTGTCGACCCATGCGGGCCGGCTCCTGTCCCAGGAAGTCGCCGACGCCCACGGATACACCGCGGTCCCGGCCTGACGGTCCGCGCCCGGGAACACCTAGCGCCGAACCCGAACCTTCAGTGACACCAGGTGATCTCGCGTGATCGCCGCCGCGGCCACCGGGTCGCCGGCGGCGATCGCGTCGTAGATGTCCTGATGTACCGCCTGGTCATCGTCGTCGCCGTGGTCGCCGCGCGTCCGGAGCATCTCGATCATGGCCTGCCGACTACGCGGGGCGAACTCGTCGAAGAGCTCCAACAAGATCGGATTATGCGCTGCCACAACGATATTCCGATGAAACTCGGCGTCGGTGTCGACGTGGTCGGCGATGTCACCGCGGTGCGAGTCACGAGCCCGGAGTGCCTCCCGCAGCGCACGGAGCTCTCCCGGCGCGGCCCGCTCGGCAGCAAGTGCCGACGCCTCGACCTCGATCGCGATGCGCGCCTCGATGACGGCGATGATGTCGGCGCCGTCGATCTTCCTCGCCCAGTCCGCGGGCACCTCGAGAGCCGTCACGAAGACACCCGCACCCTGCCGGGTGACGAGTACGCCGCGGCCGGCGAGTTGCCGGATGGCCTCACGGACGGTGGAGCGGCCGACGCCGAGTTGTGGGGCCAGCGTGGTCTCACCGGGCAGCTTCGATCCCAGCGTCCACTCGCCGGCGCGGATGCGCTCCATCAGCAGCCGGGCAGCCTGGTCCGCCAGTGGCTCACGGCGCTCGCGGGTCATTCCCCCATCATCGCAGGATCACGATGAGCCAACTCCTCTGAGGAGTGTTTCACTTGTCTGAGGAGTTGTGTTAGCGTCGTCGCCATGCAGTTCTTCGAGCATCTCCTCCTTCGCCGCCACGGCGGGGCCTAGCCGGACCGGCTCCCCGACGTGGGGTCGAAACATCCGCCGGTCCTTTCCACCGACCGACGAAGGACCCTTTCGATGAACCCCACCACGTTCTCCCGCATCGTCACCCCGGCCGGAGCCGTTCCCGACGGCGCCCCGGAGTGGAATCGCCAGCGGCATTCCCAGATGCCCTCCTATCGTTACCGCGACGTGTTCTCCCGCGTCGACGTCCCGATCACCGAACGCGCCTGGCCGACACGGCGACTGACCGCGGCACCGCTGTGGGTCCCGGTCGACCTGCGCGACGGCAACCAGGCCCTGGCCGAGCCGATGGATCCGGAACGTAAACGACGCTTCTTCGAGCTGATGGTCGCGATGGGATACAAGGAGATCGAGGTCGGCTATCCCTCCGCATCCCAGACCGACTTCGACTTCGTACGTCTCATCGCCGAGACCGCGATCGCACCGGACGACGTGACGATCGTGGTCTTCACCCCGGCCCGTCGCGACCTGATCGAGCGAACCGTCGAATCCATCCGCGGGGTCGCCAACACCGTCGTGATCCACATGTACACCGCGACCGCGCCCGCGTGGCGCGACGTCGTGCTCGGTCATGACACCGCGGCACTCAAAGAACTGATCCTGGCCGGAGCGCGGGATGTCCTGCGGTCCGCCGGAGAACTCCCGAATGTGCGATTCGAGTTCTCCCCAGAGGTCTTCAACCTCACCGAACCCGACTACGTGCTCGACGTGTGCGACGCGATGACCGGGCTGTGGGATGCCACACCCGAACGTCCGGTGATCCTGAATCTGCCTGCGACCGTCGAGGTTGCGACACCCAACGTGTACGCCGACCAGATCGAGTACATGCACCGGAATCTCTCCCGGCGTGACGCGGTGATCCTCTCGGTGCACCCGCATAACGATCGTGGCACCGGGATCGCCTGTGCCGAACTGGCATTGCTCGCGGGCGCCGAGCGCGTCGAAGGGTGCGTGTTCGGCAACGGAGAACGCACCGGGAACGTCGACATCGCGACCCTCGCACTGAACCTGCACGCCCAGGGCGTCGACCCGATGATCGACTTCTCCGATATCGACGAGATCCGTCGCACGGTCGAGTACTGCAATCGGATCGAGATCCACCCCCGGCATCCGTATGTCGGCGATCTCGTGCACACCGCATTCAGCGGCACCCACCAGGATGCGATCAAGAAGGGCTTCGCCGAGCACCGTGCCCGTGCGGCCACAGAAGGGAAGCGAGAGTCCGAGATCGACTGGTGCGTACCGTATCTGCCGATCGACCCGGCCGACATCGGGCGCAGCTACGACGCGGTGATCAGGGTGAACTCACAGTCCGGCAAGGGCGGTATCGCCTACCTGCTCGAGACCGAGTACGGCATCGAGTTGCCGCGCCGCCTCCAGATCGAGTTCGCCCGGCACGTCCAGGAGCACACGGAGTCGACCGGCGGAGAAGCCACCGCGGCTCAGATCTGGGACGTCTTCCGTTCGGTCTACCTCGGCGATCAGAGCGCCACCGTCGTGGAACTGCATGCTTTCGACACGTGCGACACCGGCACTACCATCAGCCTTCGCGTCGGCGAGGCCGAGCACCGCAGTGTTCACCAGGGCGTCGGACCGGTGGAGGCACTCACCAGCGCCTTGGCCCGCCACGACATCCACATCGAGGTACTGAGCCTTCATCAGAGCAGCGTCGGCTCCGGAAACGACACCACCGCAATGACACTCGTCGAGTATCGCCGCGGAGACCGACGCAGCTGGGCGGCCGGGACCGATCGATCAGTTCTCACCGCAACTCTTCATGCAGTGATCCGTGCCGCGAATGACGATGCTGCTGTGTCTGACCGGCTCCCGGCTCACGACTCCTGACGCCCGACCCCGGCTCGTGGCGTCCCGCCGCCCGCACTCCTGGCCCCCGTCCCCACTGCCGGCCCGCGTCCCGGCTCCCGGCTCCCGGCTCCCGGCCCGAAACTAGGGGAAGGTTGTCCTTCCCCTAGGTTTGCAACCTTCCCCTAGTTGAAACCCGGGGAAGGTGACGAAAGTAGGGGAAAGTTCACCG
>NZ_BCNF01000114.1 GCF_001485495.1 Gordonia desulfuricans NBRC 100010 | reverse complement strand
CACCGCAGTGATCTGGTCCACCTCGTGCGCGTCGGCCAGCTCGGCCAGGGCCAGGGCGTCGCGGGTGACGGCATCGTCGGCGAGGACCACCGTCGCCCCGGCGGCCAGCGCGCCCAGCAGTTCGGTGGTGCCGTCGATGAACGCCACCGACGACTTGGCCAGGACCACCCGGCCGTCCCAGTTCGCGGCCGCCCAGGCCACCCGGTTCGCCAGTGCGCCCGCCGTGCCGAGCACGGCCTTGGGGGTGCCGGTGGAGCCGGAGGTGTAGACCAGATACGCCGAGGAGTCCGGGTGTGTGCCCGACGATGCGACGGGGCCGTCGGGTCCTCGATCGGCCGGCCGGTCCGCGACGTCCGGTGCGGCCGAGAGGAGTTCGGCGGTGGCGTCGTCGAGGACGAGGTCGGGCCGGGAGTCGTCGAGCATGAACGTGATCCGGGCCGACGGGTAGCCGGGATCGATCGGCAGGTAGGTGGCACCCACCCGCAGCACCGCGAGGATCGACGCGACGAGTGCGGCGCCGCGGTGCTGGTGGACGGCCACCACCGATTCCGGCCCGATCCCACGGGTGCGCAGGCCGTCGGCGATCCGGCCGGTCAGCGCGTCGAGATCGGCATATCGCAGGGTGTGCTCGCCGACGATCACCGCGGCCCGATCCGGATCGGCGTCGGTCGCCCGTGCGATCTGCTCGGCCACGGGCTCGAACGGCAGGGTGGGCACGGCGTCGAGTGCGGCGGCACCCAACGGCGGGGCGTCGCTGCGTGGCAGTGTCGCGGCGGTGGCGTCCGGCCGCTCGGGCAGGGCGGTCAGGGTTCGCACCAGCTGCGGCAGCAGCTCGGCACAGGCGCGCTCGGCGACACCGTCGGCGGTGGTGGCCTGCGGGCGTTCCAGCAGGATGCGGATCTGCGGATCATCCTCGACGAGAATGGTTGCCGCATAGCTGTTCTCGTCCTCGATATGCGGCCGGACCGGGCCACGCGGGAAGCTCTCGAAGACGACGACGGTGTCGAACAGCTCGCCCATCCCGAGGGCGCTCTGGATGTCGCCGAGCGGGGTCTGGTGGTGACCGATCAGCGACAGCTGCTCGCGCTGTACGCGGGAGACCAGCGCCGGCAACGACTCTCGTGGATCGAGCACGATCCGCACCGGGATGGTGTTGATCAGCATCCCGACCATCTCGTCGACACGGTCGACCGACGGGTCGCGGCCGGAGACCACCGCACCGAAGACCACGTCGTCGGTGTCGGTGAGATCGGCCAGGACCAGCGCCCACGCCACCTGGATGACGGTGTTCAGCGATGCGCCGTGCGCACGTGCCCACTCGCGCAGCCGCTCGGACTCGTCGGCGCCCAGCCGGTGGGAGATCACCCGGCCACCGGAGGTGTCTGCGCGCCGGGACCGGGCGACGAGGGTGGGGGAGTCCAGACCCGAGAGCACCTCACGCCAGATGCCGAGGTCGTCGGGGCGCCCCTCGCGCCACCGCAGGAACTCGCTCACCGGTGCCGGTGCGGGCAGCGTCTCGCCACGCAGGAGCCGGACGACCTCGTCGAACAGCCGGTGGATCGACCAGCCGTCGAGCGCGATGTGATGGGCGACGACGAGCAGGTGGCGCCGCGGCTGCGCATCGGTGTCGTCGGCGGCCAGGACCGCCCGGAACGGCGGGGGTGAGGTCAGTGCTATCCCGCGGATGCGTTCGCGGCGTCGCAGGGAATCCAGGTCCTCGGCCGTACCGAGGTCGCAGGTCTCCAGGGGAACCTCGACATCGGCGTGCACGCGGGCGACCGGTGCGCCGGTGCGCCGACGGGTGTAGGAGGTGCGCAGGGTGGCGTGCCGGGCCATCACCGTGCCGAGCGCGGCCGTGACACGGGTGGTGAGGTCGGTGTCGACCGGCACGTGCAGCGCGAGGTCGACGTCGGCCAGGATCAGGTACGGATCCGGGGTGCCTGCCGGGCGCGGCCGGGTGGAGTGATAGACGATCGCCTCCTGCAGCCCGGTGAGCGGCAGGACGTCGTCGAGGGCGGGAGCCGCCGGGGTGGAGGTGTCGGTGGTCGTCACAGGAGATCTCCATCGGCCAGGTCGTCGAGCTCGTCGGCACCGATACCCGCGGTGGTGAGCGCGAACTCACCGTCGGCGGGGCGGGCGGCGTCCGGATCGGGTCGTGCCGTCGCGACCGTGGTCGCGACGGTCGCCAATCCGGCGACGGTGGGGTTGTCGAACAATTCGATGGGGGTGATGCGCAGGCCGTCGCGGGCCAGGCGGGTGACCACCCGGACCGCGGTCAGGCTGTCACCGCCGAGGAGGAAGAAGTCGTCGTCGGCACCCACGGCAGGCACCCCGAGAACTTCCGAGAATGCCTGGGCGAGCGCACGTTCGGTGTCGGTGGCCGGTGGCCGTGAGTCGCCGGCCGGGTAACCGAAGACCGGTCGCGGCAGTGCACGGCGGTCGACCTTGCCGTTGGGTGTCAGCGGGAACTCGTCGACGGCCATGACCGCGGCCGGGATCATGTAGTCGGGGAGCCGGTCGGTCAGGTGCGCCCGTAGCTCGCGCACGTCGACCTCGTGGCCCGCGGTCGGCTTGACGAAGGCGACCAGACGTCCGTCGAATGCGGTGGTGACCGCTCGATCGACCGAATCATGCTGTGCCAGTGCGGTGTCGACGTCACCCAGCTCGATCCGGAATCCGCGGATCTTGACCTGGTGGTCGGTGCGGCCAAGGCAGTAGAGGACGCCGTCGGCGCCCCGGCGGGCCAGGTCGCCGGTGCGGTACATCCGTGCACCGGGCGGCCCGAAGGGATCGGCAACGAAGCGCGCGAAGGTGAGATCCGGTTTGCCGTGGTAGCCCCGGGCCAGGCCGTCGCCACTGAGATACAGCTCGCCGACGCGGCCGTCGCCGACCGGACGAAGTGCTGAATCGAGAAGTCGCACACCGGTGTTGGCGATGGGCTCACCGATCGGGACATCGTGACCGGTCAGCGGTGCGGTGGTCGACCAGATGGTGGTCTCGGTGGGGCCGTACATGTTGCGGACGGATGCGGCGTGACCGGCGAGTTCGGCGGCGAGCTCGGCCGGCACCGACTCACCGCCGACGAGGACGTCGACGCCGGCGAGTGCGGATCCGTGACCGGACTCGAGCAGTGCCGACCACAGCGACGGCGTCGCCTGCATGACGTCGACACCGTGCGTGGTGACGATCCGGGCCAGCCGGTCGGGATCGTGGACGTCGTCTGCGGTCGCGAGGACCACCGTGGCGCCGGCGGCCAGCGGTACGAGGGTCTCCAGGATCGCGATGTCGAAGGAGATGGTGGTGACGGCAAGGACGGATCGGCCCGGGCGGTAGCCCAGCAGGTCGATCATGTCCTCGGTGAAGTTCAGCAGGGCCCGGTGGTCGAGGACGACACCCTTCGGGGTCCCGGTCGAGCCGGATGTGTAGATCACATATGCCGGCGAGCGCAGATCGTGCGACGGCACGACGTCACGATCGGCGCGCGACGTGTCGGCGCCGTCGGGCCGGCCGATCGCGATGCCGTCCGGGCCGGGTTCGAGCACCGCGACCGGTCCGGCGTCGGCGAGGGTGGCGGCCAGCCGGTCGGCCGGGAACCCCGGGTCGAGCGGCAGGAACGCCGCACCGCTGCGGTGGACGGCGAGCAGCGCGACGATCAGATCGATCCCGCGTGGCAGCGCCACGGCCACGATGTCCTCCGGGCCCAGCACACCGAGTCGCCCGGCGAGGGCGTCGACGCGGCGGCGCAGGTCGGCGACCCGCACCTGCTCGGCACCGAAGACCAGCGCGACCGTGTCGTCGGGGTGGGCGAGGGCACGGTCGACCAGCCGCGTTGTACCGATCGGCCGGCGGGTGCGCTCGTCGTCGGCGGTGATGGCGGTGGCTCGCGCGCGGTCGGCGGCGAGATGCCATGCGCCGATGGGTTTTCCGGTCAGCTCCGGTGTGGTGGCGACCGCGGTGACCGCCTCGGTGAGTTCGGCGCAGATCTCCTCGACGGCCGCCTCGTCGTACAGCTCGGTGTCGGCGTCGACCATGATCTCGAGATCGCCGTCGATGTCGGCACACGTGATGGCCATGTCGACCACCGGTCCCCGGGCCAGCGACCGGATCGTCGCGGCATGACCGCCGATGGTGACGGTCGAGGAGAACGGTTTGATGTTGAGGGTCGGTCCGTTGGCGCCGTCGACCCCGCGATGTCGCAGGTCGCGGACGATCTGCTCGCCGCGGTAGCGGGCGTGCGGACCCACCGCGCGGATCTGCTCGGTCACGTGCGCGCCGATCTCTTCGAGGGTCGACGATCCGGCCGCGGCGATCCGCAACGGGATGACGTTGACCATGCTGCATGCGCTGGCCGCGGCGGGTGATCCCAGCCGGTTCATCATCGGGAAACCGAGGATCACGTCGTCGGTGTCGGCGCGACGGGCGCAGAACGCCGCGACCACCGCCGTGAGCGATGCCGGTGTGCGGGCGAGGGCCCCGGCCCCGGCGATCACCGATCGGCGGGTGTGGACACGTGCGGCGATCCGGTGTCCGCGGGGGGCACCGGAGAGCGTGAGCGGCCCTGCGACACCGGCCAGTTCGTGCGCCCAGAACTCCTGGTCGTCGGCCCGGGGTGCATCGATGCCGGCGGGCAGCCCGGTGACCGGACGCAGCGCATGGGTGTCGGCGGGGTCGTCGTAGAGCCGCCCGATGCGACGGACGAGCAGGCCCAGTCCGTAGGCGTCGAGGACGAGGTGATGGGCGACGACGAGCAGCCCGGTCGAGGCTCCGGCGGTGAGGATCGAGATCTCCGCGCACGGACCGGTGACCGGATCGATGGGACGACCGACGGCATCGGCACAGTGCTGTGCGAGTGCACGGGGGTCGGCGCCGAGATCTATGTGGCGCACCGGGATCGGGTCGCCGAGTCGATAGTGTGGTCCACTGTCGTCGTCGGTGAACCGCGCGCTCAGCAGGTCGGCCTCGGCGGCGGCAGCCGTCGCCGCCCGTACCAGTCGGGTGGTGTCGGGGGCGGTCGTGAACTCGAGGACCTGACCGATGGTGAAGACCGGTGACGGTCCGATCACCGACTGCGCAACCCACAGGCCCTGGGCCGCCGCGGACGCTGCGAACAGGGGTTCACACGAGGAGACACGGACAACAGACATGGTAAGCGAGCCTACCCTTTGTTTGGCAAGACTCACCAAAGCGGGGGGCTACGCAGAACCGGCGGTCGGGAGCTATATTAGGCCAGGCTAACTTTTGCGTCTAGCCCAGTGAGGCCAATGATACGCCTGGGACCATCTGCCGAGGCGGTCGAGTGTGCAAAGTGCCATCGAGATGATGGCCGACAAGTGAGGAATACGAGATGGCTGCCGGCAACGCAGTGCTGACCCGCGAACGGATCATCGGCGACATCGCCGAGATCCTGGATCTGCACGACACCGAGATCACCGACGAGACCAATGTTCTCGACATCGGACTGGATTCGGTTCGACTCATGTCCCTCATCGAGCGATGGCGCGCGGCCGGGGCGGTACACGCCGATCTGGTGGTGCTCGCCTCCGACCCGGTGGTCGGATCGTGGATTCGAGAACTCACCGAAGGTGCAGGTCAAGCCGCAGGAAACGCCCGATGAGCGGGGTTGACGGCGCGAACGCCGCGACCGGTACCGGGCCTGCGACCGTCGAAGAGGTCGACGTCGTGGTGGTCGGCGGAGGACCCGGTGGATCGACCACCGCGACCCTGCTGGCCAAGAGCGGCCGTCGCGTGATCCAGCTGGAGAAGGAGAGCTTCCCCCGCTACCAGATCGGCGAATCCCTGCTGCCGTCGACGATCCACGGCGTCTGCAAACTCCTCGGGTGTTACGAGAAGGTTCGCGACGCCGGATTCATGCACAAGCGCGGCGGCAGCTTCCGCTGGGGCACCAATCCGGTGCCGTGGAACTTCCTGTTCGCGATCTCACCGGAATTCGCCGGAGAGGGTAGCTATGCCTACCAAGTCGAGCGTATGAAGTTCGACAAGATCCTTCTCGACAACGCGGCCGAGAACGGTGTCGACGTCCGGCAGGAGTGCCGCGTCAACGGTGTCGACACCGACGACTCGGGCCGGGTGGTCGGCGTCCGCTACGTCGATGCCGACCGCACCGAGCACCACATCCGGGCGTCGTATGTCGTCGACGCATCGGGCAACTCGACCCGACTCACCCGCCATGCGGGTGCCGAGCGCGTCTACTCGGACTTCTTCCAGAACGTGGCGGTGTTCGGGTACTTCGAAGGGGGCAAACGACTTCCGGCCCCCGACAGCGGCAACATCCTGTGCGCGGCCTTCGACGAGGGCTGGATCTGGTACATCCCGCTGTCGGACACCCTGACCAGCGTCGGCGTGGTGATCGCCAAGGACAAGGCCAAGGACGTGATCAACGCGCAGGAGGAGACGCTCCTGCAGTACATCGACCGGTGCACGATCGTCCGCGACATGTTGGTCGACGCCACCCGGGTGACCGAGGGAACCTACGGCGAGATCCGTCTGCGCAAGGACTACTCGTATGCCAACACCCGGTTCTGGGGCAAGGGGATGGTCCTCGTCGGCGACGCCGCCTGCTTCATCGACCCGGTGTTCTCCACCGGCGTCCACCTCGCCACCTACTCCGGTGTCCTGGCCGCCCGGTCGATCAACAGCGTGCTCGACGGCACGATGACCGAGGAGCGGGCGTTCACCGAGTTCGAGGGTCGCTACCGCCGCGAGTACGCGGTGTTCTACGAGTTCCTGTCGGCGTTCTACGACATGGAGCAGTCGGAGGACTCGTACTTCTGGAAGGCGCGCAAGGTCACCAACTTCGACCGCACCGACATGGCGGCCTTCGTCTCACTGGTGGCCGGCGGCTACTCGGGTGAGGATGTGCTCACCGACGCCGCGCAGGTCATCGAACGGTTCCGGTCGTCCTCGGACGCGCTGACCGCAGCCGCGGCGAAGACCGGTGGGATGGACACCGATTCGGGCCAGCGCATGGGTCACATGTTCTCCGCCCCGGTGGTGCGTGAGGTGATGGAGGAGATGAACGCGCTGCAGGCGCGGGGAGCGGTGACCGAGGGCGCCACCGAACCGCCGCTGCTCGACGGCGGACTCGTGCCGTCCGCCGACGGACTGGCCTGGGCCGAGCCGGCCGATGTGCACGTCTGAGGTCGCGGCGGACGACGGACCCCACCGGCTGCCGCGGCGGTAGTCGATGCTCGGACATCTCGCCCTGGTCCTGCTGGCGGCGCTCGTCTGCGGCATGATCGCGCGGCGGCTGGGAATGCCGGCGATGACCGGGCAGCTGGCGGCCGGGGTCCTGCTCGGGCCGTCGCTGCTCGGCACCGTGCTCCCGGAGTCGCTCGACTTCGGTGACGGTGACGATCTCCCGCTGGTCTCGGCGGTCGGCACCCTCGGGGTGGTGTTGCTGGTCGGCCTCGCCGCGGTCGACCTCGACGGCCCCTTCCTGCGCCGACGGGTCAAGGTGGTGGCGTCGGTCGGCCTGGGATCCTTCGCGGTCCCGCTGGCCACCGGCGTCGGCGCAGGCCTGCTCATCCCGCAGGCGATGCACGGCGAGTCCACCGGCACCACGGAATTCGCGCTGCTCCTGGGCACCGCGCTGTCGGTGAGCGCGATCCCGGTGATCGCGCGAATCCTGACCGAGCTCGATCTGCTCCGCAAGGAGATCGGACAGCTCACGCTGGCCACCGGAACGCTCACCGACATCGCCGCGTGGGTCATCCTCGCCGTGGTGTCGGCCATGACGACGTCGGGCCTCGGCGGCGGCCGCCTGCCCTTGACCCTCGGCGCCCTGGTCGGGGTGCTGGTGGCCACCGCTGTCCTGCGGCGACCGGTCAGCCGCGCACTCGATCGGCTGGAGTCCTCACGACACGAGGGTCAGACCGGCGGGATCGTCGTGCTGATCCTGATCGCGTGCGCGGCGATCACCGGCGCGCTGAACCTGGAGCCGGTGCTGGGTGCATTTCTCGGTGGCGTGATGATCGGCCGCCGTGGCGACGCGGTACTGGCGCCGCTGCGCGCGGTCACCACCTGGGTGCTCGCCCCGGTCTTCCTCGCGGGTGCCGGTCTGCACCTGGACCTGCATCTGATCGCCGACCCGGTGGTGGCCGGAGTGGCGGCGGCGGTGGTGCTCGCGGCGGTGGTGAGCAAGTTCGTCGGCACCTTTGTCGGTGCCCGCGTCGCCGGGGTTCCCCGATGGGACTCGGCGGCGCTCGGTGCCGGGCTCAACGCGCGCGGGGTCGTCGAGATCGTCATCGCGACCGCCGGTCTGCACATGGGTGTCTTCAGTGCGGAGATCTACATGATCGTCGTGCTGCTCGCCGTGATCACGTCCATCATGGCGGGCCCCTGGGTGGCCTTCTGTGTCGCACGCGGGGCGCACGCCGGACCGAGGACCGACATCGACGATCCCGACGGTGCCGATCTCGACCGTGCCGATCTCGACCGTGCCGATCTCGACCGTGCCGATCTCGACCGTGCCGATCTCGACCGTGCCGACGAGGCCCCGGTTCCGGCGGTGCGAACTACCGAAGGCTGAACGCGGAGAGGATCGCCGCGAACTTGGCCTCGGTCTCGGCGACCTCGGCGGCCGGATCGGACTGCGCGACGATCCCGCCGCCGGCCCAGGTGGTGATCTCACCGTCGGCGGCGACCTCCGCACAGCGGATCGACACCATCCACTCGCCGTCGCCGCCGGCGGGCGCGGACTCCGACCAGCCGACCGCGCCGGCATAGAAGCCCCGCGACCCCTCGGTGGCGAGGATGTGGTCACGCGCGGGCACGGTGGGCGTGCCGCAGATCGCCGGTGTCGGGTGCACCGCGATCGCGAGGTCGAGAGCGGTGACCGAGGCGTCGGCCACCGTCGCACGGATGGGGGTGCCGAGATGCCACATCGACGGTGTGGACATGATCACAGGCTCGTCCGGGATGTCGAGTTCGGCACACAGCGGTGCCAGTGAACTCCGCAGCGAATCCACGACATACCGGTGCTCGTCCAGATCCTTCTTCGACACCGCAAGTGCCCGACCGCGTTCGGCGTCGACCACCGGATCCGGATGCCGTGCCGCCGAGCCCGCCAGCGGATGTGCGGTGACCAGTGAGCCGCTCTTGCGGATCAGTACCTCCGGGCTGGCCCCCACCAGATGGGCGCCCCCGTGGCCGGGGGCCGAGGACAGGTCGGTGACGAACACCGAGCCCCGGGGATCGAGGGTGCGCAACCGGGCGGCGAGCTCCCACGGCGTCATCGCCGACTCGGTGCGCAGCCGCAGGGCGCGGGCGAGGACCACCTTCTGCAGCTCACCGGCCGGGTCGGCCAGCCGTTCGACGGCGGCAGCGACCCGACGTCGGTGATCCTCCGGTTCGGGGTCCCGGCGCTCGATCCGCGCCGCGGGGGAGCCGCCGTCGGTGGTCGGAAGCCACGGTCCCGAGTTCTTGACCCACCGCTGCGGTGCGGTCAGTGCGACGGGGTCGCGGGGATCGAAGGGAAGGGCGCCGACGACGGCGTCGACGGAGCCGTCGCGGAGGGCGGCACAGGCATCGGCGGGGTCGTCGAAGACGGTGTGACGACCAGTGCCTAGGACATGATAATCGTTGCGGCAGAAGAGGAATCCGTCCAAGTCATCTGGGGTTGTGTGGCCGGGACGTGCGGCGGGTGAGGCCGTCGCATGGGTATCGGCCGGCGCGACGATCGGAGATTTCATCTCGTGGCAGCTCCTGACGAGGACACCGGGCGCAGACGGGATCGGCGGGCGGTGTCGGGAATCCTGGTGTGGATGCCGGGTTCACTCCCAGCAACTCCTTAGGTTAGACTTACCTAGACGATGACCGGCCATCGGGCCGGGAGTTCCCACGGTGGTGAGTTCATCCCGCGAGGGCGAGCATCGCCGATCGACCCGTCGGACACAGCAGATGAATCCGGCTCCACCAGGCCGACGAACAAGCGCCGGTGTCAACGCAGAGGAGTAGCGCGTGCGCAGTGACAGTTCCACGTTGGACGTGGTGGGAATCGGATTCGGCCCATCGAATCTGGCGTTGGCCATCGCCATCGAGGAACACAACGCCACCACCACCGGTCAGCCCTTGTCGGCCCGTTTCCTGGAGCGCCGCGACCGCTTCGAGTGGCATCCGGGAATGCTGCTGCCGGGGGCGACGATGCAGGTGTCGTTCCTCAAAGACCTCGTCACCCAGCGCAACACCTCGAGCGGTTTCTCGTTCCTGAGCTACCTCGCCGACCGCGGCCGGCTCGCGGACTTCATCAACCTCGCCACCTTCTTCCCGCTGCGCTCGGAGTTCCACGACTACCTGCAGTGGGCCGCCGCCCGCGTGCAGACGCCGGTTCGGTACTCGACCGAGGTCCGTTCGGTCCGATGGAATGACGGCGCCTTCGAGATCGAGACCGGCCAGGGTGTCGAGCGAGCACGAAATGTGGTGCTCGGCGGCGGCATTCGCGGCAAACTGCCGGCCGGGGTGGTGGCCGGTCCGCGTGTCTTCCACAACCACGACCTGCTGCCCCGACTCGCAGCGCTGCCGCCCGCGACCCACCGTCGGTACGCCGTGATCGGGGCCGGACAGAGCTCCGCGGAGGTCGCCGGATACCTGCACGATCAGACCGGCGCCGAGGTCCACGCGATCTTCTCCAAGTACGGATACACTCCCGCCGACGACAGCCCCTACGCCAACCGGGTCTTCGATGCGTCGACGGTCGACGAGTACTTCGCGGCCGCACCCGAATGGCGTGAGCGGTTCCTGACCTACCACCGTAGTACCAACTACTCCGCGGTCGATCCCGATCTGATCGCCGAGCTCTACCGCCGCGAGTACACCGAACGTGTCAGCGGGGAGCGGCGACTGTTCGTCCACGGTGCCACCGAGGTGGTCGACATCGTCGAATCCGACGACACCGTCCACATCCGCGCGGTGAACCGGATGACCGGGGAGGAACTCGAATTCGATTGCGACGCCGTCGTTTTCGGAACCGGTTTCGAGCCGACGCCGGTGGCCAACCTGCTCGGCGACCTCGCCTCGCAGTGTCACGCCGATGTTCACGGCCGTCCGGTTCTCGATCGCAACTACCGGCTCGGCACCGATCCGGAGATCACCGGATCGATCTTCGTGCAGGGCAATTCCGAACACACCCACGGCCTCACCTCGACGCTGCTGTCGAATGTGGCGGTGCGCTCGGGAGAGATCGTCGACACCCTCGTCGCGGCCGGCGACCCGAACAGCGCCCTCCGATCGGTCGGAGCCGAGTTCGAGGCGTCCAAGGTGACCACGCGATAGACGTGGCCACCCCGGACGCCCCGGGGCCGGTCAACGACCGACGACCGCCGACAACGTCTCACCCAGCAGGGTGACCCGCCCGGGCACATGCCCGTTGGCGGGGGCGTTGACCGTCACGCCGTCCACCCCGGCGGCGAGCAGCTCCGCGTACCGGGCGGCCACCTCGTCGGGCGATCCGACGATGGTGGACGCGCTACGCACCTGCGCGCGCGGGTTCCGTTGCAGGTACGCCTCGAACTCGCGGACGGCCTCCTCGTGCGTCGGCGCCACACATGCCGTGGTCTGCAGGCTGACGGTGATCTCCGAGCGATCACGTCCGAGTGCCTCACAGTGTCCGGCCAGGGCATCGAGCTTGCGGCCGATCTCGTCGCGGCCACAGATCAGGTTCGACTCGTCGGCATACTGCGCCACCATGCGCAGGGTCTTGCGTTCGCCGCCGCCGCCGATCATCACCGGGATCCGGCCCAGCGGCGCAGGCGAATTGATCGCATCGGTGACCCGATAGCGCCTGCCGTCGACGGTGGGTCGCTCACCCCGCAGCATCGGCAGGATGATCTGCAGGGCCTCCTCCAGCTTCTCGAACCGGTCGGTGAACGTCCCGAACTCGAAGCCGAGGGCGTCGTGCTCGAGTTCGAACCACCCGGCCCCGATCCCGAGCTGGGCACGTCCGCCGGAGACCACGTCGAGTGCGGTGACCGTCTTGGCCAGCAGCGTCGGATTGCGATAGGTGTTCCCGGTCACCAACGCCGACAGCCGCACCCGCGAGGTGTGCTGGGCCAGTGCCGACAACAGCGTGTAGCACTCGATCATCGGCTCGTCGGGCTCACCGAGGATGGGCAGCTGATAGAAGTGGTCCATCACCAGGACCGTGTCGAAGCCGGCGGCCTCGGCCTCGACCGCCTGCGCGGTGACGGTGGGGAAGAGGTCTTCGGGTGCGATGTCGGGGTAGGTGAAGTTCGGGATCTGATATCCGAGGAGTGTCACCTCCTCGACGCTAGCGCGCGCCGAGGCGGCGGGCCAGCGAACCGACCGTCTCGATCAGCGCATCGAAGACCGCATCGACGTCGGTCGACGTCGCGATCGCGACATTCGGGGCACCATCCCACATCCCGCGTTCGTCGGCGACCGTCGTACCGCGGGTGAGCGTGCCGCCCAACTCCACCGCCACATGTGCCCCGACGGTCTCCACGAGCGTCGGATCGAGCGCCACCATCGCCGCGAACGGATCGTGCAGGTGCGCGATGTAGCCCTCGTCGTGGGCTTCGTGGAACTCCAGATAGAAGCGCAGCGCGTCGACGAGATGCCGGATGATCTCGTTGCTCGCCACCGATCTCAGCCCCCGCCGGTCGGACGGGTCCGGACACTCCAGCGGTGTGCTGCCGGCCGCCGCGGCCAGCCGCACGATGTGGTCGGGTGTGGTGACGATCTGCTCGGTCAGGTCGAGTGCGCACACGATCGGATTCGGGGTGCCGTCGGCGGCGAACGCGGCGAACACCTCCGCCGCGGCCTCCGGGTCCACCGCCACATTCCATTCCGAGGTCGGCGTGGTGTTGCCGTGGACGTGGAAAGCGCCGCCCATGATCACCAGGCGACGCAGACGGTAGGGCAGGGACCGATCGCGGCGTAGCGCGGTCGCCAGGGACGTCGACGGGCCCGTCACGAGTCCGACGAGTTCCCCTGGATGGGCCAGGCTCGCCTCGATCCACGCGTCGGCCGCATCGGTCTCGGCCGCCGCCATGGTGGGCGTGGGCAGCTCGGCGTAACCCACCCCGAGCGGACCGTGGGTGTCCTCGGTGGTCATCAGGTCGGCGACCAGCGGACCATCGGCGCCGCGGTACACCGGGATGTCGGTGCGCCCGCACAGCGACAGCCACGACAGGTTGTTGGCGGTCACCACGTCCACCGGCACGTTGCCTGCCGTGGACGCCACGCCCACCAGATCCACGTCGTCGCGGCCGAGGAGATAGAGCAGGGCCACCGAGTCGTCGATACCGGTGTCGCAGTCGTAGAACAGGCGCTGTGTCACCGCACCATTGTTTCCCGGGGCCGGATCGGCCCGCACGCCGGACCGCCGCGGCGGCGGGTGATCTCGCCGACACCGGCGATCTCCGTGCGTCCGGCAGGGTGATCCGGGCGGAGACGGCGACCGCGGGGAGGGGTGGCGCCAACCGCATCACGGGCGAAAAGTGAAGGCCCCCAGCATTTCTGCTGGGGGCCTTCGCTGTGTCCGAGGGGGGACTTGAACCCCCACGCCCGTTAATAGGGCACTAGCACCTCAAGCTAGCGCGTCTGCCATTCCGCCACTCGGACCTGTTCAGTTCTCTTGCTCTTGCCGGCGTCTGCGTCGCTCTCTCATCGGCTGGCTCGGTAACACTAACCGAGGTTGCCCCCGTATCCCAAATCCCGTAGGAGTGAGGGGTGTCTTCTGAGCTCACGACCCCCCGCGCGGTCGACGAAGTCGTCGATCTCGTCAGCACCCTGATCCGCTTCGACACGAGCAACACCGGCGAGTTGGAGACCACCCGCGGCGAGGAGGAGTGCGCCAAATGGGTGGCCGGCCGACTCGAGGAAGTGGGTTACGTCACACAGTATGTCGAGTCCGGTCAACCCGGGCGCGGCAATGTCTTCGCGACCTTGCCCGGCGACCCGGACTCCGGCCGCGGCGCCCTGATGATCCACGGACACCTCGATGTGGTGCCCGCCGAACCTGCCGACTGGAGCGTCCACCCGTTCGCCGGGACGGTCAAGGACGGCTACATCTGGGGGCGCGGCGCCGTCGACATGAAGGACATGGTCGGAATGGCCCTGGCCCTGGCCCGTCAGTTCAGGCGCGAGGGCACCGTCCCACCCCGCGACATCGTGTTCGCCTTCCTGGCCGACGAGGAGGCCGGTGGCACGTGGGGATCGCAGTGGCTCGTGGAGAACCGACCCGATCTGTTCGAGGGCGTCACCGAGGCGGTCGGGGAGGTCGGCGGGTACTCGCTGACCGTCGACCGCCCGGACGGCACGCAACGGCGTCTGTATCTCGTCGAGACGGCCGAGAAGGGCCTCGGGTGGATGCGGCTGACCGCCGACGCCACCGCGGGCCACGGCTCGTTCCTGCACGAGGACAACGCGGTCACCGCGGTTGCCGAGGCGGTCGCCCGGATCGGCCGGCACACCTTCCCGCTCGTGATGACCGAGTCGGTGTCGGAGTTCCTGGCCGCGGTGTCGGCGGAGACCGGTCTCGACTTCGCCCCGGACGCACCGGATCTCGAGACCCGGCTGTTCAAGCTCGGCAGTCTCGCCCGGATCATCGGCGCCACCCTGCGTGACACCGCCAACCCCACCATGCTGCGCGCCGGGTACAAGGCGAATGTGATCCCGCAGAAGGCCGAGGCGGTCATCGACTGCCGCGTGCTGCCCGGCCGCCAGGCCGCGTTCGAGGCCGAGATCGACGAACTGATCGGGCCCAACGTGACCCGGGAGTGGATCACCCACCTCGACTCGTACGAGACCACCTTCGACGGCGACCTCGTCGACGCGATGAACGCGGCGATCCTCGCCAACGACCCCGACGGCAAGACCGTGCCCTACATGCTCTCGGCGGGTACCGATGCGAAGGCCTTCGCCAAGTTGGGGATTCGCTGCTTCGGGTTCGCCCCGCTGCAACTGCCGGCCGACCTCGACTTCGCCGCGCTGTTCCACGGCGTCGACGAGCGGGTGCCGGTGGACTCGGTGATCTTCGGCACCAAGGTCCTCGAGCACTTCCTGCTGCACAGCTGATCCGGCCGATCAGATGTGCGCCTCGCCTAGAGTGGGTGAGGCCGGCATGTGATGTGCGACCCATGACGTGTGCGGTGTGCGAGAAGGACCGGTCTCCGCGAAGAAAGGTGTTCGATGTCGACGTTCGACCCGTATGAGCCACTCCCGACCCTGCCGGGGTTCACGCTGACCTCCGAGAGTGTCACCGACGGCAAGCCCCTGCCGAACAATCAGGTCAGCGGTCTGATGGGGGCCGGTGGCGCCGACCTCTCACCACAGCTGTCGTGGTCCGGATTCCCTTCGGGCACCAAGAGTTTCGCGGTCACCGTCTATGACCCCGACGCCCCGACCGCCGCCGGTTTCTGGCACTGGGCGGTCGCCGACATCCCCGCGTCGGTGACCAGCCTGCCCGAAGGCGCCGGCGACGACACCGGTGGCGGACTGCCCGCCGGTGCGGTGACCCTCGCCAACGACGCGTCGCTGAAGCGGTTCGTCGGCGCCGCCCCGCCGCCCGGACACGGACCCCACCGCTACTTCGTGGTGGTGCACGCCGTCGACGTGGAGAGCCTCGGCCTGCCCGACGGCGCCACCCCGGCCTACCTCGGGTTCAACCTGTTCTCCCATGCGATCGCCCGCGCGACGATCGTCGGCACCTACGAACAGCCGTCGGAAGACATCTGACCCGCACGACACGGACAGAGATACACAGACAGGGCGGTCACCTCCTGGGGTGACCGCCCTGTCTGTGTATCTACCTGCCTGTGTCCGTCTCGGGTGTGCGCGGTGTCAGTCCTGTGCGCCGCTGCCGACGGCGTCGGACAGCGATACGAACCCGGCGGCCCGGGCACGCGCGGCGACACCGGCGTTGATCTCCCGGGTCCAGACCGGGCCACCGTAGATGAACGGGGTGTAGGCCTGTAGCAGGTTCGCACCGGCCCGGATGCGTTCCCATGCCTCGTCGACGGTCTCGATGCCGCCGACACTGATCAGCGTGATCTGCCCGCCCACACGGCGATACAGCCGCCGCAGTACCGCGAGGGACCGTTCGGTCAGCGGTGCGCCGGACAATCCGCCCGCGCCCATGCCGGCGACCTCGGCGGCCGGGGTCGCCAGGCCGGCGCGCTCGATGGTGGTGTTGGTCGCGACGATCCCGGCCAGGCCGATCTCGACCGCGAGGTCGGCCACCGCGTCGACGTCCTCGTCGGCCAGATCGGGTGCGATCTTCACCAGCACCGGAACCGAGACCTCGGCGAGGACCGCGGTCAGCACCGGGCGCAGCGAGTCGACCGCCTGCAGATCACGCAGTCCGGGTGTGTTGGGGGAACTCACGTTGACCACCACGAAGTCGGCGAGCGGGCCCAGCTGCCGGGCCGAGTAGCGATAGTCGTCGACCGCCTCGTCGAGCGGCACCACCTTGGTCTTGCCGATGTTCGCGCCGATCGGGACGCGCACCGGACCCGGGCGGGTGTACCGCAGGTGCTCGGCGGCGACGTCGGCACCGGGGTTGTTGAAGCCCATCCGGTTGATCAGCGCACGGTCGGCGGGCAGCCGGAACAGTCGCGGCTGCGGGTTGCCGGGCTGTGCGCGCCCGGTGATGGTGCCGATCTCGGCGAAGCCGAAACCCAGTTGGCCCCATGCGTTCACCGCCGCCGCGGACTTGTCGAAGCCGGCGGCCAGGCCGAGGGGTGCGGGGAACTCGACACCGAAGACCTGCTGGCGCAGGATCGGGTCGTGGCGGGCGAAGAGCCTCGCCGCGAGACCACGCAGCGGCGGCACCCGCATCGCGGTACGGATCGTCGTCATCACGATCGTGTGGATGCGTTCCGGTGGGACCAGGAACATCAGGCGCAACAGCACCGGGTAGAGCAGACGGTTGAGTGTGGTCAGCACGCGCGGGCATCCTCGTCGGGGTCGTCGGGGCGGGCCGTCTGCCCGCGGGGTGGTTTACGTCGTTTCAGCAGCACCTTGCGGGTGCCGTCGGAGTACAGCCGCACCCGGGACAGTTCCCAGCCGCCGAACTCGGCCTCGAGGGCCAGACGCATCGACGCGGTCACCCGGGTGACATCCGGTGGCAGCCGGATCAGCAGGCATTCCATGTCCTCGGAGGTGACCTCCCAGCCACGCGGATAGTGGGCACCGATCCGGGCGGCGGTCCGTCCGGAACCGGCCGGGAGGCCGCCTGGGCGACGCAGCATCACGAGGTGGGTTCCGCCGCGGTCGTCGGGGTGCCGGTCGGGGTGCTCACCGCACCACCGCCGTAGGGCGGCGCGACCACCTGTAGTCCGCCGTCGCGGTGGGACAGGACATAGACCGTGCCGGAGGCGTCGTCGACGGTGATCGCGTCGGGCTGTGCGACGGCCGCGAAGCGGTGCTTCTCGACGGGTTCTCCACTGGCCAGGTCATAGGCCACCACCTCGTTGTCGCCGGTCGTCGAGACCCACAGCAGCTCGTGGGTGTCGTCGTAGTCTACGGCGTAGGGGCCGTCGGCCACCGGGTAGCGAAACCGCATCACCAGCGGCGAACCGAAGAATCCGATGATCTCGTCGTCGCGGGTGTTGGCCACCAGGATCCGGCCGTACCGGTCGACCGTGGCCGTGGTGGCGCCGTTGCCGGCGCGCAAGGCGGCACCGAATTCGCCGGTGTCGATGTTCACCGGGGTCACCGACGACTGCGCGCGGTCGAGGACGACGACCTGTTCGCCGTCGAGGTCGGCACCGGCGGGAGAGACGGTGATGGCGTCGACGCGGACG
Source organism: Gordonia desulfuricans NBRC 100010 (assembly GCF_001485495.1). Taxonomy (GTDB): domain Bacteria; phylum Actinomycetota; class Actinomycetes; order Mycobacteriales; family Mycobacteriaceae; genus Gordonia; species Gordonia desulfuricans. Next base: position 10,867 of record NZ_BCNF01000114.1, on the reverse strand, counting down.
AAGCCGCCGATGTCGCGCTGCCGGTTCAGGCCGGTGTCGAAGACGATCACGTGGCCGTCGCCCGTGCCCACGAGGACGCGACCGTCTGCGGTACGGGCCAGTGCGGTGGGGTCGGCGACGTCGGTGGGACTGGTCTGCACCGTGCCGTCGGCGGCGATGCGGACCAGGGTGTCCGGGCCCACGCCGAGGAACTCGCCGTTCCCGGTGCCGATCAGGGTGGTCAGTGCCGGGGTGGTGACGGTGGTCGGCGGGCTGGTGATAGCCGCGGTGTCGAAGCGGGTGATCTCGGTACCCGCGGCACCGAGGACGGCCAGCGAACCGCCCGAACGGGCCATCACCGAACTGCCCGGGGATGTGGGGATGATCACACCGGCTGGGTTCGCTGCCGGTCCGGCCGGCGCGGGGACGGCCGACGCGGGGGAGACGGTCGCCACGTTCGGCGTCGACCCCGAATCCGAGCTGGATCCGCACGCGGCCGACAACGCGGCCGTGAGCAGCAGCGCGAGCGCGACACAGGCGCGGCGGGCACGCGGATTTCGGGGGAATCGGGAGCGGCCGGAATGCATAGCACCATCTTGCTTCACCCACGCTGTGGACCATCGCCGGGGTCGAGGGCGTCGCGTCGGCTCGCGCGGGGATCGCCGCCGACCCCGCGTAGCATCGGGCGCCGTGACCGACACCATGACGTGGACCCAGTCGATCGTTCTCGGTGCGATCCAGGGCCTCACCGAGTTCCTCCCGATCTCGTCGTCGGGGCACCTGCGGATCGCCTCGGAACTGATGTTCGGGCAGGACGCCGGGGCCTCGTTCACCGCGGTGACCCAGCTGGGCACCGAGGCGGCGGTGCTGGTCTTCTTCGCCCGCGACATCGTGCGGATCGTGATCGCCTGGTTCCGTGGACTCTTCGACCGGACCGAACGCGGCCTCGACTACCGGATCGGCTGGTACGTCATCCTCGCGACCATCCCGATCGGCCTGCTCGGATATCTGCTCAAGGACGAGATCCGCACCGCGGCCCGCAATCTCTGGCTGGTCGCCACCGTGCTGATCCTGTTCTCCGGGGTGTTCTGGCTGGCCGAGAAGTACGGGACCCGCCGTCGGTCGATGGAACAGCTCACCCTCCGTGACGGACTGGTGATGGGTCTGGCCCAGTGCCTGGCGCTGGTGCCCGGCGTGTCCCGCTCCGGCGCGACCGCCAGTGCGGGTCTGTTCCTCGGGCTCGAGCGTGAGGCCGCGTTCCGGTTCTCCTTCCTGCTCGCCATCCCGGCGGTCACCGCCTCGGGACTGTTCAGCATCCCGGACGCGATCAACCCGACCGGGGACGGCATGGAGTCGACCGGGGCGCAGCTGATCGTGGCGACGGTCGTCGCCTTCATCCTGGGCTATGCGTCGATCGCCTGGCTGCTGAAGTTCGTCGGCAACCACTCGATGAACTGGTTCGGCGCCTACCGCGTGATCCTCGGCCTGACCGTGATGGGACTGCTGGCCGGGGGCGTGATCAGCGCGACGTGATCGGTGTGACCCGCGCCGACACGGCCGGCCCCGTGTGCCGGATGCCGGAGAGCGGCGACGTTGCCTAGAGTTGACCCATGACCGTGATCCTGGTGCGCCACGGCCGCTCCACGGCCAACACGTCGGGGGTGCTCGCCGGGCGCAGCCCGGGCATCGCCCTCGACGACAAGGGACGTGGGCAGGCCGCCGAACTGGTCGAGCGACTCACCGGCTGTCTCCCCGACATCACCGCGGTCGCCCGCTCACCGCTGCAACGATGTGCCGAGACCGTCGCGCCGCTGCTCGCGGCCCTGGGGGCCGACGGTCGCGAGGTGCCGGAGGTGGTCGTCGACGATCTCGCCGAGGTCGACTACGGCACCTGGACCAACCGCTCCATCCGGGAACTGCTCGCCGAACCGCTGTGGAAGACCGTCCAGCAGCATCCGTCGGCGGCGGTGTTCCCCGAGGGTGAGGGGCTGGCCGCGGTGCAGGCACGGGCGGTGGCCGCGATCCGTGAGCTCGACGCGGTCCACGGCGGACCCGACGGTGCCGGGGTGTGGGTGGCCTGCTCCCACGGCGACGTGATCAAGTCGGTGATCGCGGATGCGATGGGGATGCATCTGGACGCGTTCCAGCGGATCGTCGTCGAGCCGGCCTCGGTGAGCATCATCCGCTACGGTGCGACCCGGCCGCATGTGCACACCGTCAACTCGACGGCCACGCTGTCGGTGCCGATCCGTCCGCCGAAGACCGACGACGCGGTGGTCGGGGGCGATCCGGGGACCGGTGACGGGCACCGGCCCGATGCGGGAGCCGGCCGATCGGGCGAGGATGCCCCGGTGCAGGCGCGCACGCCGGTCGAGGCCGGATAATGGGATACGACAGACAAGGAGGTGTGTGATGTCACGAGCGATCCATGTGTTCCGCAGTCCGGACCGATTCGTCGCCGGGACGGTGGGCCAGCCCGGCGACCGGACGTTCTACCTCCAGGCCGTGCACGAGGCACGCATCATCAGCGTCATGCTGGAGAAGCAGCAGGTCCAGATCCTCGCCGAGCGGATCGGGGCGCTGCTCGAGGAGATCCACCGTCGTTTCGGTACCCCGATCCCGCCCGAGACCGACCAGATCGGTGACCTCAGTCCGCTCGTCATGCCGGTGGACGCGGAGTTCCGGGTGGGGACGATGGGACTCGGATGGGATGCCGAGTCCGAGGCCGTGGTGGTCGAACTGCTCGCGATCACCGAGGGTGAGTTCGACGAGAGTGTCGTCCTCGACGACACCGACGAGGGTCCCGACGCCGTGCGGGTGTTCCTCACCACCAACGCCGCCCGCGAGTTCGCGACCCGCTCCACCCGGGTGATCTCCGCGGGTCGCCCGCCCTGCCCGCTGTGCGGTGACCCGCTCGACGCCGACGGACACCTCTGCGTGCGGACCAACGGCTACAAGCGTGGTGCCGAACTGAGCAAGTCCCTGGACTTCATCGACCCGGACGTCTTCAACGGACTCGCCGGCGGATCCGAGATCTACGACGACCCCGAGGATCCGGACGACCCGGACGACCCCGGTCCGCGCGGCTGACATGACGATCGGAGATCGTGTGCCGCACGACCCGGACGAGAGCAGCGCGGACGCCACCGCCGACCTGGCGGCGATCCTGCGTGACGGGGAGCTGGGCATCCTCGGTCGGATTCCCACGGCGAGCAATGCCACGCTGGTCTGCGAGGCCACCCTCGACGACTCGGTGGTGCGGTGCGTCTACAAGCCGGTGCGCGGTGAGGTCCCGCTCTGGGACTTCCCGGACGGCACCCTCGCCGGCCGCGAGGTGGCCTCGTTCCTCATCTCCGACGCACTCGGATGGGGAACGGTACCCACCACGGTGCTGCGAGACGGCCCCCTCGGCATCGGCATGGTGCAGCGCTGGGTCGACACCCCCGACCCGGAAGCCGAGCCGCCGCGGATCGAACTCGTCGACCTGTGCCCGCCCGAGGCCGTTCCCGACGGCTACCGCTCCATCCTGCGGGCCCTGGACGGACGGGGCGATCCGGTGGAGCTCGTCCACGCCGACGATCCACGGTTACAACGGATGGCCGTCCTGGACCTCGTCCTCAACAACGCCGACCGCAAGGGCGGGCATGTACTGGAAGGACTCGACGGCGGCGTGTACGGAGTCGACCACGGCATATGTCTGCACGGTGACGACAAACTCCGCACGGTGCTGTGGGGCTGGGCGGGAGAACCCATCCCGGCGCACCTGATCGCCGACGTCGAGCGGCTGGCCGACGACCTCGAATCGCCGTCGTCGCGGCTGCGGGCGGACCTGGCACACCACATCACCGCCGACGAGATCGACGCATTGACGATGCGCTCGATCATCGTCGCGGAGTCGTCGACGATGCCGACCCCACCGCCTCATCGTCCGATTCCCTGGCCCCCGTTCTGAGCGTGTCCCCGAGTTCTGAGCGTTCTCGCGTGTTCTGAACGGGTATCCGTGCGGTTTGTGAGCCCTGCCCGGCGGGTCACCTGACGGGTACCGGCCGCCCACACCATCAGCCCGATCCCCAACACGATCCCGTGCACGATCCGGACCGGACCGGGTGCGAAGAACTGCGGGACGAACAGCAACAGGCAGAGTGCGGTCACCGATCGTCCGATGCGTGCCGTCGCGGTGCCGGCGGGGTCGCGCAACAGCCGGACGGCCACCCACGCCAGCAACAGCCACCCCGCGACGAACATGATCAGCGGGACGGGGGCGTAGTGGAAGTCGGCGACCCCGGCGGGGCCGGTCTCGGGTTACGTGGCCGTGGTGGTGAGAGCGGAACGAAGAGGTGGCATCGAAGGTCCCATCGTGACCGGTGCCCACGCTGTCAGCGGGCGGTGCTCTCGCAATGTCAAGGGTGGGATCGCGCCGTCCTCGCCGGGTGCCGAGGCGGACGTCACGGCCGGCTGCGCGGGGCCTCGTCACGTCGACCGATGCCGCGCGCCATACAGTGGTGACATGCAATCGTGGCCCGATCCCGCCCTGCCCGTCGTTCCCGGCGCGGGGCCCGCTCTCCGCCTCTACGACACCTCCGCACGGCAGGTCCGTCCGGTGACCCCCGGGACCACCGCGACCATGTACGTGTGCGGGATCACCCCTTATGACGCAACCCATCTCGGGCACGCGGCCACCTACCTGACCTTCGACATGGTCAACCGGGTGCTGCGCGACGCCGGCCACGACGTGCACTACGTGCAGAACATCACCGACGTCGACGATCCGCTGTTCGAGCGCGCCGACCGCGACGGCGTGGACTGGCGCGAACTGGGGTCGTCCCAGATCCAGCTGTTCCGCGACGACATGACCGCGCTGCGGGTACTCCCGCCGCGGGACTACATCGGGGCGATGGAATCGGTCGGCGAGGTCGTGGAGATGGTGGAGAAGCTGCTCTCCTCCGGCTCGGCGTATGTGGTCGACGACCAGGAGTTCCCCGACGTCTACTACCGGATCGACGCCACCGAGCAGTTCGGCTACGAATCCGGCTACGACCGCACGACGATGGAGCGCTTCTTCGCCGAGCGCGGTGGCGACCCCGACCGTGCAGGCAAGCGCGACCGCCTCGACGCCCTGCTGTGGCGGGCCGAACGGCCCGGCGAACCGTCCTGGGAGGCGCCGTTCGGTGCGGGCCGCCCCGGCTGGCACGTCGAGTGTTCGGCGATCGCCCTCAACCGGCTCGGCATCGAGTTCGACATCCAGGGCGGCGGCAACGACCTGATCTTCCCGCACCACGAGTTCTCCGCCGCCCACGGCGAGGCCCTCACCGGTGCACGGCGGTTTGCCCGGCACTATGTGCACACCGGCATGGTGGGACTCGACGGCGAGAAGATGTCCAAGAGTCGCGGCAACCTGGTGTTCGTGTCGCGGCTGCGTGCTCAGGGCGTCGATCCCGGGGCCATCCGGCTCGCCCTGCTCGCCGACCACTACCGCGGTGACCGCATGTGGACCGACGCGGTGCTCGACGCCGGCCTGGCCCGGCTGGCGCGCTGGCGCACCGCGGTCGCCGCACCGGCCGGACCCGACGCCGCACCGATCGTCGAGCGCGTCCGTCAGCACCTCGCCGACGACCTCGACACCCCCAAGGCCCTCGACGCCGTGGACGGGTGGTGCCGGGACGTCGAACGCGGCATCGGCGGTGACACCGACGCGCCGTCGGCCATCGCGCAGGCCGTCGACGCCCTGCTCGGTGTCGACCTCCGTGGGACCGGCACGGCCGGTTGAGCCGGTCGTGGGCGGTCGACTGGGTGTTCGGTGCGTGGGCTTAGTAGAGTTTCGGCCGTGGCGCGCGTGCAGGAGATCCGCCCGGACACCGATTCCGGGGTGTGGACCGTTCAGACCCGGACATCGACATATCTGCTCGACTTCGAGGAGATGACGTTGTTGCGGGCCCCCGGTGTCGGCAGCACCGACAGCGAGGAGTGGGCGGTCAGTGCGCTCCGCCGCGACTCCGAGGACATCCCGCTGCTCGGGGTGAAGTCATGCCGGATCGGCGAGTCCGCCCAGTTCTGGGTGCGTGCCGCCGACGACCCGGACGTGCGGACGTGGCGGATCACCACCCCGGTCGTGTCGATCGAACGGATCGGCTGACCCCGTCGGGGTGTGCGGGTCCGGGGAAGAGCCCCCGGCGCCCGCCCGGACGGGGCCGTCCGGCCCGGCCTCGGTGAATACCGGGTCCGGGAGCGCTCAGCTCCCGAAGGACCCCGGACCGCGCCGCTTGAGATACCGCTCGAACTCGGCGGCCAGGGCGTCGCCGTCGATCTTGGCCATCACCTCGTCGGTGTTCGCCTCGGCGTCGCCGCGTTCCTCGAGGCCGCGGACGTACTCGGCGATCTCCTCGTCGTCCTCGGTCATCTCGGTGACCGCCTGCTCCCACTCCTCGGCCTGCTCGGGCAGGGTGCCCAGCGGCACCTCGATGTCGAGGACCTCCTCGACCCGGTTGAGCAGGGCGACCGTCGCCTTGGGGTTGGGCGGGGTGGACACATAGTGGGGGACCGCGGCCCAGAACGACACCGCGGGCACACCGGCCTGGACGAACAGATCCTGGAGTACGCCGGTGATCCCGGTGGGTCCCTCGTAGCGGCTCTCGGCCAGGTTGTAGCGTTCGGCGGCGTCGCTGCTGTAGGCGCTGCCGGTGACCGGGACCGGGCGCGTGTGCGGGGTGTCGGCGAGCAGTGCGCCGAGCATCACCGTGGTCTCGACCTCGAGGCGGCGGGCCAGCTCGACGATCTCGGTACAGAACGCACGCCAGCGCATGTTGGGTTCGATACCACGCACGAGTACGATATCCCGGTCGGCCCCGACGGGGCTGCAGTAGGAAATGGACGTCGTCGGCCAGTCGATTCGCCGCGTGACACCGTCGATCTGTTTGATCGTCGGACGATTGACCTGGAAGTCGTAGTAGTCATCGGATTCGATCTCGGCGAGCGGGCGGGCGTCCCAGGTGAGTGCAAGATGTTCCACGGCACTGCTCGCGGCATCGCCGGCATCGTTCCAGCCCTCGAAGGCCGCCAGGAGGATCGGCTTGCGCAGGCGGGGAAGGTTCGACATCTGCTCAGCGTTCACCGAACCAGCCTACGACCGAACCGAACCGAGAGCGAACTACTCTGAACATCATGCCCACCACCGCATCGACCACCCGGGACTACGACACGACATTCATCACCGCGATGTCGCGTCGGGTACTGATCGGCGACGGGGCGATGGGCACGATGCTTCAGGCCGCCGATCTCACCCTGGATGATTTCGCCGGCCTCGAGGGATGCAACGAGATCCTCAACGACACCCGACCGGATGTCCTGGAGGCGATCCACCGCGCCTATTTCGAGGCCGGGGCCGACGCCGTCGAGACCAACACCTTCGGGTGCAACCTGTCGAACCTCGGCGACTACGACATCGCCGACCGCATCCGTGAGCTGTCCTACAAGGGCACCGCGATCGCCCGGGGTGTGGCCGACGAGATGGGTCCCTCCGCCGACGGCACCGACCGTTATGTGCTCGGGTCGATCGGTCCCGGCACCAAGCTGCCCAGCCTGGGCCACACCTCCTACGCCATCATCCGCGACGCCTACTACGAGTGTGTCGCAGGCATGCTCGACGGCGGTGCCGACGCCGTCCTGGTGGAGACCTCCCAGGACCTGCTGCAGGTGAAGGCCGCGGTCGTCGGGGCCCGGCGCGCCATGGGTGACCTCGGCCGGCAGATCCCGATCATCTCGCACGTCACCGTCGAGACCACCGGCACGATGCTGCTCGGTTCCGAGATCGGTGCCGCCCTCGCCGCGATCGAGCCGCTCGGTGTCGACATGATCGGCCTGAACTGCGCCACCGGCCCCGCCGAGATGAGCGAGCACCTGCGCTACCTGTCGCGGCACGCCCGCATCCCGGTGTCGGTGATGCCGAATGCCGGTCTGCCGGTGCTCGGACCGAAGGGTGCGGAGTACCCGCTGCGCCCCGACGAGCTGGCGCAGGCGCTGTCGCAGTTCGTCGGCGAGTTCGGACTGTCCTTCGTCGGCGGGTGCTGTGGCACCACGCCCGAACACATCCGGCAGGTCGCGGCCGCGGTCGCCGAGACCCCGCAGGCCGTCCGCACGCCCGAACACCAGGCGGAGACGTCGTCGCTCTACACCGCGGTCCCGTTCGACCAGGACGCCAGCTTCCTGGTGATCGGGGAGCGGACCAACTCCAACGGCTCCAAGGCGTTCCGTGAGGCGATGATCGCCGCCGACTACCAGAAGTGCCTGGACACCGCGAAGGACCAGACCCGCGACGGTGCACACATGCTCGATCTCAACGTCGACTACGTCGGCCGTGACGGCGCCGCCGACATGACCGCACTGGCGAGCCGTTTCGCGACGTCGTCGACGCTGCCGATCATGCTCGACTCCACCGAACCGGAGGTCATCCGGGCCGGCCTGGAGGCACTCGGTGGCCGCTGCGCGGTGAACTCGGTCAACTACGAGGACGGTGACGCCCCGGACTCCCGGTTCGCCCGGATCATGCGGCTCGTCGTCGAGCACGGTGCCGCGGTGGTGGCCCTGACCATCGACGAAGAGGGACAGGCCCGTACCGCCGACGACAAGGTGCGGATCGCCGAGCGGCTGATCGCCGACATCGTCGACAACTGGGGGCTGGCCGAGGAGGACATCATCATCGATGCCCTCACCTTCCCGATCTCCACCGGTCAGGAAGAGGTGCGCCGCGACGGCATCGAGACCATCGAGGCGATCCGCCGGATCAAGGAGGCACACCCCGAGGTGCACTTCACCCTCGGTGTCTCCAACATCTCGTTCGGCCTGAACCCGGCCGCGCGGCAGGTGCTCAACTCGGTGTTCCTGCACGAGTGCACGAGTGTCGGACTCGACACCGCGATCGTGCACGCGTCGAAGATCCTGCCGATGAACCGCATCCCCGACGAGCAGCGCGAGGTGGCCCTCGACCTGGTCTACAACCGTCGCCGTCTGAGCGGGACCGACGGTCCCGACGACCCGGGCTACGATCCGCTGCAGCGGCTGATGGAGCTGTTCGAGGGTGTCTCGGCGGCCTCGGCGCGCGAGTCGCGGGCGCAGGAGCTGGCCAAGCTGCCGCTGTTCGAACGACTCGAACGGCGGATCGTCGACGGTGAGCGCAACGGACTCGAGGCCGACCTCGACGAGGCGATGACCCAGGTTCCGCCGCTGCAGATCATCAACGAGACCCTGCTGTCGGGGATGAAGACGGTCGGCGAGCTGTTCGGGTCGGGCCAGATGCAGCTGCCGTTCGTGCTGCAGTCCGCCGAGGTGATGAAGAACGCCGTGGCGCACCTCGAACCGCATATGGAGTCGACCGGCGAGGACGGCAAGGGCCGTATCGTGCTGGCCACCGTCAAGGGCGACGTCCACGACATCGGCAAGAACCTGGTCGACATCATCCTGAGCAACAACGGCTACGAGGTCGTCAACATCGGGATCAAGCAGCCGATCGCGACGATCATCGACGTGGCCGAGGACAAGCGTGCCGACGTGATCGGGATGTCGGGTCTGCTGGTGAAGTCCACCGTGGTGATGAAGGAGAACCTCGAGGAGCTCACTGCGCGCGGTCTCGGCGAGACCTACCAGGTGCTGCTCGGTGGTGCCGCGCTGACCCGCTCCTATGTGGAGAACGACCTGACCGAGGTCTACAGCGGTGACGTGCACTATGCGCGTGACGCCTTCGAGGGGCTGCGTCTGATGGACGACATCATGGCGATCAAGCGAGGGGAGACCCCGGCCGCCGACAGTCCGGAGGCGATCGCGGCTGCCAAGAAGGTCGCCGAACGCAAGGCGCGGCACGAGCGGTCGCAGCGGATCGCGGCCAAGCGCAAGGCCGCCGAGGCGCCGGTCGAGGTGCCGGAACGTTCCGACGTGGCCGCCGACAACGAGGTGCCGACACCGCCGTTCTGGGGTACCCGGATCATCAAGGGCGTACCCGTCGCCGACTACCTGCAGTTCCTCGACGAGCGTGCATTGTTCCTGGGCCAGTGGGGACTTCGTGGTGCCCGTGGCGGCGAGGGCCCGAGCTACGAGGATCTCGTGGAATCCGAGGGGCGGCCGCGGCTGCGGTCGTGGATCGACCGGCTGTCCACCGAGGGCATCCTGCAGCACGCCGCGGTGGTCTACGGCTACTTCCCGGCGGTCAGCGAGGGCGACGTGGTGCACGTGCTCACCGAGCCGAGACCCGATGCACCGGTACGGTTCTCGTTCGAGTTCCCACGTCAGCAGCGCACCCGGTTCCTGTGCATCGCCGACTTCGTCCGATCCCGCGAATCGGCGATCGAACGCGGTCAGGTCGACGTGCTGCCGTTCCAGCTCGTCACGATGGGCAACCCGATCGCCGACTTCGCCAACGAGCTGTTCGCCGCCGACGCCTACCGCGACTACCTCGAGGTGCACGGCATCGGTGTGCAGCTCACCGAGGCGCTCGCCGAGTACTGGCATCAGCGGGTGCGCTCGGAGCTGAAGTTCGCCGACCGCGCGATGGCCGCCGACGACCCGGATACCGCCCAGGGCTTCTTCGATCTCGAATACCGCGGTGCGCGTTACTCCTTCGGCTACGGCGCATGCCCGAACCTGGAGGACCGCGCCAAGATGATCGAGCTCCTCGAACCCGAACGCATCGGCGTGGTGCTGTCGGAGGAGTTGCAGCTGCACCCCGAACAGTCCACCGATGCATTCGTCCTGCACCATCCGGAGGCGAAGTACTTCAACGTCTGAGCCCGAGGGTGGGTTGCGGGGATTTCGGCTCGGGTCCTCGCGATGCTCGGTCCCGGCTCAATCATCCACTGGGCGTTGGTGGTTGAGCCGATGAGGAGCGAAGCGACGAGGCGTGTCG
>NZ_BCNF01000113.1 GCF_001485495.1 Gordonia desulfuricans NBRC 100010 | reverse complement strand
ATCGCGAGGACCCGTGTCGAAACCTGGTCAGTCGACGTTGTCGGTGGTCACCTCGAACGGAGTGGTTCTCAGGTGGCCGACGGGATCTCCCACCGGCACTCACGGAGGATCACCTTGCCGTCACGAACGGGCACGCCCTCCTCCCGAAGTCGATCGAGCTGGCGGTGGGCGAGGTGCGGGGCGGGTTTGCCACTCGCCGATATCACCCGATGCCAGGGCAGGTCGGCGCTGTCCGTCCGCATGATCCAGCCGACGACTCGTGGGGACGAAAGATCGGCTGCAGCAGCGAGATCCCCATAGGTACTCACCTGGCCGACGGGGATCGCGGCCACCAGTGCCCGCACCCGCTCCACATCGGCGTCGGTGACCGAACTCATGCCAGCGAACGGACCAGTTCTGCGCACAGCTCCGGTTCCAGGAACGGAACCATGTGTTCACAGTCGGCGTGATGGACGTGGACGGACTCGGGTCGTTCGGTGGCGCATGCGTCGAGGAATCCCGGCCGCACGAACGGTGGGTCGACGCGGTCGGCCACGACCACATGAGTCGGCAACCCCGGGGGCGGCAGCACCGCCGGACGGCTCATCTCACTCCAGGAGGCAGCGGCCATCGGCGCACTCACCCGCCAGCCGACCCGGCCGTGCGGACGCGCGGTGAGATGCTCGGCGATCTCGGCCTCGAGTATCGCGTCAGGTACCGCTGCCCACCCCTCCGCGCGCTTCGCCGCACGGGCGGCGTCGGCGTCGGCATAGTCCCAGTGATCGAGGCTGTCGGTGGCGACCGTCAGTGCGAACTCGGGGTCGAGTCCCTGGGCCGGGTCGAGTAGGACAAGACCCTTGAACACCTCGGGGCGGTGATTGGCCAGGTGGATGGCGAGCGTGCCACCGAACGAATGCCCGACGAGCACCACCGGTTGCGCCGAGACCGGGATGGTCGCGTCCACCAGCTCCGACAACGCACGCACATGGTTCTCGATCGCCCACGGCGGGCGCCACGGGGAACGGCCGTGGCCGATCAGATCCGGTGCCACCACATGCATGTCGTGCAGGTAGATCGCCGACATCGACTCCCAGCGCCGGGCATGGCCGGTCAGACCGTGCAGGGCCAGGACGGTCGCCGACGCCTGCTCGGGTGGCGGTCCGAAGGTCAGCGAGTGCAGAGTGCTCACCGATCCATCCTGCCACGCGAGGGGCTCGACGGCGGACCGGGACAGACGGTTCTCCCGACCGCCCGACCCGGCCGGCGCAAGAGTGTCGGTGCCACGTGATTGCATGGTTGCATGGCCCGCTCGCGTTCTTCAGCCCCTACCGCGAAGGCCGGTTCCGCACGGTCGGGCCGGCCGGGTGCCAAGGGTGCCGGCACCGCGTTGCGGGCGCACCTGGTCGGTCACTCCGATGCCGCGACCGCCGACCGCAGCTGGCCCCCGCAGGTGCAGCGCATGATCGACGGCGACGACCCGAAGACCGATCGCGCCGGTGCGTGGCAGCCGTACCGCGTGCACGGTGGCCCGGGGTCGGGCAAGACGGCGCTCGTCGTCGATGCCGCCGTGGCCCGCCTCACCCGGGCCGGGACCGACCCGGAATCGGTGCTGGTCCTCGCATCCGATCGCAAGGCCGCGGTGCGGCTGCGCGAGGAGATCACCCGGCGCGTGCTCGCCGCGTCGTCGGACGGGCTCGCGCTCGGCGGCGCTCTGCGCGAACCGCTGGTGCGTACCGTGCACTCGTATGCGTTCGCGATCCTGCGGCTGCAGGCCCAGGCGCACAACAATCCGCCGCCGCGACTGATCACCGGTTCCGAGCAGGACGTGGTGCTCCGCGAGCTGCTCGCCGGTGACGTCGAGGACGGCGCCGAGTACTGGCCCGCCCACCTACGTCCGGCGCTGATCACCGACGGTTTCGCGCAAGCATTGCGGGACTTGATGATGCGTGCCGCCGAGCGCGGCGTGGGGCCCGAAGAACTGTCGGCCCTGGGACGCAAGCACCGGCGTCCGGAGTGGGTGGCGGCCGGGCATGCGTACGCCCAGTACGAGCAGAACGTGTTACTGCGAGGGGCCGTCGGTTCGGAGACCCCCGGCGCATCCGCACCGGCCGTGGACGCCGCCGAACTGGTCGGATCGGCATTGTCGGCATTCGCGACCGACCCGGAACTGCTTGCCGCGCAGCGTCGTCGCATCCGTCACCTCATCGTCGACGACGCACAGCACCTCGATCCGCAAGCCGCCCACCTGATCCGGCTCGTCGGTACGGGCACCGACTCGACGATCATCGCCGCCGACACCGACCAGTCGGTGTTCGGATTCCGCGGGGCGAGTCCACGATTCGCCGACGAGCTGGCCGAGGCGGGCTCCGACCACGACATCCGGCTCGACCACGACTTCCGCCATCATCGGCAGATCGCAGTGGTCGGCCGCGCACTGACCGCCCGGCTGCCCGGTGCCCGACCCCACGGATTCCCGGTGGTCCCCGACGGCGAGAACGACGAACCCGGTGGCGCATCGGTACGGGTGTTCAGCTCGGCGGCCAAGGAGGCCACGGCCGTGGCCGACCTGCTGCGTCGCGCGCACCTCTTCGAGGGCGTGCCGTGGTCGAAGATGGCGGTGATCGTGCGGTCGGCGCACCTCGCACTGCCCGCGCTGCGCCGCGCATTCCGGTCCGCCGGAGTACCGCTGAACACCCCGACCACCGATCTGCCCCTGCACCGGCAGCGTGCGGTGGCCGCACTGATGACGGTGCTGCGGGCCGTGGCCGCGCGTGACCAGGAGACGGTGACCGAGGAGGAGTTCTCCATCGACGACACCGTCGCCCTGCTCACCGGGCCCGTCGGCATGGCCGACCCCGGCTCGATGCGCCGGCTGCGGCGCGGGGTGCGTCGACATGACGAGAAGGTGGGAGAAGAACGCGCCGACCGGGACTCACTGATCTCGCTGCGGCTCGCGATCCTCGACCCGACACTCGGTGCCGAGTACCTGCGTGCGGTCACCGACCACGAAGGGGCACCGCTGGGTCGAGTGCTCGAGGTGATCGGCGCCGCGGCCCGCGCACACACCGCCGGACGCGGCGTGGAGGAGACGCTGTGGTCGGCGTGGCAGGCCACCGGCCTGGAACGCCGCTGGGTGTCGGCGGCCATCCGCGGCGGCCCCGGCGGCGAGCAGGCCGACCGCGACCTCGACGCGATGATGGCGATGTTCGAGTCGGCGGCCAACTTCGCCGACACCCTGCCCGCGGCCGGGCCGGCCGGCTTCGTCCACTACCTCACCCAGCTGCAGATCCCGCGCGAAAGCCGCGCCGCGGTGGCCGCTGCCGAATCGGTGACGGTGCTCTCCGCGCACGCCGCCGCCGGGCGCGAATGGGAGGTGGTCGCCGTCGCCGGAGTGCTCGACGGACTGTGGCCCTCCCTGCGCAGCCGCGGAAGTGTGCTGGCCACCGCCCAACTCGTCGACCTGCTCGACGGCATCGCGCCGGACGCCGTGGAGACGGTCGCCCGCGGGGCCGTCGCGCTGGCCGACGAACGTCGCCTGCTGTTGGTGGCCTGCACCCGGGCCCGACGCCGGCTGCTGATCACCGCGGTCGAGGACGGGGGCGGTGAGTCGTCGCCGTCGCGGTTCGTCGTCGAGATCGCCGATGCGCTGCGGGCCGATTCCCGGCGCGACACCGACACCCCCGGCGCCGGTGCGAATCCCCTGGGAGACGGCTACGCCGACGACGAGTCCCTCGACACCAACCCGGACACCGATCTGCCGATCGATCCCGGCGTCGACCGTGTGCTCTCGTTGCCGTCGCTCGTCGCGACCCTGCGGGCCGTGGTGGTCGCCGGGGTCACCGATCCCGGAAGCCCCGGCGCCGAACCCGACGAGCGGACCCGTTCTGCCGCCGAACTGCTTGCGCAACTGGCCGATTCGGATATTCCCGGAGCGCATCCGCGGGACTGGTTCGCGCTGGCGCGGCCGAGTACCGCCGAACCGCTGTGGAATCCCGAGTCGGGGCCGGTGGTGCTGTCGCCGTCGAATGTCGAACAGCTCTCACGGTGTTCGCTGCGATGGGTCCTCGAACGCGCCGGTGGCCGTGACGGCGACGGCGCACCCGCACTCACCGGCAGCCTGGTGCACACCCTCGTGCAGGCGGTGGCCGGAGAGATCGACCCCGCAGAGGTGACCGCAGCGCTGCGTGGCATCTGGGACCGCGTCGACACCGGAGCGGTCTGGTATTCCGCCCGCGAACTCGAACGTGCCGAGTCGATGCTGGTGAACTTCCGTGACTGGCTGCGTATCTCGCGAGACGACCTCGACGAGGTGGCCGTCGAGTCGGTGATCGACGCGACCATCCCCGCCGACCGCCCACTCGCCGACGGCGCGATCCCGGCCGACGACGGAACCGACCTCCCGGTCCGGTTGAAAGGACGGGTCGACCGGCTCGAACGAGACTCCGCCGGACGTCCGGTGGTGGTGGACGTCAAGACCGCCAAGACCGCCGTCAGCAAGGCCGACGCACGAGACCACGCGCAGATCGCCGCCTACCAGGTGGCCCTCGCACACGGTGGTGCGCGTGAATTCCCGGGCAAGAAGGTCGAACCCGGTGGTGGTCGGCTCGTCTACGTCTCCGCGGCGCACCGCTCGACCGGCGCCACCGAACGTGATCAGCCGCCACTCACACCCGAGCTGCTCGACGAGTGGGTTGCGGTGGTGCGCAAGGCGGCCCGCGCAGGCATCGGTCCGGTCTTCGAGGCCACCCCCAACCCGGGATGCGCGCACTGCGGCCTGGCCACCAGTTGTCCAGCCCAGCTGCGCGGAAAGGCGGTCACCGATGACTGACACCAGATCGGCCACACGGCACCGTGTCTCGGCGACCTCGCTGGCAGCGGCGCTCGGCCTGCCCTCGCCGACACCGGAACAGATCGAGGTGATCGAGGCACCGCAGGAACCGATGCTCGTCGTCGCCGGTGCCGGTGCGGGCAAGACCGAGACGATGGCCTCGCGGGTGGTGTGGCTGGTGGCCAACCAGATCGTCGCCCCCGACGAGATCCTGGGCCTCACCTTCACCCGCAAGGCCGCCAGCGAGCTCGGTGCCCGCATCCGCCGCCGCCTGTCGATGCTGGCCGGTTCGCCCGCCCTGATCAACTGGGATCCGGACGGAACCCTCGCCGCCCGACTCCGTTCCGGCGACCCCGAGGTCAGCACCTACCACGCCTACGCCGGCCGGCTGATCGCCGACTACGGCCTGCTGCTGCCGGTCGAACCCGCCGCCACCCTGCTCTCGGAGACCGAACTGTGGCAGATGGCCTTCACCATCGTCTCCAACTGGACCGGCGAGCTCACCACCACCAAGACCCCGGCCACCGTCACCGAGTCGGTGCTGCGGATCTACGGCGAGATGAGCGAACACCTCGTCGATCTCGACACCCTCTCGCGCTGGGGCGACGACCTCTACCGGATGGTCGACGATCTGCCCAAGGGCCCCCGACAGCGCGGCGGACCCAATGCCGCGCTGCGCACCGTCCAAGAGGTGATAGCCGAACGGCGACAACTCCTTCCGCTGGTCGCCACCCTCATGCAGACCATGCGCGATCAGGCGGTGCTGGACTTCGGCAGCCAGATGTCGCTGGCGGCACGGCTCGTGGCCGGACATCCGGAAGTGGTCGCCGCCCAACGCGAGGCCTTCGGTGCGGTGCTCCTCGACGAGTACCAGGACACCGGACACTCGCAGCGGGTGTTGTTGTCGGCGTTGTTCGGTCGCGGTCACGGTGGCGCCGGTCACGGAGGCGCCGGCCACGGTGGGGGCACCGTGGCGGTGACCGCCGTCGGCGACCCGATCCAGTCCATCTACGGGTGGCGCGGGGCGTCGGCGGCCAACCTGCCGCGCTTCGCCACCGACTTCGCGCTGCCCGACGGATCGCCCGCCCCGCGCCGCGAACTGCTCACCAGCTGGCGCAACCCGGTGCAGACCCTGCGGCTGGCCAACGAGACGAGCGAGGAACTGCGCCGCCGCGGTGTACCGGTCAGCGTGCTGCGCCCCCGCCCCGACGCCCCCACCGGCACGGTCACCCTGGCACTCACCGAGACCGTCGTCGACGAGCGCACCTGGATCGCCGACCAGGTCTCGGCGCGCTATCACGACGACGACGGCTCGGGGCCGCCGACCGTGGCGATCCTGGTGCGCCGCAACGAGGATTCGGCACCGCTCGCCGCAGAGCTGGAGAGCCGCGGCATCCCCGCCGAGGTGGTCGGCATCGGTGGTCTGCTGCACGTGCCCGAGGTGGAGGACATCGTCGCCACGCTGCGCCTGATGGCCGACCCGATGGCCGGCACCGCCGCCATGCGGCTGCTCACCGGCGCCCGCTGGCAGCTCGGCGCCCGCGACCTGGTCGCCCTGTGGCGCCGTGCCACCGCGCTGGCCGCCGGTCAGATCCCCGCCGGGGGAGTGGTGACCAGCCGCGCCGAACTCGACGATGCGCTCGACGCGGTGCTGCCCACCGAGATCGTCGACCGTGCCGGGATCGCCGACGCCGTGGTCGACCCGGGCGATCCGGAGGCCTACAGCCCCGAGGGATTCGCCCGGATCAAGGCATTCGGTGCGCAGCTGGAGGCATTGCGCCGGCGCATCGGGCAACCGCTGCCCGAACTCGTCGCCGACGTCGAGCACACCATCGGTGTCGGGATCGAGGCCCAGATCCGGGCCCGCCGGATGCGCGGGGCGATCACCGGGCGCGAACACCTCGACGCCTTCGCCGACTACGTCACCCGCTACGCCGATCGGCCCGGCGCGAACCTGCCGGGCCTGCTGGCCTTCCTGGACACCGCCGAATCCATCGAGAAGGGCCTCGAACCCGGCCGCGTCGAGGTGGCCGAACAGCGCGTGCAGATCCTCACCGTGCACGCCGCGAAGGGCCTCGAATGGGATGTGGTGGTGATCCCGCACCTGTGCGACGGGATCTTCCCGAGCGGCAAGGCCGACACCACCTGGCTGCGCAACGCCCGCGAACTGCCCGGCCCGCTGCGCGGCGATCTCGCCGACCCCGGCGGGTCCGGGGTGTCGGAGGGTTTCCCGGTCCTGCAACTGCGCCACGTGGGCGACCGCAAGGAGTTCGAGGACGCCCTCACCGAACACAAGGAGGCGATCGGCGAGCGGCGCCTGGAAGAGGACCGCCGTCTGCTCTACGTCGCGATCACCCGCGCGCGCCACGACCTGCTGGTGTCGGCGCACCACTGGTCGGAGAACGGCGACTCCCCGCGCGGCGGCTCACCGTTCTTCAACGAACTGCTCGGCATCGTCGGGGCGGCGATCGACGCCGACGACCACGCCGACGGCCTGTCCATCGACGTGTTCGCGCAGGATCCGGCCGACGGCGCCGAGAACCCGCTCGCCGAGCTCGACAGCCGTAGCCCGTGGCCTGCGGACCGCCTCGCGGAGCGCCGCGCACCGGTGGAGGCCGCCGCGGCGCTCGTCCTCGACGCCCTCGCCGGGCGCGATGCACCCGCACTGTTCGACGACGCCCTCTTCGACGGCCCGGACACGGGCACAACCGACGAATCGGCCACCGGCGCAACCGACTCCGACCCCGAGATCGAGGCATGGCGTGCCGAGGTCGAAGTGCTCCTCGAGGAACATCGGCGTGGCAACCAGGCCGTCGTCGACGTCGCGCTGCCGTCGCATCTGTCGGTCAGTCAGCTCGTCGACCTCGACACCGACGAGCGTGAGTTCGCCCGCCGGCTGCGCCGCCCCACCCCGTATCGGCCGAATCCGATCGCTCGGCGCGGCACCGCATTCCACGCGTGGGTCGAGCGATGGTTCGGTGCCACCCGGCTCCTCGACGTGGACGAGTTGCCCGGTGCCGCCGACGAGAACGCCGCCCCCGACGCCGACCTCGAGATGCTGCGGGAGGCATTCCTGGCCTCGGGGTGGGCCAATCGCGCACCCAGTGAGGTGGAGGTGCCGTTCGAGACCGTCATCGGCGACACCGTGATCCGCGGCCGGATCGATGCGGTGTTCGCCGAGGCCGACGGATCATGGCTGGTGGTGGACTGGAAGACCGGTGCGGTCCCCGAGGAATCCGACCGGTCCTCGCTGTTCATCCAGCTGGCCGCCTACCGGGTGGCGTGGGCGCAGCTGTCCGGGGTGCCGATCGAGAAGGTGTCGGCGGCCTTCCACTACGTCCGATCCGGACACACCCTGGCACCCGAGAACCTGCCCGACAAGGCCGCACTCGCCGCGCTGCTGTCCAGATGAGTTGTGACCGCCGCGGATGCGTTAGATTCCAGGTTGTGAAGCGACGGCGGTACCCCCGATGAGATCTCGCGGTGCGATACGCCGACGGCTGCGCCGGGACGACCTCTCCGAGGGCCCCGACTACGCGCTCGTCGGGGTCATCCGGATCCCGGAGCTGCGGCAGAGCCCGGGCCGGGCGATCGGCCGCCGGGTGATCTTCGCCGTCGTCGCACTGTTCTTCACCGCGGTCGTCGTCTTCCTCGATCGTGGTGGCTACCGCGACGTCCAGGGCGATCAGCTGTCGTTCCTCGACTCGCTCTACTACTCGGCGGTCACCCTCTCGACCACCGGCTACGGTGACATCACGCCGGTCAGCCCATCGGCCCGGCTGATGAACCTGCTGATCATCACCCCGCTGCGCGTCCTGTTCCTGATCGTGTTGATCGGTACCACCCTCGAGGTGCTCACCGAACGGTCGCGGCAGGCGCTCAAGATCCAACGCTGGAGGAACGGCTTGCGCAATCACACTGTGGTCATCGGGTACGGCACCAAGGGCCGCACCGCGGTGGACGCGATGATCGGTGACGGCATCAAGCCCGCCGACATCGTCATCGTCGACTCCAATCCGGCGGTGCTCGAGGCGGCCGAGTCCGACGGCCTGGTGACCGTCCGCGGCGACGCCACCAAATCCGACGTGCTGCGGCTGGCCGGCGTGGCCCATGCGGCCAGCATCGTGGTGGCCGCCAACCGTGACGACACCGCCGTGCTGGCCACCCTCACCGCCCGCGAACTGAACTCGACGGCCAAGATCGTCGCGTCGATCCGCGAGTCGGAGAACACCCACCTGATGCGCCAGTCCGGCGCCAACTCGGTGGTGGTGTCGTCGGAGACCGCAGGCCGCCTCCTGGGTATCGCGACCATGACACCGTCGGTGGTGGAGGTGATCGAGGACCTCCTCACCCCGGATGCCGGGTATGCGATCGCCGAGCGCGAGGTCGATCCCACCGAGACCGGCGGGTCACCGGCACACACCCGCGACATCGTCCTCGGCGTGGTCCGCGCCGGGGTGCTGCACCGTGTCGACGACAGTGCGGTGGAACAGATCGAGGTGGGCGACCGCCTGCTGTATGTCCGCAAGGGCTCGTCGGAGTAGAGGTTCCGCGGGGATCGGCGACAGGGTAGAACACATCACATGGGTTCCTTCGTCTTCGATCAGCCGCCGCTGTTGTCCCGCGCCTCCTACGACCGTGCCGACGAGATCCGCGACGACCCCGGCCGGATGGTGTCGGGCTGGTCGACCGCCCGGGTCCTCGACATCGACGGTGCCGGACGCTACCCGATCAACGAGGACGGTTCGCTGGCGTGGGCACCGGCGACCGACATCGCCGACGCCCCGCCCGAGGACGCGGTGTTCCTCGCCCACATCGACACCGATCTGTGGACCCGACGCGTCGACGAGGTCACCGGCCGCAGCGCTGACGCTCGACGCGGCGCCACCCGGCTGACCCCGGATGAGGCCGGTCTGCTGGCCACCGCGCTCGGAATCCTGAACTGGCACGCCACTTCCCGCTTCTCACCGGTCGACGGTGGCCCCACCCGTCCGGCGCGGGGCGGCTGGGTGCGACGCCACATCGACACCGGCCGTGACGAGTTCCCGCGCACCGACCCGGCGATCATCACCGTCGTCCACGACGGCGGCGACCGGATTCTGCTGGGGCGTCAGGCCACCTGGCCCGAACGCTGGTACTCCACCCTCGCAGGTTTCGTCGAACCCGGGGAGTCGTTGGAGCAGTGCGTGATCCGCGAGGTGCACGAGGAGGTGGGCATCACCGTGCGCGAGCCCCGCTACCTCGGCAGCCAGCCGTGGCCGTTCCCGCGGTCGCTGATGCTCGGCTTCGCCGCGCTCGCCGATCCCGACGAGCCGCTGCAGTTCCTCGACGGCGAGATCGGCGACGCGCTGTGGTTCCATCGCGACGAGGTGCGGGAGGCACTGGCCGGTGGGGACGAATGGGTGCGCGGTGACGTGACGAACGGTGACGTGCCGGGCGATTCCGGGCGGCGGCTGCTGCTGCCCGGGTCGATCTCGATCGCGCGCTCGCTGATCACCGCCTGGGCCAACGGCTGACCACCACGCCCAACGCGGGCCGGGGTTCACCCTGCGCGGAACACCCGGCCGTCGAGTGGTGTTATGGGACGCATGAGTGAGAATGCGACCGACCTGTTGACCATGTACACCACCAGCTGGTGCGGATACTGCGCCCGGCTCAAGACCGGCCTGCGCAGCGCCGGGATCGAGTGGAACGAGATCGACATCGAGGCGCATCCGGAGGCCGCCGAGTTCGTCGGCAGCGTCAACGGCGGCAACCACGTCGTGCCCACCGTGCAGTATGCCGACGGTTCCACCGCGACCAACCCGTCGATCGCCGAGGTGAAGGCCAAGCTCGGCGTGTGAGTTCTGTCCACAGCCCGCCGATGCCCGACAGGCCACCCCGGTGTCCTGTCGGGACCGGCTGACATAGTGGATTGCGTGTCCGAACGCCCGAACCCCACCCGATCCCGACCAGCGGCCGACGGCATCCTCGACGGACTCGACCCCGAACAGCGTGAGGCGGTTCTCGCGCCACGTGGGCCGGTGTGTGTGCTCGCGGGTGCCGGGACCGGCAAGACCCGCACCATCACCCGTCGTATCGCGCACCTGATCGACACCGGACAGGTCAATCCGGGGCAGGTGCTGGCGGTGACCTTCACCGCCCGCGCGGCAGGGGAGATGCGCACCCGTCTGCGGTCGCTGGGGATCGGCGCGACCGGGCCGTCGGTGTCGGCGCAGACCTTCCACGCCGCCTCGCTGCGGCAGCTGCGCTACTTCTGGCCGCGGGTGTTCGGCAACAGCAGCTGGGAACTGCTCACCAACAAGTTCCCGCTGATGGCCCGTGCGGCCCGGCGCGCCGGGCTGAGCACCTCCACCGACACCGTGCGCGACCTGCTGTCGGAGATCGAATGGGCCAAGGCCTCGGTGATCGGCCCCGAGGGCTATGTGGCCGCGGCGACCCGACTGATGCGCGAGACGCCGTCGGCGCCGGAACAGATCGCCAAGGTCTACGCCGCCTACGAGGACGGCAAGGTCTCACCGGAGGGTGACAGGCTGCTCGACTTCGACGACCTGCTGATCTACATGACACAGATGATCGATGTGGATCCTGGTGTGGCAGAAGAGTTCCGTGCCCAGTACCGGTGCTTCGTGGTGGACGAGTACCAGGACGTCACCCCGGTGCAGCAGGGACTGCTCAACGCCTGGCTCGGCGAGCGCGACGATCTCACCGTCGTCGGGGACGCCAACCAGACCATCTACACGTTCACCGGCGCCAAGGCCGACTTCCTGCTGGACTTCCCGCGGCGCTTCCCGGAGGCGACCATGGTCCGTCTGGTCCGCGACTACCGGTCCACCCCGCAGGTGGTGAGTCTGGCCAACCGGGCGATCGGGGCGGCACGGGGCCGGATCGCCGGCACCCGCCTGGAGCTGATCGGTCAGCGCCCCGACGGCCCCGAGCCGTCCTTCGAGGAGTACGACGACGAGCCGATGGAGGCCCGTCTGGTGGCCGCCCAGATCAAACGGCTGGTCAACAGCGGTGTGGAACCGTCGGAGATCGCGATCCTCTACCGCGTCAACGCGCAGTCGGAGAATCACGAGCAGGCGCTCACCGAGGCCGGTGTCCCGTACCAGGTGCGGGGCGGTGAGGCATTCTTCACCCGCACCGAGGTGCGGCAGGCGATGCGGCAGCTCGCCCAGGTCGCCGAGCGCGGGCTGCGCGACGGTGTCGAGGTGCCGACCGCGGTGCGCGCGGTCCTCGTCGAACTCGGGCTGACCGAGGAGGAGCCGTCGGGTGCGCAGGCCCGGGCGCGGTGGCAGTCGTTGCAGGCATTGGTCGAGCTGACCGACGACATGGTCGCCGAGAACCCGGAACTGACTCTCGTGCAACTGGTTCGGGAGCTGCAGGTCCGGTCGGAGGCGCGGCACCCACCCACCGTGCAGGGAGTCACCCTCTCGTCCCTGCACGCGGCGAAGGGTCTGGAGTGGGATGCGGTGTTCCTGGTGGGTCTGACCGAGGGTTCACTGCCGATCTCGCAGGCCATCAAGGGGTCCCCGGAACAGGTCGAGGAGGAACGCCGGCTGTTCTACGTCGGCATCACCCGCGCCCGTGTCCACCTGCAGATCTCCTGGGCGACGGCCCGCAACGAGGGCGGTCGTGCCCGACGCCGCTCCCGGTTCCTGTCGGGGCTGGCCCCCGAACCCGCACCGGCGGCGCGCGGCGGCTCCGAACGCAAACCCAAACGCGGGCCCACCTGCCGGGTGTGCGGGTCGCGGCTGTCGGGGACCACCGCCACCCTGCTCGGCCGGTGTGACACCTGCCCGTCGAATCTGGACGAGGATCTGCTGGTCGCGCTCAAGGACTGGCGGCGCGAACGGTCGCAGAGCAAGGGTGTGCCGGCGTTCGTCGTGTTCTCCGACAAGACCCTGCTCGCCATCGCCGAGCAGGGACCCACCGACGCCCGCGGGCTCGTCGCGATCCCGGGAATCGGGGCGGCCAAGCTCGAGGAGTACGGCGAGGAAGTCATCTCCATCGTCAAAAACGCAGGTCAAAAATAGGTTGTGCCGATTGTGCGGGCGGGCTTAGTCTGGGACGCACAGTCGACCACGGGGTTGGGTGAACGTGTGCCACACGGCCCCCGCGGATGAGAAGCAGACGAGATCGGAAAGGAGTGGAAGCAGTGAACACAATCGTTTTCGGTGACAAGCGCAATGTCGTCGGCAGCAATGCCGCCGGCGGCAGCCTGGTGGGCACCATCGCTCGCGACCGCTCCTGGCGTGTCGACGAGTGCCTGTCGCTCGGCGAGCATCGCGCCGATGCCGCACAACCGGCATCGGCAGCGATCGCGCTGTCCGAACCCGCGAACGCCGCCGCGTCGCCCGCGCCGGCCCGAGCTATCCCGCGATTCCCTGTGACACACCGCAGATCCAGACGCTGACCGCGTCAGATTTCCGGCCACGGGGCAATCGCAACCGCGAACCCGTGGCCTTTCTGGTCTGATCTCCCCGACATCTCGTCGATTCGGGGCAGGACTCCACCACAAACGGCTCGGGTCACGTGAACCCGATGAATCCGACAGAGGTGGAGAGGTAATGACAACCGACTGCGTTCTCGAACCGAGTACCGTGGCCGACCGTGTGGCGTCGGTCGGCCGTACCCGCACCGATGAGTGCTCTGCCAACGAATATTCTTCTGCTGCACCGCTTTCGGTGTCCCGATCGACCGATCTGCCCTGCCAGGCCGGTGACGCCGACCTGTGGTTCGCCGAGGATCCCCGTGACCTGGAGCGGGCCAAGGCCTTCTGTGGTGACTGCCCACTCAAGGCCCAGTGCCTGCAGGCCGCGCTCGATCGAGCCGAGCCGTGGGGTGTGTGGGGCGGCGAGATCTTCGACCACGGCGCGGTGATCGCCCGCAAGCGTCCCCGTGGCCGTCCGCGCAAGAATGCGGCCTGACGACGACACCGGCCGTCCCCGAATCCGTTCGGGGACGGCCGGTGTCCGTCGTGTTCGTGCGCGTTGTGTCGGTGTTCGTGCCGTGCCGTGCCGCCGGTGGGGTCGGTCAGGCCAGACCGGGCACCCACTGCTCCATGATCCCGCGGTACGGGGCCTCGGCGTCGAGCTGTGCGGCGATGCCGACGCACCCGGCGAGTACCCGGAACACCATCACGTACTGCTTGGGCACGTTCAGATGCCGTGAGGTCTTGTACACGTCGCCGCGCACATCGGTGGCCCTGCCGGCCGCGCGCTGCAACCACTTGCGGGTGAAGTGGAACGACTCGGTGTACAGCGGATCCACATAGGCCTTGAGGTAGGCCTCGATGTCGGTCGCCGACACCTTGTCGACCTGGGTGCGCAGGATGAACCCGGCATCCACCATGTGTGCCTTGAGTTCGTCGTACTCCTTGTCGCGCGCGAGCCGCAGGATCGGGCCGGTCTCCGGCGGTAGTCCGTTGGGATAGTGGCCGACGGCGCCGAAGTCGAGGACGCCGAACCGGCCGTCGTCGGCGATGAAGAAGTTGCCCGGATGCGGATCGCCGTGCAGCAGGCCCACCCGGAACGGGGAGCTCACCTCGAAGGTCGACATGAGGGCGGCCGCGCGGTCACGGGTGGGCTTGTCGCCGCCGGTGATGATCTTCGACAGCGGGGTGCCGGTGAGCCATTCGGAGACGATCACCTTGGGTGAACTGGCGACCACCTTGGGGATGACGAAGTCGGGGTCGCCGTCGAAGGCCTTGGCGAAGGCCCGCTGGTTGTCGGCCTCGCCGAGATAGTCGAGCTCGGCCTCGGTGCGGTCGATCAGCTCGTCCATCATCGACTTCACGTCGGTGCCGGGGGAGAGTTTCTGGATCAGCCCGGACATCCGCGACAAGGTCTTGAGGTCGGCCTTGAGGGCGTGGTCGGCGCCCGGGTACTGGATCTTGACGGCCACCTCACGGCCGTCGGACCACACCGCCTTGTGTACCTGACCGATGCTCGCTGCGGCGGCCGGCTCGTCGGAGAAGTCGCGGAACCGTTGCCGCCACTTGGTGCCGAGCTGCTGGTCGAGCACCTTGTGCACCTTGGGCGCCGACAGCGGGGGTGCCTCCGCCTGCAGTTTGGTGAGCGCCTCGCGGAACGGTTCACCGAACTCGTCGGGGATCGCCGCCTCCATGATCGACATGGCCTGGCCGACCTTCATGGCGCCGCCCTTGAGCTCGCCGAGAACGGCGAACAGCTGATCGGCGGACTTCTCCAGGAGCTCCTGGTTGATCTCGTCCCGGTCTTTGCCGACCATTCGTTTCCCGAGTCCGGCCGCCGCACGTCCGGCCATGCCGATCGGCAGCGAGACGAGCTTGGCGTTCCGGCGACCTTGCCCCCGCGTGATGTCGGTCATAGTGTCCTTTCCCTCCCTCAGGATAGATGACCGCCCGCGACGCGAGCCGGAGGTGTACCCGACGCCGAAGGGGTCCCGCAGGCAAACGGACACAGCGGATGCCGCGGCCACACGGTGCTCGACAGGCGTGGCGGGGAACCGTGCACCTCGATCACCCGACCGAGCAGATACGGGGGTTCGGATGCGCCGACGGCCAATGCGCTCGCGAGCCGGTCGATCTGATCGTGCGCGAGCGCCGCGGTCATCCGGGTGATCGGGTCGCCGGCATTGCCGGCCACCCCGGTCAGCTGGCCGCGCAGCACCGGCCACTCGGGATCGCGGTCGGTGCGGTGTCGATCGGCGCATGCCAGGCAACTCGACAGCCCGGGCAGGACCAGCGGACCGAGAAGCCCCACCCCGTCGCGCAGACGGACCTGCAGGTGTGGGACACGGTCGGCCATCAGCCGGTCGACGAGCCACGACTCGTGTGCGAGATGGTCGGTGAGGACCACCAGGTTGGTCCGTGGGGAGGGCGCATCGCGGTGCGCGGGCCGGCGGACGGTGTGCGTCACGACGAACCCGGCGTCGGCCAGTGTGGTGGCGAGCAGCCGGGTGAGCGGGCCGGTTCCGTGGACCCGGATACGCAGCCGCTCGGTCGACGGCCGGGTGAACGCCGAGTGTGACGCCTTCCCGGCCGCGAGGAGTTGCGCGAGGATCGTGTCGAGCTCGGCGCGGGTCAGCCCGGCGTCGACGAGTTCGGCGAAGACCTCGGTGCGCGTGCGTGGTTCACGCAGCGACCCGAGCAGGGCCGCGACCTTGGGACCCGACGCCGACTCCGGCAGTTCCAGGACCAGCCCGGTCTGCGGATCGCCACCGATGTGTACCCGATTGTCCGGGCGCACCAGGATCGGGACGCCGTCGGCGATCACCGGCAGGCGACTACCGGATACCGCCCTCGGATGCCGTCCTGTCCCCGGATGAGGTGGAGATCCGGGATGCTGCGATGTTCCAGGATCCATGGGGCCACTGTGCCACCCCGACGGCCGGTCCGAGGCCGTCGTGGCGGTTATCCACAAGGGGTGTGATCAGCGGCCGGGATCGCCCGGCGTGTCGTCGGGATCATCGGACTCGTCGGACTTGTCGGCAGAATCGTCTGCCGCCGAATCCCGCTCGGCCTCGGCGGCGAGCGACTTCTCCAATTCGGCGATGGCCGAGTCGATCTCGGAGTCGCCGCCGATGAACCGTTCGACGAAGCGGGCCGGGTTGTCGAGGTCGTCGGCGTCGGGGAGCAGGTCGGGATGTTCCCAGACCTTGTCCCGGGTGGCGACGTCGGTGGCCTCGAACAGCGAGCGCCACAGGGCGGCCGCCTCCCGCGACTTGCGCGGACGCAGCTCGAGACCGACGAGGGTGGCGAAGGTCTGCTCGGCGGGTCCGCCCGACGCACGGCGTCGGCGCATGGTCTCCACGAGCGCCGACGTACTCGGGATGCGATCCGAGAGTGCCTGGGTCACAACGTTCTCCACCCAGCCCTCGATCAGGGCCAACAGCGTCTCGAGGCGGTCGAGGGCGGCCTTCTGTTCGGGGGTGGTGGTGGGCTCGAAGGTCGCCGACGAACTGATCAGCTCCTCCAGCTTGGACGGGTCGGAGAACAGCTCGGTGGGATCGATGTTGGCGGTCATGTCGGTGATGCCGGAGAAGTCGATGCTGATCCCGCGGGCGTACTCCTCGACCGTCGACAGCAGTCGCTGCCGCAGCCACGGCACGTGCGTGAACAGCCGCACGTGCGCGGCCTCCCGGGCGGCGAGGAAGACGATGATCTCCTGCGCGGGCAGGCCCAGGCCGTCGGCGAAGGTGGCGATCGCCTCCGGCAGCAGCACCGCCACACCCTCGGGGGCCAGCGGCAGGCCGACGTCGGTGGAGGTGAGCACCTCCTTGGCGAGCTGCCCGAGCCCCTGGCCGAGCTGGGTGCCGAAGGCCATCCCGCTCATCTGGGTGAGCATGCCCATCATCGGTCCGGCGAACTGCGCGGCCTCGGGCGGTAGGTTCTGCTGCCACGTCCCGGCCAGCTGGGTGGCCACCGGATTGCACAGGCCCTTCCAGGTGGGCAGGGTCTCGTCGAGCCACTGCACCGGAGTCCAGGCGACGGCCTTGCTGACCCCGCCGGGGAAGGTGGTCACGTCGTCGAGCCAGACGTCGGCCAGGCGCACGGCGTCGGCGACGGCCTTGTTCTCCTTCTCGAGCACCGGCGTGAAGTTGCCGATCTGCTGGCGGGCCAGATTGGCGGCGAGCTGGTAGTTCACCGGTCCGGCCGCGCCGGACCCGCTCATCGAGGTGCCCATGCCGCTGAACATCTGGCCGAGCTGGCTGAACATCTGTCCCAGCGCCGACGGATCGAGACCGGCCGACGGGTCGAAGCCCGCGCCGCCGAACCCGAACGGGTTCTGCGGGCCGGTGTTGCCGGGGCCGCCGTCTCCGCTCGCGCCGGCGTTCTTGTCCTTGCCGTCGTCGTCGCCGGACGAAGAGGAGAATCCGAAGGGCAAATCGCTCATGTCTCCACGGTACCGCCCGGACGCGCAACCCAGGTGCTCCCGGATTTCGCCTTGAGCGTAGGGCGCGCAGGTCCATCGGCCCGTTAGGGTGGTCGGAATGAAGGCGCCGTCCTCCCGCCGCATCGTCACCGTCGCGGTGACCGTCCTGATCCTGCTGGTGCTCGTCGTCGCCGGTACCCGTGTGCAGGTGCCGTTCGTGGCGCTCGGTCCCGGTCCGACGGTCAACACCCTGGGCACCATCGACGACAACGGCCGTGAGGTCCCCGTCGTGGAGATCACCGGGACCCAGGTCGACAAGACCGATGGTCACCTCAACCTCACCACCGTCGGTGTGTCCGACGGGCTGTCGCTGTTCCAGGCGATCGGGATGTGGATGTCGGGGACCTACTCGGTGCAGCCCCGCGAGACGGTGTACCCGCCGGGACAGACCACCGAGCAGACCCGGCAGCAGAACCTCGACCAGATGAGCAACTCGGAGAGCACCGCCACCGCGGCCGCATTGCGCTTCCTGCAGCGCCCGACGGCATTGGTCGCGGCCTACGTCGAACCGAGCGGCCCGGCCGGCAAGGTGCTGAAGACCGGGGATGTGATCGTGTCGGTCGACGGCAAGGCGGTCACCACCGCCGAGGACGTGCGCACGACGATCGCGAAACTGCATCCCGACCAGCAGATCCCGGTCGCGATCGTCCGCGAGGGAACCGCGCAGACGGTCACCGTCACCACCGGCACGCGTCCGGGCACCACCGACGTCGCCTACCTCGGCGTCACCCCGGAGGTGCGCAGTGCCGACCCGAATGTGCAGATCGACTACCACGTCGGGGACATCGGCGGACCGTCGGCGGGACTGATGCTCTCGCTGTCGGTGGTCGACCAGCTCAGCACCGGCTCGCTCACCCGCGGCAAGTTCATCGCCGGCACCGGCACCATCAGCGACACCGGCGAGGTGGGGCCGATCGGCGGCGTCACCCACAAGACCCGTGCCGCCCGCGACAACGGGGCCACCGTGTTCCTGGTGCCCGCGGACAACTGTGCCGAGGCCGACTCGGACGCCCCGGACGGACTGCAACTGGTCAAGGTGACGTCACTGCAGTCGGCCGTCGACGCGCTCGATGCGATCGGCGAGGGCAGGGACGCCCCGCACTGCTGACGTCCGGAGCCCGACGTTCCCGAACCACCTGGCGTTCCTGAACCCTGGCGTTCCTGAACCGCCGGCGGGTCGGGTCCGGGTCAGATCAGCCGTCGAGCGAGGCGGCCAGCGCTTCCTGGAGGTCGCCGGCGAGGTCGGGATGGGTGCGTCGTTCGGGGATGCCCTCGTCCGACCACAGTTCCACCAGCGCCAGGCTGCGGCCGTGGCGCAGCGCGCCCACGGCGAGTCGGGCCGGCCGGCTGTCGGGATGTGTGGTGGCCGCCGAGCGCAGGGCGATCGGCGACGAGTCGTCGGCGGTGGGCAGATCGGGTCGCGCATCCGGGGGCAGCATCAGGATGTCGACGACGACGGCCGCCCCGGCCACCGCATCGGGCCACGACGCGGTCGCGAGGAACTCCTCGAGCACCGCATGCGGCTCGGACACCGCGGTCGTGGGCAGTGGTTCCTCGGCGATCGGGCTGAGCGACGAGTCGTCGTCGGCGGAGACCAGATCGGGCTGCAACTGTGCCAGCAGTGCGGTCGGCACCAGCGCGAACACCTGCGGTGCGCGGGTGACCTCGGCGCTCGGGATGCCGTCGGTGGACGAGGCGAAGCGCAGGGCGTCGGCGAGGGCACGGCCGAGGTCGTCGGGGGAGAAGGGGCTCCGGGGGGCGGTCAGATCGCTCATCACCCCACATGATGCCCTGCCGGACATGCCCGACCACGTGCGGCCGACCATCTTCGTGTCCGCCGTCGGCGTGCCCGCATCCGGGCCCGGCCATCCGGCGGGTCGCGGGAACCGGGACGCACCCGGCCACGTTGTCGGATGAGACGCAGCACACAGTGGTGTCCGATGAGGTCGCCGGGGTGACTGTGGCGCCCAGTACAGTGGTGCCAAACTCGCATCGGTGAGTGACCGGCGCACCGGATCATGTCCGGATTGAGCATTTTGGAGAGTGGGTCAGGTGGGCGTACGCGGGCCGGCAGGATTGCCGACACTGTCGCGCAAGAGCAAGATCGCCATCGGTATAGGGGTGGTGCTGCTGATCATTCTGTTGGTCGGTCCGCGTTTCGTCGGGATCGCCACGGACTGGCTGTGGTTCTCCGATCTGGGGTACTCCAACGTCTACTCCACGATCGTGTGGACGCGGGTGCTGTTGTTCCTGATCACCGCGCTGATCGTCGGGGTGATCATCTTCGGTGCCATCGCGCTGGCCTATCGGTCGCGGCCGGTGTTCGTGCCGACGACCGGACCCAACGATCCGCTGGCCCGGTACCGGGCGTCGATCATGGGGCGTGTGCGCTGGTTCGGCATCGTGCCGCCGGTGCTGATCGGGCTGCTCGCCGGTCTGGTCGCCCAGGGGTCGTGGATCACCGTGCAGACGTTCCTGCACTCCACCAGCTTCGGGGTGACCGATCCACAATTCGGGATGGACATCAGCTTCTACGCGTTCGAGCTGCCGTTCATCCGGTTCGTCCTCAACTTCCTGTTCGTGATCGTGGTGATCGCCTTCATCGCGAACCTGATCACGCACTACCTCTTCGGCGGACTGCGCCTCGGGGCGGGCAACGGCTCGCTCACCAACGCCGCCCGCATCCAGCTGGCCGTGCTCGCCGGTACGTTCCTGCTACTCAAGGCGGTCGCGTACTGGTTCGACCGGTATGCGCTGCTGTCGAGTGACCGCAAGGCCGAGATCTTCAACGGCGCCAGCTACACCGACATCAACGCCGTGTTGCCGTCCAAGCTGATCCTGATGGCGATCGCGATCATCTGTGCGCTCGCGTTCTTCGCCGGCATCGTGCTCAAGGACCTGCGCATCCCGGCCATCGCCACCGTTCTGATGCTGTTCTCGGCGCTGCTCATGGGCGTCGGCTGGCCGTTGACCATGGAGCAGTTCTCGGTCAAGCCGAATGCGGCGCAGAAGGAAGCCGAGTACATCCAGCGCAACATCGATGCGACCCGGCAGGCGTACGGCATCGGACCCGACAACGTCACCACGCAGAGCAACTGGACGGGCAACCCGGTCAACCAGGCGACGGTCAACGCCGACACCGCGACCCTGTCGAACATCCGCGTCCTGGACCCGAACATCGTCTCGCCGGCGTTCACCCAGATCCAGCAGCGGCAGAACTTCTACGGCTTCCCGCAGCAGCTCGCCGTCGACCGCTACGACATCGACGGACAGCTGCGGGACTTCGTGGTGGCGCTCCGCGAGCTCGACCCGCGCGGGTATCGCGAGAACCAGCAGAACTGGCTCAACAAGCATCTCGTCTACACCCACGGCAACGGCTTCGTCGCCTCGCCGGCCAACACCGTCGCGCAGGCGGCATCGGCCGACAACGAGAACTTCGAGGGTGGTGGCCAGCCGCTGTTCTACGTCAGCGACCTGAGCAACTACCGCACCGAGGAGTACCTCAAGAACGCGCCGATCAAGGTCACCCAGCCGCGTGTGTACTTCGGTGAGCTGATCGCCAAGATCAATCCCGACTATGCGATCGTCGGCTCCGACGGTGGTGCGCCGCGCGAGTACGACACCGCCGACTCCAAGTACACCTACGAGGGGTCGTCGGGTGTGTCGCTGGGGAACTGGGCCACCCGGTTCCTGTACGCGGTGAAGTACACCGAGCGGAACTTCCTGCTGTCGAGCGAGATCAACTCGAACTCGCGGATCCTGTACAACCGTGATCCCCGGGACCGCGTCAAGCAGGTCGCACCGTGGCTGACCGTCGACACCAAGGCCTACCCGGCCGTGTTGGCCGACGGGTCGATCAAGTGGATCGTCGACGGCTACACCACCCTCGACTCGTACCCGTATGCGCAGAAGACATCGCTGCAGGATGCGACCAACGACGCGCAGAACACCAATCAGGGTGAGACCGGGCGCGTGCAGGTCAACCGCGATGTGGCCTATGTCCGCAACTCGGTGAAGGCCACCGTCGACGCCTACAGCGGTGAGGTCACCCTGTATCAGTTCGACAAGGACGATCCGGTGCTCAGCACCTGGATGAAGGTGTTCCCCGGTTCGGTGAAGCCGCGCTCGGAACTCGATGCCAACAAGTCCCTCGTCGAGCACCTGCGCTACCCGGAGGATCTGTTCAAGATCCAGCGGACCCTGCTCAGCCGCTACCACGTCAGCTCGCCGGAGACCTTCTTCCAGGCCAACGACTTCTGGTCGGTGCCCTCGGATCCGACCTCCGACGACGCCACGGCGCGCAATCTCGATCAGCCGCCGTACTACTTCGTGGCGGCCAGCCCCAAGGACGGTCAGGCCTCGTTCCAGCTGACGTCGGTGCTGACCCGACTGAACCGTCCGATCCTCGCGGCCTATGTGACGGTGTCCAGTGATCCGTCCACCTACGGCCAGATCACGGTCCAGGAACTGCCGCCCAACACCCAGCGTGAGGGTCCGAAGCAGGCGTTCAACCCGATGCAGACCGACTCCCGCGTCGCCGAGAGCAGAAAGAGCCTGGAGAACACCGCGACGGTGACGTTCGGCAACCTGCTGACGCTGCCGGTGGGTGACAACGGCGTGCTCTACGTCGTCCCGATGTATGCGCAGGCCAAGGGCGTCGAGGCCACCTATCCGCGGCTGTTCCGTGTGATCACACGGTATGAGGGCCGCGT
Source organism: Gordonia desulfuricans NBRC 100010 (assembly GCF_001485495.1). GTDB lineage: Bacteria > Actinomycetota > Actinomycetes > Mycobacteriales > Mycobacteriaceae > Gordonia > Gordonia desulfuricans. The sequence continues at coordinate 6,815 of NZ_BCNF01000113.1, read as the reverse complement.
CGGGTACGCGCCGACGACGGCCGAGGCGCTGGCACAGGTCGGGATCAACCCGAGCAGTGCCGCGCAGATCCCGATCGGTGAGAACGACGAGTCCGACGGCAGCGACGGTCAGACCGAGCAGCCGGCGACACCCGCGACACCGAGTCAGCCGTCGGGCACCAACCCGCAGCGCGACGCCGCGGTGAAGGCCATCGGCGATGCCCTCGACAAGCTCAAGGACGCACAGACCAAGGGTGACTTCACCGCCTACGGTCAGGCGCTCGACCAGCTCAACAAGGCGGTTCAGCAGTACGAATCGCAGGGTGGGAACTGATCCTGCCCATGTTGGATGTGTTCACGGCCACAGGCGTTTTCGCTGATCACGCACTCTCCCGAGGGCGATTTGCATTGGCGGACAACGACCCTGTAACGTTGTGTTCACCAACGCGGGGTGGAGCAGCTCGGTAGCTCGCTGGGCTCATAACCCAGAGGTCGCAGGTTCAAATCCTGTCCCCGCTACCAACGAAGAAGCCCGCCCGGGAAACCGGGCGGGTTTCTTGCTTTCACCAGAACCGTTGCTGGGCACCGTGTCTGGGATCACAGGCGTGAGCGGGGATCACGTTCGCGCGGGTGCGTGGGCGGCTGCATGGATCGCGGGCAGGATGTCGGCCGTGCGACCGGTCTCCTCGATGTTGTGGCGGATCCAGTGGTCGGCGGTCGCCCGGGAGAACAGGAACGGCCGTACCAGCCAGTTCAGTACCGGTCCCAGGATCGGCACCCGGACGTCGATGACCGTCTCGGCATAGAAGCTCACACCGCCGTCCACCGGTGCGTATCGATGGATGATGTAGCCGGCGGGGATGTGTGCGGGACCGAGGATGTCGAAGGTGAACTCGGTGGAGTCCAGGCGGGTGGTGCGCATCACCTGGTGGATGCGATCGCGGTAGTCGTTGAACTGCTCGTCGATTCGCGACAGGGCGCCCACGCGGAAGCCGGTGTTGGGTGTGCCGTCCGGGGCGTCGGTGAGCGGTGTGATCCGGATGTGGTCGCGGTGATGCCACAGGTGGTAGTACAAGACCTCGGGGCCGGTGAAGTCGACGCCGTTCCAGGTGGTGGTGCCGGCCATGTTCTCGAACCACCACTGGGTCATCTCCGGTGTGACACCGGCGATGTCGTCGTGCTGGATTCGCACGCGGATCGCGCCCCGGCGCGAGACCGACACGTCGGTCCACTGGGCGGACGAGACCGGTTTGAAGGCGAGGGTCCCGGCGTTGCGGAGCGCGTCGCGGGCGGCGCGTCGTTGTCGGCGGAGTGAGTGGTCGACCTTGATCATGTGAGTCCTTCGCTCTCTGGGGTTTCGGGGTGGTCCTGGATCTGTGGGGCTTCGGTGTTGTCGGGGGCCGGCCGGGTGGCGGGGGAGCCGAGCCCGCCGACCACGGTCCGCAGGACCAGGTCGCGGAGTTCGACGGCCATGTCGCCGACCGGCTCTCGCGGGTTCGAGGTGAGCCACCGCAGACCGATCCAGGTCACCCCGGCCGCGAGCGCCGTCGCCGACGTCTCGGCCGGCAGCGGGCCGGTACGGAGTGCGCGTGAGACCGGGGTGTTGGTGAGCAACTCGTCGGCGAGGAAGGCGATGGCCTGCGTCTGCACGCGGTGCGCGCCGTGGCCGTTCACCACACGGGCGTAGAACCCGGCGTCGGCCTCCAGGCGCGTCAGGATGCGCGTGATGGCACCGAGCATCACCTCGGGTCGCTGCGCAGCGGGGACGTCGACGACGGACTCGCCCGCGAAGGCGTCGGCCATCCGGGTGAGGGCGGCCTCGGCGAACGCCGAGGGCAGGTCGGGAAAGATCGCGTAGAACGTCGGACGGGTGACGGATGCGTGGTTGACGACGTCGGTGATCGTGATCTGGTCGGGTTCGTGCGCATCGAGCAGTTCGCCGACCGCACCGACGAGGAGATCTCGTGATCTTCGTCTCCTGGGAGCCGTTTCTGGTTTACGCATGGAAAAAAGTTTACATATGTAAATGCATGGGCGCCAGGGGGTCGGGTCGGCGATTTACGGGCTTCACCAGCCGTTTTGGAGAGTGCGCATCGGGCGTGTAACGTTCTATTCACCAACGCGGGGTGGAGCAGCTCGGTAGCTCGCTGGGCTCATAACCCAGAGGTCGCAGGTTCAAATCCTGTCCCCGCTACCACCGCGCAGGCCCGGTTCTCGATGAGAGAACCGGGCCTGTTGCTTTTTCGCCGACCCGTGGGTGGGCGCGGCCTGAAGGTACGTCCCGGCCGGCCGGCCGGTGGGGTGGTCTTCGATCCTCACGAACTCGAATCCGCCCCTCGAAGGCGAACCGACATCGAATGGTCCCGGTGGGCCTGAGGCTGCCCGGGGAGCATCGAACCCATTCGTCGGTACAGAATCGGATGTACTATCCGAGATGTGGACGACACACTCGGCCTGGACGCCCTGACCCGGTTCGGTCATGCGCTGTCGGATTCGACCCGGACCAAGGTCCTGGTGTCGCTGCGCGAGCGGCCGGGGTACCCGGCGGAGCTCGCCGATGCGATCGGCGTCTCCCGGCAGATCCTGTCGAACCACCTCGCGTGCCTACGTGGGTGTGGACTGGTGGTCGCAGTACCGGAAGGACGGCGGAGTCGATACGAGCTCGCCGATCCCCGTATCGCGCGTGCGCTCGACGACCTGCAGGGGCTGGTGCTGGCAGTGGACCCGGCCTGCTGTCCCACATCGTCGACCGACGGGTGTTGCTGATGGGTACCGGCCGGTCTGGGCGCGTGCCGGTGTCTCGCCGGCCCGACGATCGTGGCGGTCGATGATGTCCGAAACATGTTGCGGTCCAGGGGCTGCCGACGATCGAGGAGGAGCCGATCTCGGCGAGGACGGCCGCGGCGAACGATTCTGGCAGGTCCGTGAGCTGCAGTACGCGACCGTTGCCGCGGTGTTGCTGGCCGTAGGTCTACTCCTCGGACGTGCTGGTACGACGGGTGTGTCGGCGGGACTGGAGATCGCCGGGGCGGTGATCGCGTTTCTGTCCTTCGTGCCGTCGGCGGTGATCGCCCTGGTGCGTCACCGGTACATCGGGGTGGGCACGCTGATGACGATCGCCGCGATCGGGGCGATCGCCTTGGGGCAGTACGCCGAAGCGGCCATGCTGGGAATCCTGTTCTCCGTCGCCGAGGGGCTCGAACATCACGCCGTGACCAAGACCCGACGAGGTCTACGTGCCTTGCTGGCGCTGGTGCCGCCGTCGGCGTCGGTGCTGCGTGGCGGCGTCGAGACACAGGTGGCACCAGACGATCTCCGGGTCGGGGACGTGATGGTGCTGCGCCCGGGCCAACGTGCGGCCACCGACGGTGTGATCCGCACCGGTGTCACCAGTCTCGACCTGTCGGCGATCACCGGGGAGTCGGTGCCGGTGGAGGCGGCGCCCGGTGACGAGGTCCACGCCGGGGCGATCAACGGCGGTGGCGCCATCGAGGTCGATGTCACCGCGCCGGCATCGGACAGTTCGCTGGCCCGGATCGTGCACATCGTCGAGGAAGCCCAGGAGCGCAAGGGTCGTGCGCAACGACTGGCCGACACTCTCGCACGCCCGCTCGTGCCGATCATCATGGTGCTCGCCGGTGCGGTGGCCGGGATCGGCGCGCTCGTCGGTGACCCGATGGTGTGGATCGAACGGGCACTGGTGGTACTCGTCGCCGCCTCACCCTGTGCCCTGGCCATTGCGGTGCCATTGACGGTGGTCGCGGCCGTCGGAGCGGCCGGCCGGCAGGGAGCGCTGGTCAAAGGTGGCGCCGCACTCGAAGAACTCGGCCGGATCCGCGTCGTCGCCCTGGACAAGACCGGCACGCTGACCTGCAACACACCTCGGGTGATCGCCGTCCTCGCGGCCGATCCGGTGACCGAGGACGACGTGCTCGCCACCGCAGCCGCACTGGAGGTCCGTAGCGAACATCCACTGGCACAAGCGATCCTCGCAGCATCATCGTCCGGTCCGCGCGTCGCCGACGACGTCACCGCACTGCCCGGTGACGGGATCGTCGGCGTGCTCGACGGCCGCCGTGTCCGACTCGGACGACCGGGGTGGATCGGTACCGAAGCCTTCGCCGAGGAGGTCGCCGGCCTTCAGGGTCGCGGCGCCACCGTCGTTCTCCTCGAGGTCGACGGCACCGTGATCGGCGCGGTCGCGGTTCGCGACGAGCTCCGCCCCGAAGCGGCCGAGGCCGTCGAACGAATCGCCGCTCTGGGTATCGAGACCGCCATGCTGACCGGCGACAACATGCGCACCGCCCATGCGCTCGCCCAACAGGCCGGAATCGCCGTCGTCCACGCCGACCTGCGTCCCGAGGACAAGGCGGCGCTGGTCGAGACGCTCGCCGGTGGCCGGCCCATCGCGATGGTCGGCGACGGAGTCAACGACGCACCTGCACTGGCGACCGCCGACGTCGGGATCGCGATGGGGGCGATGGGTACCGATGTCGCGATCGAGGCCGCCGACGTCGCACTCATGGGTGAAGACCTCCGGCATGTCCCACAGGTCCTCGCCCATGCCCGTCGTGCCCGAAAGATCATGGTGCAGAACCTGATTCTCGCGATGCTCATCATCGTGGTGCTCATCCCGCCGGCCGCCGCCGGTGTTCTGGGACTCGCCACCGTCGTCTTCATCCACGAAGCCGCCGAGGTGCTGGTGATCCTCAATGCGATCCGGGCGGCCCGGACCGTGTCGCTCCCGGGGCTGGCCACGTCGACGGTCGGTGCGGGGGATGCCCACTATGTCATCGTCGGGGCGGTACGCACTCCCGACGACGCCTGCTGTTCGCCGTCGGCACCCGCTCGCGGGGTGACGCAAACAACGCAAACAACGGGGACAACGGGGAGAGCGGGGACAACGGGGCCCTCGTCGACCGGTCTCCTCCGCATCGGCCCCGCCGCCGGCGGGCACGACTGCGACTGCTGCGGTGACGACCATCCGGTGCGCGGTGAGGAGCCGGCCTGTGGAGATGATCCGGCCGTACACTCCCGCGGGCACGACGCGGCACCGCCCCGATGACCCGTTCCGGCGGTGTGCGGAGAGCGGGGTCACCGTTGTTCGGGAAATGCAACAGTTGAACCCAACCCGCATGTGTGATCTGCCCCGTAGTCGATGCTATTGTTCGCGCGGGGAGAATTTTCATTCATCATGAGGGGGCCATCATGGCACGTCGTACCGTTGTCACCATTGTCGACGATCTCGACGGAAAAGCGCTCAAAGAAGCCGTCACGGTGAATTTCAGCGTCGATGGAAAACAGTACGAATTCGACACGTCACCGTCGAATGCCACCCAGTTCCATCGTGATCTCGAGCGGTATGTCGGCTCTTCCTAATTCAGAGTGCGCGCAGGCTTTCTGCGAGTTGGCCGGAGTGGATGAGCGACCGCAAGATGTAGTGGGTGAGGTTGCGAAACCCGAGGCGATACCCCGGAGGTGCTCGAGGCGCCCGTTGATGGCTTCGACGGGGCCGTTGGAGGCGCCGGTATCGAAGTAGGCGAGGATCTCGGCACGTCGGGCCCACAACGACCGTCCGAGTTGAGCCACCTCCGCGAGGCCGGCCGGTAGGCCGGTGTGGATGCGTTTGAGCAACTTGTACATCGCGATCTTCCCGTCCCGCTTGTTCGGCTGGTCATAGGCGTCGATCAGGTCCTGATAGATCGCGTAGGTGATGGCCACCGCCACATGCTCGTCGTGGGCGTCCAGACCCGTGCGTAGCCGGGTCTTCTGTTTGTCGGTGAGCAGCCCGATCCGGGTCAGCAGGGTACGGCGGATACCGTAGAGCGGATCCCCGGACCGTCCCCGGTGTCCGCACGTATCCTGTTGCACTCGTTGACGACACAGGGTGAGTTTCTCCGCGGCCAGATGCACGACGTGGAACGGGTCCATCACTGCGCGTGCCTTGTCGAGGGACTCTGCGGTGGCGGTGCGGTAGCCGGTGAACCCGTCCATCGTGACCACCCGGATACGATCTCGGAACGCCTGATCGCGAGCGTCGAGCCAGTCGGTCAACGCGGCTTTCGACCGGCCGGCGACCATGTCCACCAAGCGTGCCGGCCCGGTGCCGTCCACGATCGGGGTGAGGTCGACGAGGACGGTCACGAAACTCGGATCACCCTGGCCTCGAACATGTTTCCATTTGTGTTCATCGACTCCGAGAACGCGGACGCCGGCGAGGCGTGCGGGTGCTGCGGCCAGCGTCCGGGCCGCCTCACACGCCAGGGTGTTGACGGTGTTCCAGCTCAATCCCACCGCGGCCGCCGCCGCGGTGACCGACATTTTGTCGCAGATCATCGACCGCAGAATCCAGGTGGTGGTGCGGCGGGTGACCTGTGCCCGCGGGGCCACGATCGCGCTCAGGTCGGCGCGGAACACCGACGTCGAGCAGGCGTCGTTGCCGCATGTGTAGCGGGGCACCGTCAGGTGCAGCCGGGTCGGGTGCCCGACGATCGGTAGATCGGCGACCTCGCGGTCGACATGATCACGCAGCCGACCCGCCTGCCCGCAGGACGGGCAGCTCTTCTTCGGGTCCAGGAGCTGGCAAAACAAGTGGGTACGGTCCTCGCCGTCGATGGCGGCGTCGGTGATCGTCACCCCCAACTCGATGGTGCGGCAAATCGTGTCGGCAAGAGCGCTACGCTGCGTCATGGGTCCTGTGAGTGTTCGGATGAGTGTGTAGGAGCTTTCATCTTCACACCACAGGACCCGCCCACATCACGCGGCTCACACCCGCGAATCCGACCTACATCTTGTGGTCGATAGAACCTGTTTCACGCACCGTCAATCCTGAAGAG
>NZ_BCNF01000112.1 GCF_001485495.1 Gordonia desulfuricans NBRC 100010 | reverse complement strand
CACAACAAACACCCATTGGCAAGGTCGGTGGCACCGCCCTCAGACCAATGCGCAATATGATGAGCCTGAGTCCGAGATGCCGGAGCACCACACTTGATGCAACACCGATCCCGCTCGAACAACGCTCGCCGCTGACCGGCGGTGAACAAGCGTTTCGAGCGTCCCATGTCCAGGGGCACGCGTTCGCCGTCGACGATCGTCATGACCACCACACCGTCACAGCTCGTTTCCAACAAGGTGTTGTGGGTGATCGACCCACCGAACGCCAACTCGGCTCTGTTTGGTGTATCCGCGGGTACCGACAGATTGATCAACGCCGACGGTAGCGCGGTCACCGACCGTTCCCCGGCACCAGCGGCCATGTCAAGGACCATCTCCAACGCATCAGCCCGGCGTCGGGGTGCGTCGCGGGGGTCTTTCGAACCATCCGGTTGCGGGACCGGGGCCGACAGCTTCTCGATCGCCGTCGCCAACTTCTCGCCGACAACAACATCCAGACTCCCCGAGACAGCGACCCGCCCGTCGTCGGTGCGCCCGATATCCAGGGCATTCAGATTGCGGTCTTCCTTCGCTGGACGTCCCCCCTCGGTGTCATCAGCATGATGGTCCCCCAGCTGATGCGCCCGGGCCATCACCTCAGCCGGTTTCGCCCCCGACAACACCTGCGCCAACAGATCACCCTCGAACTCGGCCCAGGCCTCGGCAGTCGGAGCCTCCCCGGCGCGTAACCCGATCTGATTCAGCCCGCGCACGATCGCATCGACATGTTCACCCGAGATCGCGCCGTCAGCAGCATGTTTCAGCGTGCGGTCCAACGCCGCCGAGGTGCCGATCCGCTGCATCCGCGCAGCGACGGCGGGCGCGTACCCCATATCGATCAACAAGGCGATCGGTTTGTGACCATGCCGCTGCGCAACCCCCAGCCGATCCAAATGCCCGGCCCCGGCCGCGGTCAACGCGTCGACGACGTTCCTGATGGTGACCAGTGTCCGCATGTCCATGAACACGTCCGGCCCGGTCGGATCGTCGTCGAAACGACAATCGATGAGTGCGTCGAGAATGGTCTCCAGCTCCCCCTGCATGACTTCGATGGTAGCCATACACACGTTCGAGTCAAGGACGATTTCCCCAGGTCAGTGCGTGGAAATTTCACCACAACTGCGCGGTGAACTACCATTTCCACCCACACCATTAACGCCAGTCACACGTTAGCGGCCATTCTTCCCAGTATTTGGGATAGGTGGCAGGATGTGGACTAGTGTGATTTACATCACATCTCGACTCATGGTCGGGGATGCGCCGCGATCGCGGCTGCCACCTTCTCTCGGATCGCACAGTCGAAGGAGTGGTCGTTGACCATACCGGCGGCCTGCATCAGCGCGAACATCGTCGTCGGGCCGACGAACCGCCAGCCTCGTTTCTTCAGATCCTTCGACAGCGCAACCGATTCCGGGGATGTCGTCATCGATCCGGGCTCATGGTCCGGGGCGGGCGCGTATCGCCAGAAGAATGCCTCGAGCGAGCCCTCGGAGTCGATGAGTTCCTCGGCTCGGCGCGCATTGTTGATCGACGCCTCGATCTTGCCGCGGTGACGCACGATCCCGGCATCACCGAGCAGACGGGTCACGTCGGCATCGGAGAACCGCGCGACAGTGGGGATGTCGAAGCCGCTGAACGCTTTTCGGAAGTTCTCCCGCTTGGTCAGGATGGTCCGCCAGCTCAACCCGGACTGGAATCCCTCGAGGCACACCCGCTCGAACAGCGCGGTGTCGCCCGACAGCGGGAAGCCCCACTCGGTGTCGTGGTAGGTGGTCTCGGGTTCGACTGCCGCCCACACGCATCGCGGCACACCGTCGGTGCCCACAACCACCTCGACCATGACGACACTCCCTATCCGTCTCAACGCGATCCGTACGTACGCACTGCCTGTGTGAGAAGCCGCGTGGCCGAACACACCCCGCAGCCCTGCACGCTACCCATTCGCTCGCGCGCGGGACAGTCGGCAGGTCGACGGCACGCGAATGCGGCGAGGCCCCTCCCACCGGATGTGGGAAGGGGCCTCGCCGTTTCCTGAGGGCTGCTCAGATCGTTGCGGCTCCGATCAGCCGATCACCAGCGCGTCGCCGTCGGCGCCGACGTTGACCGGCACGACGTCGCCGTCGCGGATGTCGCCGGCCAGCAGTGCCCTGGCGAGCTGGTCGCCGATGGCCTGCTGCACCAGGCGCCGCAGCGGGCGGGCGCCGTAGAGCGGGTCGAAGCCACGCTCGGCCAGCCATTCCTTGGCCTTCGGTGTGACCTGCAGTTCCAGTCGGCGCTGCGCGAGACGCTTGCCGAGCTGGTCGAGCTGGATGTCGACGATGGAGACGAGTTCTTCGGGGCTCAGCGCGTCGAAGATCACCACGTCGTCGAGACGGTTGATGAACTCCGGCTTGAACGCGTGGCGCACCGCCGCCATCACCTGGTCCTTGTCACCGCCCGAGCCCAGGTTGGACGTGAGGATGAGGATGGTGTTGCGGAAGTCCACCGTGCGACCCTGGCCGTCGGTGAGCCGTCCCTCGTCGAGCACCTGCAGCAGGATGTCGAAGACGTCCGGGTGGGCCTTCTCGACCTCATCGAACAGCACCACCGTGTACGGACGACGCCGCACCGCCTCGGTCAGCTGACCGCCCTGCTCGTAGCCGACGTAGCCGGGAGGTGCACCGACGAGCCGTGCCACGGCGTGCTTTTCGCCGTACTCGCTCATGTCGATGCGGACCATCGCCCGCTCGTCGTCGAACAGGAACTCCGCCAGTGCCTTGGCCAGCTCGGTCTTGCCGACGCCGGTGGGACCGAGGAACAGGAACGAACCCAGCGGCCGGTTCGGGTCGGCCACACCGGCCCGGGCGCGACGCACGGCGTCGGAGACGGCGACCACCGCGGCCGACTGTCCCACCACGCGGTTGCCGAGTTCTTCTTCCATGCGCAGCAGCTTGGCGGTCTCGCCCTCCAGCATCTTGCCCGCGGGGATGCCGGTCCACGCCGACACGACCTGTGCGACGTCGTCGGGGCCGACCTCCTCCTGCAGCATCACGTCCTGGTCGGGGTCGGTGCCGGTCTTGGCAATCGCGGCCTCGAGGTTCTTCTCCAGCGCCGGGATCTTGCCGTACCGCAGCTCGGCGGCCTTGCCCAGATCGCCGTCACGCTCGGCGCGATCGGCTTCTCCGCGAAGGTTTTCCAGTTCCTCCTTGACGTCGCGGACCGCGTCGATGGCGGTCTTCTCCGACTGCCAGCGGGCCGAGAGCTCGTTGAGCTTCTCCTTCTGGTCGGCCAGTTCCTGACGCAGCTTCTCCAGACGCTGCTTGCTCGCCTCGTCGTGCTCCTTCTCCAGCGCGACCTCTTCGACCTCGAGCCGGCGGACGATGCGCTCGACCTCGTCGATCTCGACGGGGCGCGAGTCGATCTCCATCCGCAGGCGCGACGCGGCCTCGTCGACCAGGTCGATGGCCTTGTCGGGCAGGAAGCGCGAAGTGATGTAGCGATCGGAAAGTGTTGCGGCGGCGACCAGTGCTGAGTCGGTGATGCGCACGCCGTGGTGCACCTCGTACCGTTCCTTCAGCCCGCGCAGGATGCCGATGGCGTCCTCGACGCTGGGCTCACCGACGTACACCTGCTGGAAGCGACGCTCGAGTGCGGCGTCCTTCTCGATGTACTGCCGGTACTCCTCCAGCGTGGTGGCACCGACCAGCCGCAGCTCACCGCGGGCGAGCATCGGCTTGATCATGTTGCCGGCGTCCATCGCGGAATCGCCGGTGGCACCGGCGCCGACGATGGTGTGCAGCTCGTCGATGAAGGTGATGACCTGTCCGGCCGATCCCTTGATCTCGTCGAGGACGGCCTTCAGGCGCTCCTCGAACTCACCGCGGTACTTCGCACCGGCCACCATCGAACCGAGGTCCAGGGAGATGACGGTCTTGCCGCGCAACGATTCAGGGACGTCGCCTTCGATGATGCGCTGGGCCAGTCCCTCGACGATCGCGGTCTTGCCGACGCCGGGTTCACCGATCAGGACCGGGTTGTTCTTGGTCCGTCGGCTCAACACCTGCACCACGCGGCGGATCTCGGCGTCACGGCCGATCACCGGGTCGAGCTTGCCCTCGCGGGCGGCCTTGGTGAGGTCGGTCGAGTACTTCTCGAGTGCCTGGTAGGTCGATTCGGGGTCCTCGGAGGTCACCCGAGCACTGCCGCGCACGGCGACGAACGCCTCCCGCAGGGCCTGCGGGGTGGCTCCGACGTTGTGCAGCAGCTTGGCGACGTCGGAGTCGCCGGTGGCCAGGCCGACGACGAGGTGCTCGGTGGAGACGTACTCGTCGTTCAGTTCGGTGGCCAGTTGCTGGGCGGTCGTGACGGCCGCGATGGCCTCACGGGAGAGCTGGGGCTGGGCGCTCGAGCTGGACACCGTCGGCGCACGATCGACCATCGCCTGGGCCTGCGTGCGAACCGAGACGGGATCGACCCCCACTGCCTTGAGGAGCGGTGCGGCGATGCCGTCGGACTGATCGAGCAGGGCGACCAGGATATGGGCGGGACGTACGTCGGGGTTGCCAGCAGCGGCCGCCGCCTGCACCGCAGCACTCAGCGCCTGCTGGGTCTTGGTGGTGGGGGTGAAGCTGTCCACTTCTGCACCTTTCTCTACGTTCTTAAGTCTCTAACGCTCAAGTATGGCGTTTCGAAGAGTCCAACGCGAGCAAGGTTGAGCGTATTTCGCTCAAGTTCGATATTCTTGGTGATCTGAATCACACTAGCGTCGCCCACCGACACCGCCACCCTGACGAGCCGCTCCCCAACGCCGATAGAGCCGACAAGAAGCGCAGTGGACGAGACGCTGCCCTTCGCTGATCGAGCCGACGAGCAGCGAAGCCGACGAGCCGCTCCCGAACGCCGATTGAGCCGACGACCAGCGCAGCCGACGACACGCCGACCTTCGCTGATCGAGCCGACGAGCAGCGCTTCGGCGAGCCGCTCCCCAACGGTGATTGAGCCGACAAGGAGCGCAGCGACGAGTCGTGTCGAAATCTCCGCCGGCCGAGCTCACACACGCACCACCACAACCACGGGACCTCCCGGCACACCCGGGCAACCCCCAGAGTTCACCATCCGCTTCCTGGCCAACTCCCAGATTAGTGAGTATACTCATTAATGAGTATGCTCATTATCGTTTGATCGGAGTAGCGAGATGGCGAGTCCTCGCAGGGGAGAGCCCGACCCACGCGAGGCGCCGTCGGTGAGCGCTCGCCGTCCTGTCGACCCGTCGCAGCAAAGGAGCACAGATGTACTACAGCAGCGGAAACTACGAGGCCTTCGCCCGCCCACTCAAGCCCCAAGGCGTGGAGAACAAGAGCGCGTGGTTCGTCGGTGCAGGACTGACATCGATGGCGTCGGCCGTCTTCATGATCCGCGACGGCCAGCTACCCGGCAACAAGATCACCATCCTCGAACGACTCGACCTCCCCGGCGGCGCACTCGACGGTATCCGTAAGCCCGACAAGGGATTCGTCATCCGCGGTGGCCGTGAGATGGAAGACCACATGGAGTGTCTGTGGGATCTGTTCCGCACCATCCCCTCACTCGAGGTCGACGGATCGGTGCTCGACGAGTTCTACTGGCTCAACAAGGCCGACCCCAACTACTCGCTGTGCCGCGTTACCGAGAACCAGGGCCAGGATGCCAAGACCAACAACGAGTTCGGTCTCGGTGACACCGCCCAGAAAGAGATGGTCAAGGTCTTCCTCGCCTCCCGGGAGGAGATGGAGGACAAGCGGATCGACGAGGTCTTCGGCGCAGAGTTCCTCCAGAGCAACTTCTGGTTGTACTGGCGCACCATGTTCGCCTTCGAGGAGTGGCACTCCGCGCTCGAGATGAAGCTCTACCTCCACCGGTTCGTCCATCACATCGGAGGCCTTCCGGATCTGTCGGCCCTGAAGTTCACGAAGTACAACCAGTACGAGTCGCTGGTCCTGCCGATGTACCGGTGGCTGCTCGACCAGGGCGTCACCTTCGACTTCTCCACCGAGGTCACCGACATCGACTTCGTGATCGACGGGGATCGCAAGCAGGCCAGCCGTATCCACTGGATCTCCGACGGCGTGGCGGGTGGTGTGGACCTCGGCCCCGACGATCTGGTGCTCACCACCATCGGTTCGCTCACCGAGAACTCCGTCGACGGCGACCACTTCCACCCGGCATCCCTCGACGAAGGTCCCGCCCCCGCCTGGGATCTCTGGCGTCGCATCGCTGCCAAGGATCCGTCCTTCGGCCGCCCCGACGTCTTCGCCGGCGACATCCCGAAGACCAAGTGGGAGTCGGCAACCGTCACCACCATCGGCCCGGAGATCCCCCGCTACATCGAGAAGATCGCCCAGCGAGATCCCTTCGCGGGCAAGGTCGTCACCGGCGACATCGTCACCGCCAAGGATTCGTCGTGGCTGTTGAGCTGGACGGTGAACCGCCAGCCCCACTTCAAGCAGCAGTCGCCGGACGAGATCGTCGTCTGGGTCTATGGCCTGTTCGTGGACACCCCCGGAGACTTCGTCAAGAAGCCGATGCAGGAGTGCACCGGCGAGGAGATCACCCAGGAATGGCTCTACCACATGGGCGTTCCCGTCGAGGACATCCCTGATCTCGCGGCGACCAAGGCCAAGACGGTGCCGGTGATGATGCCGTATGTCACCTCGTTCTTCATGCCGCGCAAGGCCGGTGACCGGCCCGACGTCGTCCCCGAGGGCGCGGTGAACTTCGCCTTCATCGGGCAGTTCGCCGAAACCACCCGCGACACCATCTTCACCACCGAGTACTCGGTCCGCACCGGCATGGAAGCCGCCTACCGACTCCTCGGCGTCGATCGCGGTGTCCCGGAGGTCTTCAACTCGACCTACGACCTGCGCTTCCTGCTCAAGGCCACCTCACGCCTGCGCGACGGCGAGGAGGTCGAACTCCCCGGGCCCAAGTTCATCGGCAACCGGATCATCTCCAAGCTCGACCACACCCAGATCGGTAAGCTCCTCACCGATTTCGGGCTGGTTCCCGAGGTCGGCGACACCGTCAGGCGCGACCGCGCCGACGACGCGATCTCCTGATCCTACCGGTCCGGCCGTCGCCGGTCATCTCTTCGGTCCGCCACCCATGAACCCGAAGAGATGTCCGGCGACCTTGCGGATCTGGATCTCCTCGGCGCCCTCGGTGATCCGGTACCGGCGGTGATGTCGGTAGATGTGCTCGAACGGCAGATGCCGGCTGTAGCCCATCCCGCCGTGGATCTGCATGGCGCGATCGGCGGCCTCGCAGACCAGCCGGTTGGCGCGATAGTTCGACATCGACACCCGGTCCGACACGGCCATGTGTTCGGCGTGGTCGAGTCGGGCCGCGGTGTCACGGATCAGCAGCCGCAGCATGGTCGCCTCGGTGTGCAGTTCCACCAGCGGCCACTGGATGGCCTGCCGGGTGGCCAGCGGCTGCCCGAAGGTGACGCGTTCGCGGGCGTATGCGGCGGACCGGTCGATACAGTGTTGCGCCGCACCGAGACTCGATGCGGCCTGCCGGACCCGGTTCTCGTGGACGAAGGTCTGCGCCACCTCCAGGCCGCGCCCTTCCTCGCCGAGGATCGCCGAATCGGGCACGCGCACATCACGAAGACTCACATCGGCGTGGTCGGTGGGCATGTTCAGGGTCCAGCGGAAGCCGTCGACGGAGAAGCCCGGTGCGGTGGCGGGCACGATGAAGGCGGTGATACCGCGCGCATGCCCCGGCTCACCCGACGTGCGGGCGAAGATCAGGTCGTGTGTGGCGATGTGCATCCCGGTGTTCCACCGTTTCTCGCCGTTGAGAATCCAGTCGTCACCGTCGCGGGTCGCGGTGGTCTCCATCCAGGTGGCATCCGACCCGTGATCGGGTTCGGTGAGGCCGAAGGCCAGGCCACGCTCGCCGGTGATCTGGTGCTCGGTGAACTCCTGCTTCTGCTCGTCGGTCCCGAACTTCCACACCAGGTGCAGGCTCGGGAAGTTGCCGACCACCGACGACTCGTCCTGCAGGTCGTTGTGCAAACCGAGCCCTCGGTGGGCGAGATACTCACGGATCACCGACATCTCGTGGCTGGTGGCGTCATGGCCACCGAGTTCGGCCGGTAGATCACGCCGCAGGAAGCCCGCACGGTCGGCACGGCGTCGCATCTCCATCAGCAGTTCATGCCACTCCTCCCGGGGCGTCCCACCCGCCTCGAAATCAGTGCGTGCCCACTCGCGGCGATGATCGAAGAACCTCTCGTTGTCGTCCTGTGCCTGTAGCGGCACGATCTCGCGTTCGATGAACGCGTCGAGATCATCGAGCAACTGGTGCGGTTCCGCCGGGATGCCGGTGTCCATCCGAATCTCCTCCATGAACGATCGTTCAGGCCACGCTAGCGTGATCGTCGACGCCGAATGTGCGAATTCCGCAAACAGGCGCACCACCGACGGTGTTAGCGTTGCCGACATGACCGACGGAATGAACGATCGATCAGGGAAGGAGGGGTGGTGACGACGTCGACGAAGGCCACGTCCCGGCGCCCGGAGCAGACCCCGGAGCAGACCCCGGACCACCCGTCGCGGAGTTCGGTGATCCACGACTCCGACGACCCCATCGCCGTGGCCGTTCTCGACGCCGCCCTGGCCACCATGGCCGCCAAGGGCTATCACGGCACCTCGGTCCGCGACATCGCCACCGCCGCCGGAGTGGCATCGGGCTCCATCTACACCCACTTCGGGTCCAAACACGATCTGCTGGCGCTGATCATGAACCGCGGGATGGACGGACTGATCGCCCACACCGAGGACGCCCTCTTCCACGCCGGTACCGACCCCGCCGATCGCCTCCGCGCCATCGTCGGCGCGCATGTCCGGGTCCACGTCTCCGGCCTGCGGGAAAGCCTGCTGGGCAACTCCGAACTGCGCAGCCTCGAGCCCGCAGCCCGTGAGCTGATCGTCAGCAAGCGAGACACCCAGCGTCGCATGTTCGATCGCGTGATCGTCGACGGGGCCGAGCGTGGTGTCTTCCGCGCCGCCGATCCCATCGCCGCCTCACGGTTCATCGTCACCGCGTGCACGGCCGTGGCCACCTGGTATCACCCCGACGGCGCGATGAGTCCGGACGAGATCGTCGAATCCCACCAGCGCATCGCCCTCGACACGGTCGGCCACCACGATCCGTCGGCCACCCCCTGAACGCACCGGAGACCGCTGATGACGCACACCGCAACCGATCCCGACCTCGCCGACGTGCTGGCCGCCCGCGTCGGCACGGCACTCGGCGCCCCGTGCACCGTCACCGGGCTGCAACGGGTGACCGCCGGCGCGAGTCGCGCGACCTGGGCATTCGACGCCGCCACCGCCGACGGCCGACGGCATGCACTGATCCTGCGCCACGACCCCTCGGTCAGTGATCCGTCCGGGGACGAGCCCGACGAGATGGCCAGGGAGGCAGCAGCACTCACCGAGGCACGGCGGTCCGGGGTGACGGTACCCGAGGTACTCACCGAGAACAGCGAGACCACCGGTCCGCTCGCCGGCTCCTACCTGGTCATGGCGCGGGTCGAGGGTGAGGCACTGCCGCAACGGCTGCTGCGCGACGACGCATACGCCGCGATCCGCCCCCGACTGCCCTATCTGATGGGCCGCGAACTCGCGCGGATTCACCTGATGGAACCGTCGGCGTTCACCGATGCCGGTGCCGGCGTAAATCTCTCGTTCGACGATCCGCTGGAGGAGATCTACGGTCGGTACGTCACCACCATGACGCCACGGCCGATCCTCGACGCGGCATTCCGCCGGCTGGCGGCCACCCGGCCGTCGACCGACCGGATCACCGTGGTGCACGGCGACTTCCGCAACGGCAACCTGCTGATCTCACCCGACGGCATCGAGGCCGTCCTCGACTGGGAACTGGTCCATCTCGGCGACCCGATGGAAGACCTCGGTTGGTTGTGTTGCCGCACCTGGCGATTCGGCGCCCCCGATCCGGTCGGCGGTTTCGGTTCCCGAGACGAACTCTTCCGCGGCTACACCGACGAGAGCGGGGTGACCCCGAATCCGGACACCGTCGCGTGGTGGGAGCTCTTCGCGACCGTCCGCTGGGCGGTGATCTGTCAGATGCAGGCCGATCGCGGTGACGGGCCTGGCACCGACAACAGCATGGAACTGCTCGCCATCGGACGTCGGATCGCCGAGTGTGAGCACGACCTGCTCGAACTCCTCGGATGGCAGCCGTATGTACTCCACCTCGACGACCCCACCGGATCGTTTCCCGACCTGTTCGACGTCCCGACGTCGGCCGACCTGATCTCGGCGGTCCGGGACTTCCTCCGCACCACCGCATCCGACGCCGACCCGACCGTCGCCTACCGCACCAAGGTCGCCGGACACATCCTCGGCATCTGCGCGCGTGAAGCGGAGTTGGGTGACACCCTGCGGGCGCAGCATCGGGAGTTGTTGCACCGTCACGGATATCGGGACGATGCCGAGCTGGCCCTACAGATCCGCGCCGATGCCGCCGATGCCGCCGACCCGGCGATCCGCGAGGTGATCACCCACGCGATCGCCGCCCGGTTGGCGGTGGCGAATCCGCGCCACCACCGGTCCCCACCCCGCGCCCCCACCGATCCGGGTGGGGCCACTCGCACACGTCGTCGGTGATCGCACCCGCGAAGTCGGCCGACAGAGGT
>NZ_BCNF01000111.1 GCF_001485495.1 Gordonia desulfuricans NBRC 100010 | reverse complement strand
CTGAGCCGGGACCGAGCATCGCGAGGACCCGAGTCGAAATCCCCGCAGCCAACCTTGCGTGGCGACCACCTCAGCGGCGGTCACACCGGCGAACTCGGCCGACAGAGGTTTCGACACGCCTCGTCGCTACGCTCCTCATCGGCTCAACCACCCACTCGGCGTAGCTGATTGATCCAATCCGTCTTCCATGAGCGAACCGCGCCTACTACGATGATTGAGCCGGGACCGAGCATCGCGAGGACCCGAGTCGAAATCCCCGCAGCCAACATCGGATGTCAACCACCTCAGAAGTGACTCAACCACCGACCGCTCGTTGATGATCGATTTCGAAGACCCGAGTCGAAGCCCCGATGCGACGCGCTCCTGCAATTCCGACGTCCACCACTTCGCCTTGGCCGCTTCACCCGATCCCGACGAGCCCCTCCGACGCCGTCCACAGCCCGTCGACGAGTTCGGGCTTGCGGGCCTGCGGGTTCTCCCGACCGTTGGCGGTGAACCGGCTGAAGTACACACCGTTGATCTCCGGGTCGGCACCGCGGTCGGCCAACGCGATCAACGGGGCCGCACCCTGTTCCGGCGTGATGGGTGCCGAACCGTTTGAGCGGCGACCGATACAGGAGCCCGACGACGAACGAGTCGCGGCCGAATCCGGTGGCAGCTGGTCCGGGATGTACTGCAGCCGAAACGATCCCGTCATCGGACCATCTCTCGGCGATACCTCGTGTGAACAGGATGTTCGCCAGCTTTCCCGTGCCGTAACACCGTAGCTCCAGCTTTCGGCGCCGGGTGAAGTCCAGATCGTCGAGATCGACGCTGCCGGCCAGGTTGCCGATACTCGAGGTGTTCAGGACGAGTGCACCCGACGCCGCGGCAAGACGGGGACGCAGCAGATTGGTGAGCAGGAAGCCGCCGAGATGGTTGATCTGGAAGTTCGGTTCGTGGCCGTCGACGGTCCGGTGTCTCGGGTCGAAGGTGCCACCGGCGTTGTTCATCAGCACATCGATCGTCTGCACGCGCTCGGATAGTCGTTCGGCGAGTGCGCGGACGTCGTCGAGTCTCGCATAGTCGGCGGTGAACGCGGTGGCACCGGTCTCCGCGGCGATCGCCTCGGTCTTGTCCACCGAGCGACCGACGACGATGAGGTCGGTCCCCTCCCCCGCGAGTTCTCGCGCCGCCACGGCGCCGATACCGTTGCTGGCGCCCGTGATCACCACTGTGCGTGTCGTCGTCATCGCGACCCATCTCCTCGTCTCGGCTCCCCCGTCCATCATCGGTACCGCGGCGCCATCGGGCACGGTGAACCGCGGTATCGGGGGCGAGGGACGATCACCGCGTTCAGGTCCCGGGTTCGGCTCGCCGCTCGTCCACGACGAACAGCACCAGGGTGACCGCCAGAAAGGCCGCCGGGATCCATGCGGCCCGGGCACCCCACTCGTGGGAGGCGAACGCACCGATCACCGCCCCGGCAGCGAAGATCCCGACCACCCCGAGATACACGCGGAAGGCGTACCGGGACACGCTGTCTCGATCGGCCAAGGTGGCGTATCCGGCCTCCACCAGGCGCATCAGATTGCCGGTGGTCGCGACCGACACATAGTTGAGATCACCGATACTGCGGAACAGTTCGATCTGCATCGCCGCCAGGAATGCGATCGGGATGGTCGCAATCCAGTGTGGCGCGGAAGTGGGCACGAATCCCACGGCGCACAGGATCACGGCGAACAGCGCCACCGTCACGCGGATCGGGTAGTGCAGTATCCGGTCGAGGCGGCCGGCCTTGATGTGTACCGCCGACACCACGCCGACGACGAAGGCGATGATCGGCCACAGATGCCCGAGCGCCTGATGCCACTGCCGCCCGGCGAGATCGATCCCGAAGAAGATGACGTTGCCGGTCTGCGCATTCGCGAACACCCCGCCGCGGACCAGAAAGGTGTAGCTGTCGAGGAATCCGCTCGCACAGGTGAGCAAGAGCGCGAACCGCAATGTCGCGGAGGTCTCCATCAGGTCCTTCCCGGACGACACAGTCCTCGGGCAGCCCACGGCGCGGCCCGGCCCGAACCGCGCCCTGCGTCCCGACACCGTCGGGTACCGCGATCGTAGGTCGCCCGGGTCGTACTCGCCGGGTGCATCACCGGATTCACGACGATCCGATCGCGGGCCCTGTCGAGAACGGTTCGGCCGCATCCCGCTCGGACCGTGCTCGGGTGGGGCGCATCAGGCCCGGGATTCGATCACCGCCAGCCGTCGTCGGAAGGTCCGCAACAGCAGGAGCGCCGCGATCAGCAGACCGCACGACAGTCCGACCCAGATGCCGGTCGTCTCCAGACCCAGTCCGTACGCCAGGATCAAGCCCACCGGCAGGCCCACAACCCAGTACCCGATCAGGGTGATCGCGAAGCTCGACGTGGTGTCCTGCACGCCGCATAGGAGTCCGATACCGATGTTCTGCGCGGAGTCGACGAACTGCTGGAACACGGCGATCGCGAGCAGGACCGTCGCGACCGACATGACCGCATCGTCAGAAATGTCGGTGAACAATCCCAGAACCGCGTTCGGGGCAAGGAGATAGACCACGCCGACGGCGCCGACGACCACCGCCGCGTGGGAGTAGGCGACGATCGCGACCGTCCTCGACCGTACGGCGGTGCCGAGACCGACGAACCGGCTCACCAGGATCGACGAACCGTGCGAGATACCCACCGAGACCTGGAAGACGATGTAGGTGAGCTGGTTGACCACGTTGTGCGCAGCGAGGGCCGGCGCCCCGAATCCGCCGATGATGATCGCCGCCACCGTGAACAGACCGGCCTCACTGCCGTAGGTCCCGGCGATCGGCGTCCCGAGACGCAGGATGCGCCGCACCGTGGATGCCTGCGAACGATGCACTGCCACACCGAAGATCGGCGCGAGGGTACGGTCGCGCCGCACCACGATCGCGATGATCACGAATGTCACCAGATAGACCAGCGAGGTGGAGAGTCCGATCCCGGTCAGTCCGAGGGCGGGCATCCCGAAGGTCCCGTGGATGAACATCCAGTTGAGCGCGATGTTGATCAGCATCGACACGACGGTGATCAGCAGAAGCGCCTTGGGTCGTCGCATGCCGACGGTGAACTGTCGGATCACCTGAAACCACAGACACGGCAACAGTCCCGGGGCCAGCGCGACGAGCATCCACATCGTCGGTTCCGCGACCGTGGCGCCCACTCCGACGACACGCAGCACCATACCGAGCGCGACCAGGACCACGCCGCCGGCGATCCCGGCGAGGGTCGCGATCAGGAAGCTCGACCGCACGATGTCGCGGATCTCGTCCGCGACATCGGTGGCGTCCGGGCCATCCGCGATCGCCCGGGCCCCGTCGGCCGCGCAAGCCCGGCCGTGGCGCCCCACCGCATGCGCGACCAGGTTGCCCACCGCGGTGATCAGGCCGACGCCCATCGTGCGGACCTGGTTGAACAGGGTGATCGCGAGGCCACCGGCGGCGAGGGCCTCGGTGCTGATCAGTCCCATCATCGCGAGGTCGGTGGTGGTCAGCGCGACCTGCGCGAGCTGGGTGAGGGCGATCGGCGCCGACAGCCCCACCAGCTCACGGCCGGTGCGCCGGTAGGTCATCGGGTCGGCGTCTGCACCCACCGGCCGCGCGGCATCCGGGCGGTCCGCACGGCCCGAACCGTCCCCGGTCACGTCTCGACCAGCCGTCCGGCGGTCAGGGTGAGGGTGCTGTCGCAGAACCGTCGGACCAGGTCGAGATCGTGGCTGATCACCATCACCGCGATCCGTCGCTCGTCCATCACATCGCGCAGCAGTTCCATGATCGACGCCGCGGTGGCCTCGTCGAGCGCCGATGTCACCTCATCACAGATCAACACCTCGGGCCGATGGGCGAGGGCACGCGCCACCGAGACCCGTTGCCGCTGACCGCCCGACAGCTCATGGGGGTACCGGGTCCTGTGCTCGCCGGTCAGCCCCACCGATTCGAGCAGTTCGTCGATCACCTGTGTGCGTCGGCCACCGTCCCCGACTCCCGACCGCTGCAGTGGACGGGCGAGGGTCTCGGCCACCGTCCTGGCCGGATTGAGCGTCGACATCGGATTCTGTGGCACGAGCTGGATGGCCCGCCGCACATCCCGGCGTCGGCGTGATCCGCGCAGGTTGATGCGATCACCGTCGAGGTGAAGGGTTCCGGTGGCCGGGGATTCGAGTCCGGCCGGCACCCGGGCGAGGCTGGTCTTCCCCGCACCCGACGCTCCGACCACCGCCGTCGAACGACCGCGCCGCAGGGCGATGTCGGCACCGTCGAGCACGGGTTGCCCACCGCGGACGAGCCGGATGCCGGCACCGGCGAGGATCACCGAATCGCCTGTGTCACCGGGTATCCTGCCGCCCGATGCTCCGCGCCCGGCGGGAGTGGCCGTGCACGGGGCCGGCGTGTACGACACCGGAACGGCCGGTCCGACGACGACGTGCTCGTCGGCGAGCGCGTCCAGGGTGGCGGCCTGATGACCGGAGACCCCGATCGCCAGACCTTCCTCGTCGGCGAGTTCGCGGAGGAGCTCGACGATGCCGTCGCGGACCCGGGCGTCGAGTCCGGCGAACGGTTCGTCCACCAGCAGCACGTCCACACCCCGAACCAGCGCTCGCGCCAACGCAACCCGGCGCTGTTGCCCACCGGACAACTCTCCCGGCCGCCGGCCCGTCATCGATGCGGGCAGGCCCACCCGATCGAGCGCCCAACCGGGATCGCGGTGCGCGGTGTCGTCGGCGAGTTCACCGAGCAGGGTCCGCACCCGCATCGTCGGATTGAGTGCGGAACCCGGATCCTGCCCCACGAAGGCCAGGTGCTCGCGTCGGAGCGCACGGAGCTCATCGGGCGGCAGCCTCAGGACATCATGTCCGAGGACACGGACACTGCCCGCACCGAGTCGCGCACCGGGTGGCAGGTGACCGAGCACCGCCTGCATCAATGTGGTCTTGCCCGAGCCGGATTCACCACTGATCGCGGTGATCTTCCCGGGCCGCAGGGTCAGTGCACCGTGGGTCAGCAGTGTGTGGAGACCGTCGGATGTGGTCACGGTGAGGTCGTCGACGACGACATGCGGCCGGGTCATGTGCGCATCCGTCGGTCGTCGGGGCGTAGCGCGTCGATGGTGAGGTTGACGCTGATCGCGAGGACACCGATGGCAATGCTCGGCAGCACCACCGCCCACGGGTTCAGCAGGATGCCCGCGCCGTTCTCCCGGACCATCACCGCCCAGTTCGTTCGGCCGAGCGTGGCGGGCAGCTGCAGGAATGCGGCGGTGCTGACCAGATACATCGCCTCGACGAATCGCAGCCCGAGCTGCGTGGTCACGGTGTGCCGCAGATTGGGGAGCACCTCACGAAAGACCAGGTACCACAGTCGCTCTCCACTGGCGACGGCCACCTCGACGTAGCCGCTCACCGCGATCCCGGCCGCCGCGGCCGCGAAAACCCGTGCCGAATAGGTGGTTCCGATGACCACGGCGATCCCGACGAGGCCATAGGCCCCCGACTGCGGCCACGACAGCATCACCAGCAGGATCGCCAACACCGGCGGTACCAGCATCAACAGGTCCGTGCACCGTTCGATGGCGTCCCCCACGGCGGGTCGCACGGCCGCGATGGTCCCGATCACCGCCGCGAGGAAGGTCACCAGCAGGGCGATCATCGTGGCCAACAGCAACAGCCCCCAGCCGCCGGTGAGCAGGTGACTCCAGACGTCCTGGCCGAGGTGATCGGTTCCGGCAGGAGCCTGTGATGATGCCGGTGCGTAGGGGATTCCGACGCCCTCGTCGACGCGGTGCGGGGCGATCCACGGTCCGACGACGGCGATGCCGACGATCACCAGCGCCGGGATCACCAGGAGAACCGCCCGTACCCGCGGGGCGATCGCCGGGGTTCTCCTGGCCGGGGTTCTCATGGCCGGAATCCTCATCGTCCACGCACCGCCCAGACGCGCAGGAGGTCGGCGGCCAGCAGGATCACGGTGATCGCGGCACCGGGGAGGGCGACAACGGATGCGACCAGCACGGCGTCACGGTCGGCCACCGATCCGGCCAGGACCGATCCGATCCCCGGATAGTTGAAGATGGTCTCGACCACCAGCGCACCGCCGAGCAGCATGCCCACCGAGGTGGCCAGTGAGGTGGCGATGGTGGGCAGGGCGATCGGGAACACATGGCGGAACAGGATGTGCCGCTGCCCGAGCCCGTCGAGTTCTGCGGCCGACACGTGGGGTGAGCCCGATGCGTCGACGAGCGCCGCACGGGCGACACGAATGTTCCACGCCGACTGTGGGATGGCCAGGGCGAGGACCGGGAGGACCAGCATCGACGGGCTCGCCGGTGCGCCTGCCGCATTCGTGATGGTCACCGCCGGAAACCAGCCGGCCCCCAGCGAGAAGACGAACACCAGCATGGTGGCGACCACGAATTCGGGTACGGCGATCATCATCGTCGTCGACGGCGACAGCACCCGCGCGGAGATCCCGCGGGGTCGCAGTGCCCACACCGCACCACCGGCAACGGTGACCAGCGCGGTCACGACCAGCGCCAGCCCGCCGAGCAGCAACGTGTTGGGCATCTTGGTCGACACGACCTCACCGATCGGGATGCCGCGGACGGTGGTTCCGAGGTCGCCGGTCAGCAGTCCGCCCAACCAGTCGACGTAGCGGACGGCGAGGGGCCGGTCCAGGCCGAGTGCATGCTCGTATGCCGCAACCTGTTCCGGAGTCGCATCGCGACCGAGTGCTGCGCGTGCCGCATTTCCGGGCAGGAAGTCCACGGCGGCGAACACGAGGGTCAGGACGGCCAGGAGCAGCAACGCCCGCTGTGCGATCACGGTGGCGATCCAGATCACGGTGGGGGCAGACCGCCTCGGCCACGACCCCGATGCTTCCACCAACGCCGCACCGGGCGTGATCAACTCGACAGCCACGCCTTCTCGAGCTGGACACGGCCGTACCCGCCGAGCGTCGGCAGGCCGGAGACCGTCGACGATGCGACGTCGACCCCGTCGACCATGCCCCAGACGATGTAGCCCCCACGCTCGTACTGGATCCGTTGGAGGGTGGTGCTCGCCGCGGTGTAGCTCGCGTCGTCGGCGGCCGAGAGCGCCGCGGTGTAGGCCGCGTCGAACTCGGGGTCGTGGAAATCGGTCTCGTTCCACTTGGTTCCGGAGTACATGGTCTTGCTCGCGAAGAAGATCACGGAGTCGTTGGTCCCCCAGTTCACGGTGTAGAACGGTGCCTGCAACCAGGTTTCGTCGTAGAAGGTGTTGGCGTCCTGAACCACCACGTCGACGGTGACGCCGATGTCGGCGACCTGGGTGGCGAAGAGCTTCACCGAATCGACCTCCCCGACGGCTTCCTCCTTGGTGACCAGGGGGTAGGTGGCCCCGGTGTCGAAGCCGGCCTCGGCGAGGAGCTGCCGGGCGCGGGCGAGGTCGCGACGGCGCTGGGGAAGCGACTTGTCGTAGAGCGGATCACCCACACCCAGAACGTCATTGGCCACACTGCCGTATCCGGAGGCCACCTGGGTGACCATCGCCTCGCGGTCGGTGGCCAGGCGCAGCGCCTCACGTACCCGCGGGTCGGCGAACGGACCGCCGGAGGTACGCATCACCACGGCGATCACGACGTCGTTGGGGCGTCGGACGACGGTGAGGTCCGAGCGTCCCTCGGCGGTACGTCCCGCCACCGCACCGACATTCGAGGCCAGGTCGATCTGACCGGTGAGCACTGCGTTCGCCATCGCCGTGGGGCTGTCGAATCGGGTGACCTCGATCGCGTCCAGCCGGGGCGCACCCCCGTACCAGGTTTCGTTGCGCACCAGTCGCGCGTTCCCGTCGGTGTACGACTCGAGTTCGAACGGACGGTACCGTTCGCCGAGGTGAAGTCGGTGGTGCCCTCCTTCACGGTGAAGGTCATGAGCCGCAACAGCAACGGGAGCTCCCGGTTGGGTGCTGCGGTGGTGATCACCACCGCATCGGGACCGTCGGCGACGACGTCATCGACCGAGGCCACCGGAACCTTTGTCTCACCGGCGATCTCACGGAGACGGCGCAGCGACCAGACGACGTCGGCGGAGGTGACCGGTGAGCCGTCGTGGAAGGTGGCGCCGTCGGCGATGGTGAACCGCCAGCTGCGGAGGTCGTCGAGCTGGGTCCATTGGGTGGCCAGCCGCGGGGCGACGTTGGGGTCGGCCCCCGGGACGGTGAGCGCGTCGTACACCAGGGAGGCGATGAGGAAATCGCTGTCGTTGCTCAGTGTCTGGTGCGGGTCACGCTCGGTGGTCGACGCCTTGCCCAGCGCGCCGACCCGCAGCGTCCCACCCGTACTGCCGCCTGCGCCGTTGCCGCCGCACGCGGCGAGCGCCAGTAGCGCGGAGGCACCGAGCGCGGCCGCCAAGAAGTGCCGACGAGAAAGTTCCACGATGAGCCCACCCCAGGTTGGTCTGTCCGATCATTCGGTGGCCCAACGTAACCCAGGTAAGCCTTACCATTCCAGGGGTGCGCTCTCAGCGTTCTCACAGCGCACCTGTGCATCACACCGCCGACCACAACCGCCGAAACACCCCGGGATCAGCGGATATACACCGAAATCCCCCTTACGGCCCATCCCTCAGGCGGTGATCCCGTAGCTCTTGAGCTTCCGGTACAGCGTCGACCGCGACATCCCCACCTCGGTCGCCGCCGCAACCCGATTGCCACCGTTGTTCTGCAGTGCCGCGACGATCATGTCCCGCTCGGCGTTCTCCAGCGGGGTCAGCGTGCGGGCCGACACGGTGTGACAGTAGCCGGGCAGATCGGTCGCCTGGATCTCACCGGCCGGCCGGCGGTGCAGCGCATGATCGAGCGCCTCACGCAGCTGAGAGATGTTGCGCGGCCACGAGTAGTGCGTGATGATCCGCCACGCTTCCGGACTGAAGCGGACGCTGCGACCGCCGGCCAGTTCCGCCGACAACGCGGACACGATGGCATTGAGATCGTCGGTGCGGCACCGCAACGGTGGCACCGCGATCGAACCGTCGAAGTGGGACAGCAACTGCCGGAACGGGAGATGCGAGTCGAGTGCCGAATCCGAGAGCGTCGCCAGGAACCACACCGGGCCGTCGACCGCACCGATCTGGGTGAACAGCGCATCCAGCCGTTCCACACCGTCGGTGGAACACTGATCGATGTTCCGCACGATCATCAGGGTGGGCTCGTCGACCTCCTCGACCAGCGGCGGCACATCGTCCACCCGGCTGTCGGCGTCGAACCGGGCACCCTCGAACTGGGCACCGTCGAACTGGGTGCCATCGGCCTGGGTGGCGTCGATGACGACGCTGCGGGCCCCGGAGTACAACGAGTGGAACAGTTCCCCGGCCAGGGTGAACTTCCCGGTCCCGGTCTCCCCCATCACCACCACGGGCCGCCGGTGCTCGAGTGCGCTGCGCAGTTCGTCGCAGGCACGCTGCCACACCGGTGACCGACCGGTGACCACCGATGTGTGCGTTCGGCCCAGGTCACCGGCCAATGCCGTGGTCGCCGCGGTCGCCACCCCGGCACTGGGCAGCCGTTGCACCCCGAAACCCTGTGCGGCGACGGGGCGTCGACGGCCGCGTGAGATCACCTCGGCGGTCACCACCATGCCGACCACCGCACTCCCGATCTCGATGCGGGTGCCGCGGATGTGCACCAGTCGCCCGCCCGGCATCGTCACCGTGTCGCTGGTGTGGCCGGTGCGGCTCATCAGGAAGGTCGCGTGCTCCCGGATGGAGCGTTGTTCGTCGGCGTCGAAACCGTTCTGCGCATTCGTGTTCGCCATGAACACCGCATCCCCGAAGGCGAACACCGCATGTCGGGACGAGCGCGCCGAGGCCCGCAGGTAGGTCGCGAAGATCGCCTGCTGCGCCTGACTGCGGTCCATCAGCAGGTTGTTGCCGATGTCCTTGGCGGCGCTCTTGACCAGCGCGTGCATCACCGGACTCCATGTGGTGGTCAGCGTGGAGATGTCGAGGATGCCCTCCACCCGGCCGGTGACCGGGTCGATGATCGGTGAGCCGGTACAGGCGAAAGGCTGGAGTTGTTCGGTGAAGTGCTCGGGACCGATGACGCTGATCGGCCGGCCCGCCTCCAGGACGGTGCCGATGCCGTTGGTGCCCACGGTGTTCTCCGCATAGCGGAATCCCGGCGCCAGCTCCACACGATCGAGCAGCCGGCCGACGGCCGGTGAGACGTCGATACGCCGCACGATCCGCGCCCGACTGTCGGTCAGCGCCACCACCAGGGGCATCTCGACGATGTCGCTGATCAGCTGATCGAGCACCGGCTGTGCGCACCGGTGCAGCAGCGATTCGGTGTCGATGTCCTCGGTGTACTCGCTGCGCGGCGCCATCACGTCCACACCGGCCTCGTGGCTGCGTTCCCATGAGGCGACCACGGTGTCGGGGACACCGGCGGCACCCTGCACCCCGGAGTCCAGGAAGTCTGCACGGGCAGCCGCCACCCTCAACAACCGGTTCGCACTGTTGGGCATCGTCGCTCCTCACCCGGACCGCCCGCAGGGGCGGGCACTCGTTCTCGGTCCTCGACCAATCGTGGATGAGACCCAAGTCATAGTCCAGCGCGAATGTGTCCGATCTTGACACATCTCGAGTGACTGAGACCACACCAGAGTGGGAATCCGATGTGGCGCACGCCACTCGACCCTCCCCATCCACTGGCGACGAACGGACCGGTATGGACACACTCATCAACATCGACAACGGGGGCACGCTCACCGACATCTGCGTGTGGGACGGCTCCTCGATCAGCTTCACCAAGACCCTCACCACCCCGCATGACCTGTCGGAATGCCTGTTCACGGGCATCGAGAAGGCCTCGGAGAAGCTGTACGGCAGGGCCGACACCACGCGGCTGCTTCATCAGGCGCAACACATCCGCTACTCCACCACGCAGGGCACCAATGCGCTGGTCGAGCGGCGCGGCCCGATGATCGGTGTGATCACCAGCGTCGACGGTCTCGCCGAGCAGATGCAGCGCGACGACGCCCAGGCCAAGCTGTTCGACGGCCTGATCGGCAACCGTGTGCACACCGTCGACGCCCACGCCGACACCCTCGACTTCGACATCGTGCAGCTGGTCAACCGGCTCACCACGCAGGGCGCCGCACGCGTCGTGGTGGTCGGTGGCGACGCCGAGGTGGAGCGCACGCTGCGCAATGTGCTGCTGCGTCGCTTCCCGCGGCATCTGCTCGGCTCGGTGCCGCTGATCTACAGCTGGGAACTGGCCGGCGACCGCGACGACGCCCGCCGCGCCTGGTCGTGCGTGATCAACTCCTTCCTGCACCCGACCATGGAGCGGTTCCTCTACGGCGCCGAACGCCGGCTCAAGGAGTACAAGGTGGCCAACCCGCTGCTGGTGTACCGCAACGACGGCGCATCCTCCCGTGTGGCCAAGTCGGTGGCGCTCAAGACGTACTCGTCGGGACCGCGTGGCGGACTCGAGGGCACCGCGGCGCTCGCCGGCGTATACGGCCTGCCGCATGCGCTGATGATGGACATCGGCGGTACCACCACCGATGTCGGGATGGTGCGCGACAGTGAAGTCGCCGTCCTCGACCGCGGCGCCATCGAGGGAGTCGACATCTCCTACGAGATGAGCGATGTGCGCTCCACCGGTGTCGGCGGATCGTCGGTGATCGCGGTGACCGACGGCACCATCACCGTCGGTCCCAAGTCGGTCGGTGCCGCTCCCGGACCGGCGTGCTTCGGTTTCGGCGGCAAGCAGGCCACCATCACCGACGTCAACCTGCTGCTCGGGGTGCTCGACGCCGACACCTACCTGGACGGCACCTTCACCCTCGACGCCGAACGCTCCCGCGCGGTGATCACCGAGACCATCGCCGAGCCGCTCGGGATCGGTCTCGACGAGGCGCTGATCCGGATGGAGCAGGCGTTCTTCACCGCACTGGCACAGTCGTTCTCGTCGTGGGTCGAATCCGACACCACGCTGCTCGCCTTCGGTGGTGCGGGCCCGATGAGTGCCGCCGGTGCCGCCCGCCGGGCCGGTGTGCGTCAGGTGCTCATCCCGCGCACCGCCGCGGTCTTCTCCGCCTTCGGGATCGCGTTCTCCGATGTCGGCAAGACCTATGAGGTGGTGATCGACGAGGCCACCGCCGACGCGGCCCTGGCGACCCACAACGAGCTCCTCGCCCGCGCCGAGCGCGACATGTTCCAGGAGGGCTATGCGCTCGCCGACTGCGAGACCCGGTGGCAGCTGGTCCTCGAGAGCACCGACACCGGCGCCCGGTCGCGTGTGCCGTATGCGCCGGGCGACGACGTCGAGTACCCCGGCCACACGCTCACCCTGGAACTGACCACCACCGCGCCGCTGCCGCATCCCGAACTCGCCGAACAGGAATCGGTCGACGAGACACCGGCCCCGGCGACCGGCACCCGTCGGGTCCGGTCGGCCGCCGATACCGTCGACGAGGTACCGGTGCATGTGCTCGAGGACCTCTCCCCCGGGCACAGCGGCGACGGCCCGGCGATCATCGAGGGCCCCTTCTTCACCGCACGGGTCCTGCCCGGCTGGCACTTCCGGGTCACCTCGGCCGGCGACCTGCTGCTCACCGACGTCGGCTGATCCTCCCGAACCGACTGTCCCCCACTCCCGTACGAAAGGAGGGACTCCCATGCGAGTCCCGATGACCGAATACCTGCTGATCGACCTCGACTCCGAACGCTGGGTGTGCCGCGTCTGCGCCCAGGACATGGGTTCGGCCCATGACAACTACAAGCCGGGAACGCTGGTGTACGACCGTGATCCGCGCGAGATCCACCAGCCGATCATCGACCCGGAGCGCTACGAGTACACCTTCAGCCCCGATCCCACCTACTGCCGCATCCTGGAGTACTACTGCCCCGGATGCGCCACCCAGATCGAGGTGGAGTACCTCCCGCCGGGCCATCCGCCGGCCAACGACATCCAGGTCGACGTCGCCGCGCTGCGCCGGCAGTGGGCCGAGCGCGGTGTCGACGCCGAGGAGGTCTTCAACTACGGCCCCGGCGAGGACGCCCAGGCCTATACCGCGGCATTGAAGGCCGCCGGCCAGATCCGCTGACCCGAACCACTATTCGATCTTCTTCCGGGAGAACCCATGAAACGCATCTCCGTTGACATCGGCGGAACCTTCACCGACTGCTTCTTCGTCTGGGACGACATCTACGTCGACGCCAAATCCCTGACCACACACCACAATCTGGCGATCGGATTCAACGACGCCCTCGACCTGGCCTGCAAGCGTGCGGGACTGGACCGCTCGACGGTGCTCAGCGAGGTCGACTCGGTGCGCTACGCCACCACCCTGGGCACCAACGCCCTGATCGAGCGCAACGGCCCGCAGGTCGCCGCGATCGTCACCCACGGGTTCGAGGACACCATCCCGCTCTCGCGTGGTCGCGGATACGGTGAGGGCCTCGACTATTCGATGCAGCAGAACCTGCCCGCCGCCGAGCGTCCGGAACCGCTGGTGCCGCGCGCCATGATCCGTTCGGTCAAGGAGCGCATCAACTCCGCCGGAAAGGTCGTCGCCGCACTCGATCCCGACGACGTCCGGTCGGTGGTGCGCGAACTCGTCGACGCCGGCGCCGAGGCGATCGTCGTCTCGCTGACCAATGCCACCGAGAACCCCGAGCACGAGCTGGCGATCCAGGAGATCATCCTCGACGAGTTCCCGCCGCACGAGTTGGGCGCCATCCCGGTGCTGCTCGGTCATCAGGTGTCCGGCCGCAAGGGCGAGTACGTGCGTGCCACGTCGACGATCATCGACGGCTACCTGCACGAGATCATGTTCCATGCGTTGTCCCAGCTGTCGAACAACCTGCGCGACTTCGGCTACGACAAGCCGATGCTGGTGATCCACAACTCCGGCGGTATGGCGCAGATGAACTCCACCGATGCGTTGCAGACCATCCACTCGGGTCCGATCGCCGGTGTCGGTGCGGCCGAGCATCTGTCCAACGAGACCGGGATCGGGCATGTCATCTCCACCGACATGGGCGGTACCTCCTTCGACATCGGCCTGGTCCCCGAGGGCGGCGTCAAGCACTACGACTTCCTGCCCACCATCGACCGCTGGCTGGTCAGCGTGCCGATGGTCCACCTCGACACCCTCGGTGCCGGTGGCGGTTCCATCGCGAGCTACGACCGCATCCACAACTCGGTCAAGATCGGCCCGCAGTCGGCCGGCTCGAATCCCGGACCGGCCTGCTACGACCGTGGCGGCCTCAAGCCGACGGTGACCGACGCCGACCTGGTGCTGGGCTATCTCGATCCGGACAACTACGCCAACGGGTTCATCAAGCTCAACCCGAAGCGGGCACGGTTCGCCCTGGAGGAGAACCTGTGCGACCACCTCGACATGGACGTCGTCGAGGTGGCCCGGGTGATCAAGGACGGCGTCGACGAGCAGATGGCGATCGGCATCGGCAAGGAGCTGCGCGTCCGCGGCTACCTGCCGGAGGACTTCACCATGCTCGCCTACGGCGGCAACGGTCCGCTGCACGCCTGCGGCGTCGCCCGCCACGCCGGGATCAAACGAGTTCTCGCACCCCCGTTCTCGTCGGTGTTCTCCGCATGCGGTGCCGGCAACATGCGCCAGCTGCACTTCCACGAGCGCGGCGTACACGTCACCATGTACAACGCCACCACCCGTTCGCTCTACGACGACTACGTCGAATTCAACACGGTGGTCGCCGAACTCGAGGCCAAGGGGCGTGAGGACCTGGTCCGCCAGGGCTTCTCCGCCGACGATGTGCGGCACCGGCTCGAGCTCGACATGCGCTACGGCAACCAGCTGCTCACCCAGGCGGTCACCCTGCCCGACATCAACCGGATGGACGGTGTGGGTGACGTGCTGGAGATCATCAAGATCTTCGGCGACGTGTACAGCCACCGGTTCGGTGCCTCGTCGGCGGCGCCGGAGGCCGGAATCCGCTGCAACACCGTGCGGGTGGCGTCCTATGTGGAGGGCGATGTGGTGAACTTCGACGAGCTCACCGTCGGCGGCGACCGCCGCGAACCCGCTCCGGCCGGACACCGCAAGGTGCACTTCATCGGCCATCCCAAGGCCATCGAGACCCCGGTCTACGACCAGGACGCCCTGACCGCCGAGTCGGTGATCCACGGGCCGGCGATCGTCACCACCGAGAACACCACCTTCCTCGTGGAACCGTCGTGGCGACTCGAACCCACCCCGCAGGGCGCCGTCTGGTTCCTGCAGGACTGACCCGCTTCGCGCACATCGACCAAATCTGTAAGGACACACGATGACTGCACTCAACGATCGCCCCACCACCCCCGCATTGACCGCGGAGGAGCAGGAGTGGGTCGACAAGTTCATGGACGAGACCACGCTGTTCCTGGGCCCTGATCGCGAGATCATGCGCAGCCACAGCATCTCCGAGCGCTCCGACCACGAGGAACTGGCCATCGCCGCCGGTGTGGACCGGATGCAGGTGGAGCGCATCCGCAAACGTATCGCCGGCGCCCTCGACGAGGGCTACGAGATGTGTGAGGCGCAGGGTGCCGCGCCGGGCGCCAAGTGGGGTGACCTCACCACCGCGATCTACACCGCGTCCGGCGACGTCTCCTATCTCTCCTGCCACGGCGTGATCGCGTTCAGCGCGATCCTGCACCACCCGATCCGGTATGTCATGAAGTACTGGAAGGACGAGCCGACCGTCGGCATCCACGAGGGTGACGGCTTCATCCACAACGACGCCCGATACGGCAACGTGCACAACACCGACCAGTCGATGATCATGCCGATCATCCGTGACGGCGAGATCATCGCGTGGGTGGCCGCCACCATCCACGAGGGTGAGAACGGGGCATGTGAACCGGGCGGTATGCCGTCCGGTTCGGAGACCGCCTTCGACGACGGCCTGCGGATGAGTCCGTTCAAGATCGTCGAACGCGGTCATCTGCGTCGCGATCTGCTGACCTTCCTGCAGCATTCGGTGCGTGACCCCAAGCTGCAGCTGGCCGATCTCAAGGTCAAGATCACCGCGGTCAACAAGATCATGGAACGCGTGAACAAGGTGATCGACGAGGTCGGGGTGGACACCTTCGTGGGCGCCCTGCGCACCACGGTGGAGGATGTCGATGCCGAGGTGCGCCGCCGCATCGCCGAACTTCCCGACGGCACCTACCGTTTCGATCAGTTCATGGACTCCACGCTCAAGGAGAACATCCTGATCAAGTTCGCCTGCAAGATCACCATCAAGGGCGATCACATGACGGTTGACCTGCGGGGTACCGGCCCGGAGATCCTCAACCGCGCCATCAACTCGCCGCTGTGTTCGGTGAAATCGATGATGATGCAGGCGATCCTGGCGTTCTGGTGGCCGGATCTGCCACGCTGCACGGCCGCGATGAGCTGCATCGAGATCATCTCCGACGAGGGGACCTGGGCGGACGCCTCCTACGACGCGCCGATGGGCCAGTCGCTGCAGGCATCGTTCCGCGGGTTCTCGGCGATGCAGGCGCTCTACAGCCGGATGTCGTTCTCCACTCCGCACAAGTACTCGAACGTGGTGGCCAACTGGTTCAACCAGATCAACACGTTCCTGTGGGGTGGTATCACCCAGCACGGCGACATGGTGGGCAACCTGTGTGCCGACCTCAACGGGATGCCCGGTGGCGCAAAGCCGTTCCGTGACGGTGAGGATGCGGTCTCCCCGCTGTTCTGTGCGATGGCCGACACCGCCGAGCAGGAGGTGATGGAAGAGGAGGTGCCGTTCATGCAGCTGGTCGCCAAGCGGCTGGTGCGCGACAACATGGGCTTCGGGAAGTTCACCGGCGGTATGGGTTACGAGATGATCGTGGCCGCCGAGGGCACCCCGCAGTGGGGTTTCATGACGGTCACCTCGGGCGCCAAGTTCTCCTCGATCTACGGGATGTACGGCGGCTACGGGTGTGGCACCTATCCGTTGGCGATGGTCAAGGGCACCAATGTCTACGAGCATTTCCGCCGGGACAACAAGACCTTCGATCTGTCGATCGAGAAGGTGATGAACAACCAGCCGTTCCCCGACGGCCGGTACTCGACCTATCACATGGGTCTGCAGTTCGATCTCGCCAAGGACGGCGAGCTGTACATGATCAGTCAGGGTGCCGGCGGTGGCTACGGTGATCCACTGGAGCGTTCCCCGGAGTCCGTCGTCGCCGACGCCGAGCTGGGTCGGATCAGCCAGAAGGTGGCCGAGGACATCTTCGCCGTCCACTACGATCCGGCGACCTTCCGGCTCGACGTCGAAGGCACCGATGCCGCCCGTACCGCGGCCCGCAAGGCGCGGCTGCAGCGGGGCAGGCCGTTCGCCGAGTTCTGCGCCGAGTTCGTGACGCCGGAACCGCCGAAGGATCTGCACTACTACGGTTCCTGGGGTTCGGACACCGAGGATCTCACCGCCACGGTGTTCACCATCGACGGCCCGAGCCGGGTGACCGCCCCGCTCGCCGAGCTGCCGCTGATCAACATCCCCGATCGCCGCGAGGTGAAGATCGCCACGCTCGAGCAGCGGGTGGCCGAGCTGGAGGCCAAGCACGGCGAGAAGGTGCGGCGCCTGCGCTGATCTCGCCCCCGACCGGCCGGGTGCGTCCACTTACCCCTGCGGTGGACGCACCCGGCCTTCCCACCCCGATTCCCTGACATCCCAGGAGTTCCCCATGAGTCTCGCCGGTCTCACCTCGGCACCGCCCAGCGGCCGTACCCGTCCACTGCTCATCGACGACACCGCCTACGCGACGGCCGTCATCCGCCAGGGCGCACCCATCCCGTGGACCGATCTCGCCGCTCTCGTCGGCCATTTCGGTCAGACCCGTTCTCTGCTCGACCCCGATGCGGTGTGGCTGGACGTCCGCCGCTGGCAGCAGGCACAACTCGAACGCACCCCCGATCTGGTCACCGAGATGGGGCGACGTTCCCGCACCGGTTACGCACTGCGGACCCTGCTCGGCGACGACGACCTGGTCGCCGGCCTCGTCACCGCGGTCACCACCATCGGTACGTCGTCACGACGCCCGGTCGTCCTGCACGTACCGTCCCCGGCGAGTTGGTTGTCGTGGGCGCACGGGGTGGCCGGCACCGATCTGGACGAGGTGGACGAGGACGCCGCCGACAGCGCCTCGATGTACATCGCCGAATGGCTCGGACGACTCGGCGCGGTCCCGGTGTCGCTGGTCCTGCTCGATGCCGTCGGCTCGCCGGCCGATACGCGGGAATCGTTGTCGGAGTACGGTTCGGTGACCAACGTCGCCAAGCACGTCGGCTGGTCGGTGGCCTTGCGCCACGCCGATATGGTCGAGGCGGCCGACGACGTCGTGATCGCGACGGTCCCCGAGACGTTCTGGACGTCGTCGGGCGATCCCGATCCCGAGATCCTGGGTGCCGACATCCTCCTGGCGACGATCCCCGCCGCCGCATCCCCCGAGCACGTCCTCGATCGGCTGGCCACACTACGCTGACGGCCCGGTCGCCGATCCGACAACCACGTCCGAGGTGGTCACGTCGACGACCCCGGCCGACAGAGGCACCCGTGGATGATTGAGCCGGGACCGAGCAT
>NZ_BCNF01000110.1 GCF_001485495.1 Gordonia desulfuricans NBRC 100010 | reverse complement strand
CTAGGAACGGGATGAATCTGTCCCAGGCGCGATCGAAAGCCAATGCCGCACTCGGATATTTGAGCCCGAGCTCGGAGTCCCGGAAGGCTTCCCACTCGCGGCGAGCGGTGTCGGCGTCGGGGGCGGTGTAGATCGGTTTGATCGCCCGGGCGACGTCTTTGCGGTCTTTGTAGTTCACGAACCGCATCGAGTTGCGGATCAGATGCACCACGCAGGTCTGCACCGTGGCCAGCGGCCAGGTGGCCTCGATCGCCTCAGGGAATCCGGTCAGCGCGCATGCACCGCTGACGTTCAATGCCGGCCAGTACCTCGAGGTCCACACGCCGCAGTGGCCCAAGCAGTGGCGCAACTTCTCGCCGTCGATCCCCCCGAACCCGGCCGGTGAACTGGAGTTCCACGTACGGGCGATCAAGGGTGGGACGGTCAGTTCGGCCATCGTCAGCGAGACCAGCGTCGGAGACGTCTGGACGCTGTCCCAGAGTCACGGCACACTGCACGTCGACCGGGACCGGCCCGTGCTGATGGTCGCCGGCGGTACCGGGCTCGCGCCGCTGCGTGCGCTGCTCATCGAGATGTCCAAGCGCGCGGACTCGCCGCCGACGCACATCTTCTACGGCATGCGGTATCCCGGCGAGCTCTACGACCTGAGTGTGCTCCGGCGTATCGCGTCGACCAATCCGTGGTTGCAGGTCACCGCGGTGTCGGAGGAGGAGCGGGATCCGTGGTGGATCACCGCGGTGGCGGCGCCTGCCGAACTCGGGATCGACCACCGGATCGGCACCCTCGCCGACGTCGTCGTCGACACCGGGAACTGGGAGAACCATCAGGTGCTGATCGCGGGGTCGTCGCAGATGATCGAGGCGACCCGGCGCAAGCTGATCATCGCCGGGGTCCGGGCGAGCCGTATCCAGCACGATCCGGTCTAGTCGGTCCGGTTCCCCGGCTCACCTCGTCAGGGCGCCGACTGTCCCGGTTCTCCCGGAGCGGGCACCTCGATGGTGGTGGTCTCCGTCTCGGTCACCGTGAAGGGGCCGGGTATCTCTTCGGTCACCGTGGTCGTCCGGGTGACCGGACGCGGCGCGGTGGTGACCGTCGTCGTGCGGGCCTGCGTCTCGGTTTCGGTCCGGGTGACCGTCGTCGCGTCGGCGGTGACGGTCACGGCCGCGGGTGTCTCGGTGATGGTGACCGACACGGGTTCGGGGGTCTCGCCCTCACCGGCCAGGAGCAGGGCCAGTCCGACGGCACCGAGGAACACCGCGGCTCCGATCGCGGCACCGACGAACCACCAGCGTCGTCCGGTCGACACCCGCGTGGCCCCCGCGGGCGCAGACAGCGCCACCAGGGCGGCGTCGGCCGCGCCGATCGCCGAGGCCAGCGACGGGTTGCCGGCAACCGTCACAGGCCGCTGCGCGGCGTACTCGACGGCCGGGGCGATACCCGGCAGCTCCGCCCCCGGCCCGACGACGATGATCGAGGTGATGTCGCGACCGCGCGGCAGCTTGGTGACGGCCGTCGAGAGCTCGGACGCCCCGTCCGGATCGGTGACCGGCGCGAGCCGGTTGGTGGTGAAGTCGGCCGTCCCGAGGACCGCGCCCGACGTCGTGTCGATCGTGGCCATTGTCGTACCGGCCGCCGGAGCGGCATCGCGGTCGAGGTCGACGACGGCGACGACGCCGCCGCGGGTCGCGTGAGTGCACGCGATCTCGGCGAGCGCCGAGGCATATCCGGTGACGACGACGCGGTCGTACCAGGACTCGGCCGCGGTCTCCGAGGCGAAGACCTGGGCCAGATGCTTGCGAACGTCCTCGCGGGAGACGGAGACGCCGATCTGATCGACGACGACCGGGACCGACTCGACGAGTTCGACGATCGCGGTCTCGACCGCGGGGGCAGAGGGGTCCGGCAGGTCGACGAGATTGCTGGCCAGGATGTGGCCGTCGGCGTCACGGACGACGGATGCGATCTGGTCGTCCACGACAGATATCCCGAGAACCACGGATCCGGGCAGTCCCCCGCCCGCCGGTTCCTGGGTCATCGTCACCTCCACATCGACGTTTGCCCATGAAGCCTAGCGGCTGGTACGAGATCCGTGGCATCCGGACCGTTCGACGCACACTTCGTCACCTGCGGTGCCCGGACCGTGTGAGCCGCGGCGTTGCCGCGGCCCACTTGACTGTTCAGACCCTGTGCACTATCTGGCCGTCGACCATCGTCAATGCGATCGGGCGACCCATCAACGATTCGACCTCGGGATCATCGGGCCAGGTGCCGTCGAGCACGGCGAGGTCAGCGCGCTGTCCGACCTTGAGCGTCCCACGCCACAGTTCGCCGTGCTCGCGGTAGGCGGCCTCGCGGGTGAGCATGGCGAGCGCGTCGAGACTGGTGATGCCTTCAAGATCGTCGGCCGGGACCGGGCCTTCCCAGCAATGCGAGCGGGACACTGCATAGACGACCGCCGGGCGCCAGTCCGGTGGGACGACCGGGGCATCGGAGGTGAGCCCGGGCCTGACCCCCGCGCGCAGCGCCGACCCGATCGGCTCGGTCCGGCGAACGCGGTCCTCTGGGAGCGTCGTGGCGAAGGTCGAGATGATCACCGGGTTGAAGCAGGCGCCGATCCCGTTGTCCACCAGGGTCTTCATGCCCTCGGGATAGAGCTCGGTGGTGTGGATCAGGTAGTGACGCGCCGGGCTGTTCGGGGCGATCTCGGCGATCTTGTCGATCACGGTCTCCACGGTCTGATCGCCGATCGAATGCACACCGATCTGCAACCCCGCACCGTCGACGTACCTGATGATCTCTTCCAGTTCGGCGACCTTGTCGACGTCGCTGTCCCCGGCGATGACCATGTGTCCGCAGCGATGCCCCGGCGCGTTGTCGGTGTGCACCGGTTCCTTGTGCCACGTGGTGCCGTTCTGCGGGGTCCCGTCCGCGAACACCTTCACCCCGACGATCTTCAGTCGCCGCGGATCGATCTCGCGGTCGTCGTAGGCGTTGGCGAGTCCGGCTTCGAGGTGCCGTCGAACGTCCTTCGCACTGCAGCCGCCGGTACCCACCGGCAGCACGAGCACGGAGACACGCATCGTCAGGTCGCCGGACTCAGCGAAGTCACCCAAGACCTCGAGTGCCGCCTCCGACCCGGACCCGTCGAGCAGCGACACGTGGCCCGGCCCCAGTCCGGGTTCGGTCAGAGCCGTGATCCCGAGGGCATGAAGGTCCGCCTGCCCCGCCCGGTACGCCTCGATCAACTGACTTCTCGGGACGGTGGGGATCGTCTCGATCATGGGTGCGATCGCGGCATCGGTGAGGAAACCCGCCGGCGCACCGTCCGCGGTGCGGCTGATGAGGCCACCGGGAGGATCGGGGGTTGCCGTGGTGATCCCGGCCAATTCCAGGGCAACCGAGTTAGCAGTCAGCGAGTGCCCGCTCCAGTCGAAGAGAACCACCGGGGTACCGGGAATCCCGTTGGCCTCCAGTGCCTTGTCGATGTCCTCGGCAGTAAGGTTGCGCCCGAGGACCAGGCCGTCCCAGCCGTGTCCGCGGATCCAGCCGCTCGGATCGATCTTGTCCCGTGTCAAGAACTGGGGAAGCTGTGCGAGGTCGGTGAAGATGTCGGTGCCCATCTTCACGTATGTGTGCGTGGTGACGGAATAAGCCGTGAAGTGGAGGTGCCCGTCGTTGATACCGGGGATGACGGTGGAACCGTCGAGCTCGACGACTTCGGTACCCTCACCGATCAGCTCCTCGGCGTCATCTCCGAGCGCGACGATCTCGCCGTCTTTGACGGCCATGGCCGTCGGGCGCGTGCTGAGCCACGCCGCGGTGGCACGGTCGCCCGGCTGCCAGTCGGAGAGGTCGAGTACGGGCCCACCTCGCAGCACGGTGTCGGCTGCTGTGCTTGCGGACATCATTCTCCTATCATCGAAATGGTCGGTACCGGCAGCCCAGGGCGGCGGTGAGAGTGATTGTGGTGTCGCTCAATCGAGTTCACCCGCGCGTGGTCCGCTGGCCGGACCCGCGGACCACACTGGGGACCGATCCGCCTCAGAGGCTGTCGACGTAGAACTGGCGGAGGTCCTCCAGGACCGTGAACGTCACCTCGGAACCCTTCACGAACGAGGCTGCGTCACCCGCGGCAATCCGGTATGTGGGACCGTCGGTGACGGCGTACTCGACGGCACCCTCGACGACGTAGATCGTCCGGTCGAACGGCAGCGTGAGGGTGACCGGGCCAGGCGTCTCATCCGGCCGGACGATCCAGAATCCTGTGCGTACCGCATCATCCTCGCGGAGATGACCCATGCGGCCTGCTCTGT
This sequence comes from Gordonia desulfuricans NBRC 100010, assembly GCF_001485495.1. Lineage (GTDB taxonomy): Bacteria > Actinomycetota > Actinomycetes > Mycobacteriales > Mycobacteriaceae > Gordonia > Gordonia desulfuricans. The sequence goes on along the minus strand of NZ_BCNF01000110.1, from coordinate 25,863 downwards.
ACGGTGTCGTGATGTCTTCAGTGGACGGGCGGTAGTAGGCGGTCACGTGTCTCCGATCGCGGGTTGGCTGCTTGAGTCGGAAGTAAATGCCGATCGGATGCCGTTGGCGCCCCGGCGGTCCGATGAGTGAACCCGGGCGTCGATCGACACACGGTTTGGCCTCAGGATTTCCACACCCGATTTGCACACGTCGTGACCGGACCCAGCGTCGACCACGCGTGTGTCAGGTCGGTCGCCACGCCAGCCGCGCGCTCATCGTCGAGTGCTGTCCCGCGGCTGCTCCTATCAGCCCCATGGGGTTGCACAGCCACGGCTTCCAGCCGCCAGGAGAATCCATATGACCGACAGTCTCACCCCCTCTACCGCAGCGCCGGTGCCACCAGACGACGCCACAACTCTGAAGAGCGGGACGGTTGGGACCACCCACATCGTCGCGATGGTGATCGCCGCAGCCGCACCGATCGCCTCGGCCGTCGCCCTCATCCCCTTGGGAATGCTGCTCGGCAACGGCGCCGGCATGCCCGGTGCCCTACTGCTGGTGTCACTGATCCTTGCCGTCTTCGCGGTCGGATTCGTGAAGATCCTCCCGTACATCACCAACACGGGCGCGATATACGCATATGTGAGCGCCGGTCTCGGGCGCCCCGCCGGTCTCGCGTCCGCGTACGTCCTCGCGCTGGTCTACGTCGCACTGGGAGCTTCTGTAGTAGGTGGGTTCAGCTACTTCGCCACCGCGTTGATGGAACGCTTCTTCGACTTCAACCCGCCATGGTTGATCGTCGCCATCGCTTGTGTGGTGATCGGGACCGGCATGGCTGTCGCCGGTGTCACCCTCACCGCCCGGGTTCTCCTCGTGATCCTGACCCTCGAACTCATCGGACTGCTCGTCGTGGACATCGCGATCCTTGTCGAGCAGGGCTTCCCGGCCTTCACACTGGACGTCTTCAGCCCGTCCACGGTGTTCACCGGAGCCGTCGGGGTCGCCGTGATCTACGCCTTCTCGATGTTCCTCGGCTTCGAGGCCACCGCGATCTACTCCGAAGAGGCGAAGGCGCCGCGGCGAACGATTCCGCGCGCGACCTACATCATCCTCGTGCTCATCGGCGGGCTCTACACCTTTTCGTCGTGGGCCATGGTTGCCGGCACCGGCGTCGACGAGCTGGTACCGGCCGTGGCCGAGGACCCCGGCACATTCGTGTTCCGCCTGTCGGATCACTACGTCGGAACCGGCTGGACGGATATCCTCTCGGTCCTCAACGCGCTCAGCCTCTTTGCCGGCGTGCTGGCCTTCCAGAACGCCGGGGCGCGCTATCTCTTCGCGCTGTCCCGGGACAACATGGCGCCCCGAGCCTTGGGGGTCACGCATCCGAAGACGGGAACGCCGTCGATCGGGCTGATCTCGATCGCAGTGGTGTTCGTCCTCCTCTCGGTCGTGTACTTCGCCGCGGATTACAGTCCGCTGCTGGACATGTCGACCTCACTGGTCGGTATGGGCACCATCGGACTGGTGGGGATGCTTACCGTCGCGTCGATCTCGATCGCGGTCTTCTTCTTCCGCCGTAAGGTCATCGGTGTCACGACTGTCGGAGCCCCGGTACTGGCGGCGATTCTTCTCAGCCTGTGCACCTACGCCGGGATCGACAACTACGGCGCCTTGACCGGTGTGCCGACCTGGTGGGTCAACAACCTGCCCTGGATTCTGCTGGTCGTCGCAGCGGCCGGCCTGGCCTTCGGCTTCTGGGTGCGCGCGAAGTACCCCGAACGCTACGAGCTCATCGGTCAGACTCGTATCTGACGAATCCGACAGAGATTCCGAGAAGGCCTCGGCCGGACATGTTCCGGCCGGGGCCTTCTCGGTGTTCGTTCAGCGATCGAGCGCTCGCGCCGAGCAGCGGCAGGTCCGCGACGCCGACACGGAGTTCAACCGGGTCGCCCACAGCGTCGCCCCCCAGATCTTCCTGAATCCCCGGCACGGCAGCGAAATAGGGGTAACGGACGAACGTTCCGAGAGCAAAGAAGGGCCGGCAGGGCGAATATCTCCGCCCTGCCGGCCCTTTCGTTGCCTTCGAGATGTGCAGTCACAGCAAGAGCATCGCGGTCATGGCACCGACCGACGCGACTCCCGCCCCTACCTCGATACGAGATCGCAGGGTCCGCCGGCCTCGGCCGAACCTCACCTGCCACAGCAAGAATCCCGCGTACGCGACCACCAGCAGAACCATGATCGCCAGACCTGCGGGCCAGAAACCATCGACACCGGCCGTCGACGCCTGTGTCGCAACGGAATCGGCCGACATGTGCGCGCCGTGGGCGCCGTGGCCTGTACGCAAGTGGCCCGTCGGCCCAGGCGAGACCGGAGCCGAGCCGGCGGTCGCGGCATGCGCACTGCGCCCAGCCCCCAGGGCAGCCGGCATGACACCACACAGGACCGCCATGACTGCCGACGTCGCCACTCGCACATACCGCAGGCCGGAATCGTCGGGCCCGAAGAGCTGCGACACCGCGGCGAGCGCGAACACCGCCACCCATGCGAAGGTGGGCAGAATCCGGCTGTCCAGTGCCATGACGTCGACCATGCCGAGGAGCATGACCGACATAGTCATGAGGTTACGGACGTCGATCCGTTTGCCTTCCGCACAACCGATGAGCGCGACCGCCATCGAGATCAACGCGGCCAGGGTCAAGATCGTGTGCATCACGACTCCCTCAGTGGCCGCAGGTGCACTCACCCGGAGGGCAATGGCTGCACCCCGAGGACGAGCAGTGGCTCTTGCTCAGGTCCGGGACGTCCAGAGCAGGGTTCTTGTCGAAGAAGTTGTTGGGCACCAACATGAAGCTGGCCACCTCGGTCGGCATCACCGGCCAGTCCTCCGAACGCGGGATGTGCGTCACTCCCACGGTGTGCCACAGGACCACGTCGGTGTTCTCCACCGGACGATTCGCCTCTGTCCAGGTCGGCAGACCCGCTCCGGACCGGTCCTGATTCGGATGGTCACCGGCAGAGTGCATCTCATCCGGCTGGTACGGGGTGACCCACATGTTCTTGGTTGCGAAGCCGGCACGCTTGACCATCAGCGACGGTTCCTGAGCGATCAGGGTGTCCGACGCCCAGCCCGGGATGAGCTTGTAGCCGACCGGCATACCCCACTTGTTCGCCTTGTTCGGGTTCACGACCGTCCAGCTCCGCGCCGTCTGCGGGTTGGTCAGGCCGTCTCCGTCCTGCTCACGCCCGATCAGTGTCTTGGTCACCGCGATCGCGTTCCCGTACGGGTTGGCGTCCCCGACCGGCGCCGCGTCGACATCGTTCTGGTACACCGAGTTCTCCCAGCCGTCGACCTCCATGTCGAGACGGAACGAGAACAGGTGCTGATGCCAGGTGGCCGCTAGATTCTCGGCGATCGGCGTCGCATGGGGCGGCACCTCGCCGGATTCGTAGGAAATGGTCTGGACGATGCCCAGCAATTTGGTGTCGACCTCGATGTGACCGTCCTGGAAGAAGTTCCAGTAGAAGCCATAGTGGTAGTTACCCACGGTGGCGATGAAACTGACGACGAGCTTGCGCGACCGCCGGACATCGACCTTGCCGGTGACCCAGTCGGTGTGCTTCCAGAGGATGCCCGCGTCTTCTTCGTGGATGCAGATCGCGTTCTTGATCGTCGTCGGGTTTCCGTCGTCGTCGGCCATGACCGCATCGAGGTAGGTGATCTCCCCCAGACAATCACACCCGAGCAGCAGTGAGTTGGCCATCTTCCCGAGTCCGTACTCGCCGGCGTCGAATGCGCTTCGAAAGTAGTGTGCCGCTTCGGGGATCCCGTAGGGAACCATCATCTCGGCCAGCGATCCACGATGCATCACCGAACGGTAGGTGTCACCGTCGCGGTACTCGACACCCGACAGCACGAGACCGTCCAGCGGATGCATGTTGATGCGGAACCGCCACTTCTGCCATTCCATCTGCGGGCCGTCGAGGCTGAAGCTGACGCCCTCCGGCTGGATGATGTCGAGCGGCTTGATGTCGTCGCGCAGCGGCTGATTGTGCTCTGCGGTGTAGTTGTCGCACGTCGGGTTCATCGGCTTGACGCCGTGGTCCTCCACGTCGAACACCTCTTTGCGGACGGTGTCGACGACGATGATCACACCTTCGACGATGTGCGCATACGCGTTGTCCTCGGGGAAGTGACGGTAGTAGGTCACGCAGGCCCACAGCCGACGACCGGAGACGTCGAGGTCGGCGCGGTTGCCCACCCCGAACGGATCGAGTTGCACCAGCGTCAGATCGGTGATGCCGCGCTTCGCGAGTGCCTCGATGTAGCGCGGATCCTGCTTGGCGAGGTCATGGATGATCTCGAGTTCTTCCTCGAGCATCTGCGCACCACCGTCGGTGAGCTGCGTGCTGGAGACAACCGACTCGTCGTCCAGATCGACCAGGACGTCGAAGGTCGCGGCCGAGGTCCGATCGAGGACGAGTGCGCGCGCCTGACGAGACACCGCCGCTCCGGCGCGGAGGAGCGCCTTGTCGGGTTCCTGGGTGAAGACCGACCCGAAACCGGGCCGCTCACCGCCGATCCCGGCCTTGCGAACGATGGTGGAGACGGCACTGATCTCGTCGGCGGTCAACGCGTCGAAGAGGTGGCTGTGCATATCGAGCTTCCTTTCCGGGCCCCGGAAACCGGCTACGACACCACGCCCCGGCGGGGCGGAGTTCACCGTCTCGGTGCTGCTTGGTCGAACTTCGTTGATACCTGGGGCGTTTCAGCCCAGGTTGATGAACACGGACTGGGTCTCGGTGTACTCGTCGAGCGAATAGGCACCCATCTCTCGACCCCAACCGCTCTTGCCGAACCCGCCCCACGGGGCGCCCGGGTCGATGAGCGGAAGCTGATTGACGAACACCGTGCCGGCCTCGATTCGTTCGGGCAGGCTGTGTGCGGTCTTGAGATCTTGCGTCCAGACGACCGCCGCCAAACCGAAGTCGGTGTTGTTGGCACGCGCAATGGCCTCGTCGAGATCCTCGTAGGGCATGATCGACAGCACGGGCCCGAAGATCTCCTCGCGTGCGATGGTCATCTCGTCGGTGACCTCGGTAAACACCGTCGGCCGGTAGAAGAACCCGTTCTCCAGTTCACCGCCGACGCGCTCACCACCGGTGACAAGCTGTGCCCCTTCGGTTTTCCCGGAGGTAACGAAGCCATGGACCCGAGCCAGGTGCTCGGCGGATGCGAGCGGTCCGACGACGGTCTCGGGATCGGAGCCGGGCCCGATCTTCAGCGCGTCGGCCGCCGCCGCGATCTTCTCGACGAACTCGTCCACCCGCGAGCGGTGAACGAAGAACCGGGTGAACGCGCCACATGCCTGTCCGGTGTTGAACAACGCGCCCTGCAGATTTCCCATCACCGCGGCGTCGATGTCGGCGTCCTGCGCGACGATGCTCGGGGCCTTGCCACCCAGCTCGAGGCCGACACGCTTGAGGCTCGCCGCCGCCGCGCGGACGATGTCCTGTCCCACGGCTGTGGACCCGGTGAACGAGATCTTGTCGACCCCGTCATGAGCGACGAGGGCCTTGCCCACCTCGGGACCACCGGTGAGCAGATTCACGACGCCTGCGGGGACTCCCGCCTCACGTGCCAGCTCGACGAGTCGAACCGTCGACAAGGGGGTCTGCTCGGCCGGCTTGAGAATTGCGGCATTCCCCGTGGCCAGCGCGGGTGCAAGCTTCCATGCGGCGATGTCGAACGGGAAGTTCCACGGAGTGATGAGGCCGACCACCCCGAGCGGGCGGCGCTGCTGGTAGGTGAACTGACCGGGGATCGAGACCGGCGACACCTTGCCCTCGAGTTTGGTCGCCCAGCCCGCGTAGTAGCGAAAGGTCTGTGCGGCCAACGGGATCGAGACGTTGGTGCTGACGCCGATGGGCTGTCCTTGGTCCGAGGTCTCCAGCGCCGCGAGCTCGGCGCCGTTCTCCTCGATCAGATCGGCGATGCGCCACAGGATCTTCCCTCGCGCATCGGGCGTCAGCGACCGCCACTCATCGGATTCGAACCCCGACCTCGCTGCGGAAACGGCAGCGTCCACATCTGCGGGACTCGCTTCGGCAAAGTCTGCCAGGATCTCTCCGGTGGCGGGATCGACGGTCTGTCCGGTGGCTCCGGTCGCTGCGTCGACCCATTCCTCACCGATCAACAGCTGAGTGGCGGGCACGAGGTGTCTCCTTCGGTCGCGGTACCCGCCGAAGGTGTCATATCGGCAACCGGGAGAGCACTCGGATGGTCCGTTGACCGAACCGTCGGCCGCACGAACCGTCAGTCGTCGGCGGCCCCATGGCTCTGCAGGACGCGCAGCACCTCACGGAGCCGTTCGAGGATGCGCTCCGAGCGGTCGTCCGACACGTAGATGGCGTGCTGCATCACGAGCCCGTCGACCGCAGCGAGAACGAGTGCGGCGAGCGAACCGTCGTCATCGGTGACACCGATCTCCTCGAGTGTCGCGGAGACCTGCCCGATGTAGATGTCGTATACGGCCACGAGGCGCTCCAGGGGCACACCACCGCGTACCGCCCGTAACAAGTAGTCGTACTGCAGCATGCCGCGGTTGCGCTCACCGGACATGACGGTGACGAAGTCCCGGTTGAAGTCGTCGATCGAGTCTGCGCGGAGTTGCGATTCGTCCGCGTCGAGATGCGCGGCACGCTCGAGGGCCTCGCTGACCATGGCTTCTTTTGATCCGAAGTAGAAGCGCACCAGGCTATGTGACAGGCCGGCGTGCGCGGCCACGGACCGGTAGGTGACCTTGCCGAGCCCATCGGTGCTCGCGATGTGGATCGCGGCATCCAGCAGACGCCGCCGGGTTTCCGGATCCCCCTCACCGCCGCTTGTCGCGGATGGCGCGGTTTCCGTCATGTGGTCCTCCCCGAGTCGAGTGCCGGCGTGTCCGTTTCACCTGCACGGTATCGGAGTTCCACTTCGATACGGCGAACGTGTTGGGTCATTTGGTCAGGCTGACCGCCGACGAGGCCGCCACAGGTTCGGTCAGCGGACCGGCCGTTCGCGCAACAGGGGTTCCCGGCCATTCTGGATGTTCCGACCCTGACCGAGAGGTTTCACCATGCGCGCCGCCCGAATCCACGACTGGGACAAGCCCCCGGTGGTCGAGGACATACCCGTTCCGACGCGACGCCCAGGTGAGACCCTGGTCCGCGTGGACGCCGCGACGGTGAGCCATCTCGACATCACCGTGTCCACCGGACGCTTCGAGTTGGTTCCCCCGCTCCCCTACGTGCCGGGCTGCGAAGGTGCGGCGACCGTCCTCGAATCCGATACCCATGCGCCCGGCACCCAGGTGATCTTCCGCGACGGAGTCATCGGACTCGATCGCGACGGAACGTGGCGCGAGCAGGTCGCCGTGTCCGACGACGCGCTGATGCCTCTCGGTACGCCGCTCGATCCGGCGATCGCCGCGACGTTTTTCGTCCCGACCACCACCGCCTACGTCGCGCTCTTCGATGTCGGGGCGCTCGAAAGCGGACAGACGGTACTGGTCAGCGGTGCGACCGGCGCGGTCGGGTCGATGGCACTGCAACTCGCACAAGACGCCGGCGCCGAGGTCATCGCGCTGGTCTCCCGCGCCGATCGCCTCGCACGCCTGCCCGAGGGAGTTCGGGGTGTGGCGCTCGACGACGCCGCGGCCACCTCCGCGTTGAGAGACGCGAAATCGGCAGATCTGTTGCTGGACACGATCGGTGGCCAGTCGCTGAGCGAACGGATCGGGTGGGTGAAGCCGGGCGGCAAGGTCGCCTGTCTCGGCTACACGGCCGGTACCGAGCTGACCATCGATCTTCCGAACTGGTTCTTCTCCGACGTCACCATCGCACCGGTGAACCTGCTGAACAAAGAACCTCGGGCACAGGAGGTCGCACGGTCGTTGCTTCCCAAGATCGCGGACGGCACACTCCGGGTGACGGTCGAGGAGTTCTCACTCGACGAAGCGTCGACAGCACTCGAGCGGCTCTCCCATGGTTCGGTCACCGGTCGGGCCGTGATTCGTTTCTGACGATCGGGCCACCAAATTCGGTCGTGCCACCAAATGCTCAGCGGGCCCGGAACACTGACGTTCCGGGCCCGCTTCGCAGTTGCAGCGTCATGCCGTCACAGACGGTCCTTGATCCGGAACAGATTCTGTGCGGCCTTGCGCACCAGTCTTTCCGGAGCGCCCAGCGGCGGCCAGTTGCTGTGCCGGTTCACGCGGAGGAGGTCGTACGCGGCGTATTCGGGGCTGGTGGCCGCGGCTGCGATTCGTCCGCCGTTCCACGATGCCAGCACACCGTTGCTCGAGGTGACCACGGCGGTGGGCGCGATGCGATCCAGCAGTGGCGTCTCTTCGACGGTCGAGGCGATCGCACCCTCCCAGGCGCTGTGGAACGCGACGTCGCCGAGCGTCGGGAAGGTGTCCCGCAGTTCGTCGCGGATGCGGTCTTCGAGCGCCGGTCCGTCGATGGTCTCGAACAGCGTGCTGATGCCGAAGAGCAGGCGGTTGCCCGGGAGTCGGCGGAAGTAGCGCGAGAACGACGCGATCTCCGACGTCGAGTACCACGACGGCATCGCCGCGTCGAGAATCGCCTCGTCGATCGGCTCGGTCACCGCGATCTGCGAGTATCCAGTGAACAGGGTCTTCTGGGTGGACGGGACGACGTCACCGGAGCCGGTTCCCGCCGCGACCACCAGACGCTGCGCATGGATCTCCCCCGTATCGGTCATCACCGTGACCCGGTCACGGCCCGCGTGCATCCCCGTGACCCGGCTGTGTTCGGCGATGACGACGCCGAGCTTCTCCGCATGAGCCGCAAGCCCTTCCAGGAGCGCATGCGGATTGAGGTTGATGTTGTCACGCTCGTAGAGGCCGGCCTCATAGCGATCGGACCGTAAGAACTCCTTCAGGTCCTCGCGGTCGAGATACCGTCGACCGGCTCTGGCCTGTTCGGAGCCCGCCACCGCCGACTTCGCCAGCTGGGCCGCCTGCCGCTTGGTGATCGCCAACCGGATGGAGCCGCGTCGTAGGTCGGCATCGATTCCGTTGTCCTCGATGAACCTGACGAGTTCATCGGCTGCCGCGCCGAGCGACTCGTCGACGATCGAGGACTCCTCCGCGTCGCCGAGATGCGTGCCTTCGCTGAGCAACAGGATGCCGCCGTTGCGGCCCGAGGCACCTGACGCGACGGTTGCCTTCTCCAGAACGATCACACTCATTCCGGCCTCGACGAATGCGGTTGCCGCGGAGATACCCGCGTAACCGGCTCCGACGACCACTGCATCGAAGGTGTGTGTACCGGACAACGGAGGGCGCTCAGGCGTGGCCAATCCGAGTGCGTAATAGGTCTGTTGAGCATCGAGGTCGTTCACAGATGCGACGGTACGGACACTCGCGCCCTTTCACGGCTTCCCGGGTCCGTTCACCGGTCCGCCTTCTGGAGTGGCGCCGTGCGGGCTCCGACACTGAGGCGGCACGGGTGAAATCCCATCGGCGGGATGCCGACACGTCACACCCGACAAGGACGCGCTCATCACCGAGGCGACCCCTCAACCCCTGACGCAATAAGGAGTAACCGTGAAATTCGGCGTCGTTTCCGAAGCCCAGGTGAACCTGGGCATGTCGTACGGAGTCCGTCTCCGCGAGACCATCAAGGAACTGGTGTTCGCAGAGGAGATGGGCTTCGATTTCATCGGCACCTCCGAACAGCACTTCATGGAGGGCCAGTGGTCGATCTCGGCACCCGAGGTCATCATGCCGATCCTGGCCGACCGGACGAACAGCATCAAGATCCGCCAGATGGCGATCACCTGTCTGGGCTTCAATCACCCTCTGCGCGTTGCGGAACGCGTGGCCACCATGGACATCCTGTCCAACGGGCGCTTCGAGTTCGCGACGGCACGATCCAACAACGAGAAGTACATGCGCGGGTTCGGGGTCGACCCAGAGAAGACGCGAGACGAATGGCGCGAGCACATCGAGGTCGTGATCCGCGCCCTCGCGCAGGATGAGATCACTTACCACGGCGACTACTACGACATCGACGGGGTCTCGGTCACCCCGCGTCTGGAGAGCCAGGAGCTCCCGCCCATCTATGCGACCGCGACCAGCCCGGAAACCCATTATCTCGCAGGCAAGATGGGACTCGGCGTCATGACCGCCGACAGCTATCTGGGCTGGGAGTACCAGCAGATGGTGATCGACGAGTACAAGCGCGGACTCAAAGAGGCGGAACCGATCGACAACCTGTACCCCGTCAATCCGCACATCACCGGTTTCACATTCCCCGCCTATTGCGCGGCAACAAAGGAGCAGGCGTTCGACGACGCGGCAGTCAGCATGCGGGCGATGCTCAAGAGCGTCGAAGACCTCGCCGCGGGTCTCGCCGGCACCAAGGCGCCGGGCTACCAGTACTGGCAGAAGCTGTACGAGAACATCCGTGACCGCAGTGATGATCTCCAGTACCTGAACGACACCACCCCGATGCTCATGGTCGGCGACCCCGATTTCTTCATCGAGCGCTGCGAACGTCTCGAGGCGATGGGCATCGACGAGGTCGTGCTGAAGATCGACGGGTACGGACACTCCAAGACCCTCAAGACGATCGAGTTGATCGGCAAGTACGTCATCCCGCATTTCAAGGCACGTAAGGGATCGATCCCGGAGAACTCCTTCACCCGTGTCGGCATCGAGGGCGTCGGCAAGTTCGAGCTCTGACCGTCGTCACGACAGACAAACAGGTGGGCCGTCACCCAGAGGTGACGGCCCACCTGTTGTTTCGGGTTGTCGCGAGCGGTCAGGCATCCTCGGCCGCGAGCACGATGTCGAACCGGACGCTGTCCCACGACCGGTCACCGACAGCACGCCCGTCGGGTGTCGCCTCACCTGCGTCGTGATGCACGAACTCCTTGATGAGAGAGTCCTTGACACCGAAAACACTGTCTCCGAGTGCAATCTGCGGATCGTCCTGGGAGAAGATGTGGGTCACCAGGGTACGGAGACCGTCGGCACTCACCATGAAGTGCACATGTGCCGCGCGCACCGGTGAACGCCCGACGGCGTCGAGCATCTTGCCGACCGGGCCGTCATGCGGGATGGGATATGGAACGGGAGTGAGTCCCCAGAAACGGTATTCACCGTTCTCGTCGGTGAACAGGTGCGCACGAGCCGCCATCCGGTCGTCACCGTATTGCACGTCGTAGAAGCCGTCCTCATCACATTCCCAGGCTTCGATCCGCGCACCGTGCACCGGCAGACCGTCGGTGTCGGTGACACGACCCGAGAACCAGCAGGGCGTACCCCTGGCACCGCCGGCGAGATCTCCTCCGAGCGGGATCTCGGGCGAGTTCTCGAGGAAGAACGGCCCGAAAACGGTTGATTCCGTGGCATTCCCGACGGACGGATTGGCGATGGTGATCGTCTGCATCGACGCACCGAGCACGTCGGACAGCAGGATGAACTCCTGCCGCTTGTCGTCGGTGATGTGTCCGGCGGCGGTCAGGAATTCGATGGCGGTGCGCCACTCCGACTCCGACAGGCGCACATCGCGGATGAACGCGTGGAGGTGTCGGACCAGTGCCTGCATCACCTCCTTCAGGCGAGGATCGGTCGCCTGCTCGAAGGATGCGACGACACGATCGGTCAGAAGCTGTTCGTGCACCGCTTGCCGCTCGTGGTCGTCATCGAGGCGGGCGTGGGTGGACAGGGCCATGATTGTCTCCTTGGTGGTTGATCACACGCTCGGGCGGAGTTCCGTCGCGGGCGTACCCGCCCACGCGGCGCGGAGCAGCGCATCGATGGACTCACTGGTCACCGGCGCGGGATTGGACGGGGGCGCGATCGCCACCACGCGGCCGACGGCCTCGGGGATGTCGTCGGCTCGGAGGCCGAGAGCGGCCAGTGATCGAGGCGCAGCCACGTCGGTCCGCAAGGCCTCGAGGGCTTGGACGGCGTGGGGCGCCCCGCTTCTGTCGTCCACCCGATGGCCCAGAACCTCCGCAAGTCGACCGGAAAGTGCAGGCAGCTTGGGAGCATTGAGTGCCAGGACATACGGGAGGACCACAGCATGGGTCTGTGCGTGCGGCATGTCGAAAGTCCCGCCGAGCACATGGCAGATCTTGTGGTGGAGCCCCGACCCGGCCGACGCGAAGGCCACCGCGGAGAGATAGGTGCCGTAGAACGCGGTCTCACGGCCGGCAGCCGCCTCCTCGCCGTCGATGTCCGGCGAATCACCGGCGATGTCCCGCAGCGCCGCGGACAGCGCACGCGTCGCTTCGAGTGCCAATGCCTGGTTGATGGGATCGGCACGCGGGGCCCACAGCGCATCGACGCAGTGCGCCAGCGCATTCAGGCCGCTCGCGACTGCTAACCCAATTGGTAGCGTCGCCGCGAGATCAGCGTCGTAGATGACGCTGACCGGCAGCACCGCGCTATCGATCCCGGTTGTCTTGGTGCCGTTTTCGGTCAAGCCCCACATGTCGGTGCCTTCCGACCCCGAATAGGTGGTGGGCACCGCGATGATGGGTTGTCCGCCGGTGAGGGCGATGGCCTTCGCCAGTCCGGTCGCCGACCCGCCCCCGACCGCGATCAGGACGTCCGCGCCCGACTCACGTGCGACGAGACGCGCACGTTCGGCATTCTCGATCGGCACGTGTTGCCGCACCTCGTCGATGCGGACCACGGGCGGCAGTACCGCCGTCATTCGTTCGACCAGTCCCGAGTCCCGAGCCGACGCGATCAACAGGGGTTTACGAGCCCCGATGCGGTCGACCTCGTCACGGAGATGTCTGGTCACCTGACCCCGGCCGAACAGGACCCGTTGTTCATTTGTCACATGGACGAACTCCATGGCCATGGCGATACCTCCTTGTATGCCAGTTGATCGTGAACGCGTCAGTTGGTGTGGCTGTCCCGGAAGATTCCGTCGGGGTCGTACTGCTCGCGAACCCGACCCAGCTGTCGGCGCACGTCCGGCAGCCAGGCGCGGTCGACCTCGCCCGGCTCGTTGGCCTTTCCGATGTAGTTCGGGATCGTTCCGGAGCTCTTCAACCTGTCCACGCAGCAGTGCAGGGCACGGATCTGATCCGTGATCACCGTGTCGATCACGTCGGGCTCCGCGCCGATCACGTGGAATGCGTACGCGGCGTCACGTCCGGTCACCGCATTGCTCGACGTCCTCGGCGAGGCCAGCGCGCCGCCCAGGCGTTGCAGACCCACCGAGACGAGGGGGACGTCGTCGTAGGAATGTTGCGGTCCGGCAAGTGCCAGGATCGCGTCGACGGCCTCGTCGTCGAGGTCGTCGAGATAGATTCCGCCGTCGGCGACGGTCACCGGGGCCATCGTGTCCTCGCGCACCCTTCCCGGCTCATGGAACACCGGTTCGGCCGATCGGAGAAGAGGTTCGACCAATTCGAGACCGTCGGATTCGTCGCCGACGTAGATGTGGATCAGTTCGAGCAGGGTTTGGCCACGGAGCGGTTCGGGGAGTTCGGGATCGTCGGGCATCCGGACCAGGTGGGCGTAGGTGTTCATGGTGTCGGGGATGCCGCCACACCATCGCACCCAGTCCCGAAGCACCGCCTCGACATCGGTTGCCGCATAGTACCACGCGTTGCCGTGCACGGTGTCGAGAGGCACGAGCCTGACCGTCATCGCGGTGACGATGCCGAGCCCGTGATTGCCGCCCCGCAACGCCCAGAAGAGCTCGGCGTGGTGTTGGTCGTCGACCGTGAGCGCACGCCCGTCGCCGGTCACGACGTCGAACGAGATGACCGCGTCGGCGCCATAACCGTAGGTCCGGCCGAGTGGCCCCAGGCCTCCACCCAGCACGTACCCGACGGCACCGACACCCGCATCGGATCCGGACAGCGGCGTCAGGCCGAAGGGGGCCGCAGCGTCGGCGACTTCCTGCCACTTGGTGCCGGCACCGATCCTGGCGGTATTCGTGGCCGGGTCGACGGTCACCGACCGCAGCCCGCGGGTGCGCACGAGGATTCCGTCACTCACCCCGCGATGGAAACCGTGTCCTTCCCCGAGCGCGGTCACCGGTAGCCCGGCTTCTCGCGCCAGGGTGACGATGGCGACGACATCGTCGACGCCGGTCGGCCCGACGGCCACCGGCGGCGTATGGGCGAACGCCAGATGAAATCCCGCGACCAGCTCGCCGTACCGAGCGTCCGACGGTGTCGCAACCTCGCCTCGTAGCCTGCCGCGGAGCGCCTCGACGACACCTGATGCCGTCACCGTGATATCGGCGGTCATCGGGCTCGCACGCTTTTCGCCTCGGGGCTCTCGACTCGGGGGCGGCGGGCCGCGGGCTCGGGGAGATGGGACAGGTCAGGGTGGCGCACGGTGCTCCTCGCAGACGGCTGGCGATCGGGTCCTCGGCACGATCACACAGCGTTCGAACCCTCGACCACGCTCCGGTTCGCTGACCGAACCCAGCCGAACGCGAGTCGTTGTCCAAATGGACAACGTTTCACATTCGTAACTTGAACCGGCTGCAACCGGAAACACAATCTGCGCAGAATTCTGTTGTCCAAATGGAAAACGCCCAGGCAAGGCAGCGGGAGCAAGAATGGTCAACATCAACACAGCGTCGAACATCGCCGAGACCGAAACGGTCGAGATCGGCAGCGGCGCCACCACCCATCCGATCTCCGTCCTGGGCAAGGCGCATCAACTGCTGGCGGCGTTCGGTGCGGGCCCGAGCACTATGGGTCTCACCGAACTGAGCCGGCGCTCGGGTGTTCCGAAGGCGAGCGCCCACCGGTTGGCCATGGAACTGTCGTCCCTCGGATTGCTGGAGCGGACCCCCGACGGCTACCAACTCGGCTGGCGCATGTTCGAACTCGGACAGCTCGTTCCCGGACCCGCGAGCCTGCGGTCCATGGCTCGGCCCGCCCTGATGGACCTGCGCTCGGCGACCAAGGGCGTCACCCACCTGGCGGTACCGCAGGGTTCGGAGTGTGTCTACCTCGAGCGGTTCGCCGGACGGCGCGAGATGCGTCTTCTGGCTTCCGTCGAATACCGCGTCCCGATGCACACCACCGCTTCCGGTCAGCTGTTCCTCGCCTACGGCGATTTCACCCCGAGCGAGCTCGACGCCGCGACCATGCCCCACCTCGGGATCACCCGTCGCGAACGTGACCTACGTTTCGCGTCCATCCGTGAGCGCCGCTACTCGGACGAGAACCAGCGCTGCGTGCCCGGATACAAGACCATCGCGGTCCCGGTGTTCGGTCCGGCGACCGGCGGAGTCGTTGCCGCCATCTCGATCTCGATGGCGGCCGAGCGCCGCGACGACCAGAAGGTTCTTCACGCGCTGTGGTCGGCCTCGGCCGACATCTCGCGCGGGCTCGGCGGCCCGGCGACCCGGCCGCGCCGCAGTCCCGAGCGTTGGGCGGTCTGATGTTTCCTGCTGCCGGAGAGCCACACGCGCGTCTCCGGCAGCAGCGCGTCATCAGCTCTGGTCGGCCCAGGAGGCGTCGGCCTCCCAATAGTCCATGCCACTTGCACTCTGCGAGTGTCGCCAGTCCGATGTACGTCGCAGGGACGGCTCCACCGTCGCGGTGACCCGGTCCGCCGCGTCGGGACCGTCTTCCGGCACTCCCCAATGGACCCAGCCGAGTTCGCGGCCGGCGGCATCGTGGACGAACAAGTCCACATGCTTCCACCCCCACCCGTGGGTGTCGTTGTAACAGACGAGCGTCATGCGCGGAGTCTCACTGTCGGCCGTGGTCGAACCGCCCCCGCCCTCACCCGACGGCATGAAACTCTCGCTGGAAGTAGACGAGGCCGCCGCCGTCGGCGGAGGTGAGCACGGTGTCGATCTCCACGAAGAGCACCGAATGCGAGCCGTGCTGAGCCACCGTCGAGATCCGGCCCACCAGTGAGGCCATCGATCCCTCGAGGACAGGAACACCATGGCCGGCGAGATCCCACCGCTCGTCGTCGAACCGCTTCTCCCGCGGGATGTCTGTGGCGTTCGCGAAGATCAACGCCACGTCCTGCTGCTCCTGGCCGAGCACGTTGATACCGATACGACCGTTCGACACGAACGCGTCATGCGCGGTGGCCGTCTGATTGACGCACACGGCCATCGTGGGCGGCGAGTCCGTCACCGAGCACAATGCGGTGACCGTCGTACCCGCACGGCCGTGTTCGCCGTCGGTCGTGACCACGCCGACGCCGGCGGACAGGTTCGCCATCGCGCCGCGAAATGCCAGTTGGGTCGGCGAAAGCTCTGCGGTCATCGGTTCACACCCCTACTTTGTCGAAGAATTCCTCAAGCGCGGCAACCACTTCGGCCGTCTTGTGTTCCATGACCGGCACAGTCCCACCCACGATCTCGACCATCTCGACCGACGTTGCGTTGGGATAGGCCGTCAGGACGCGATCACGATGCGGATAGGACACCGGGTCACCGGTGTTGGCGAGGATCAGTATCGGTGCGGACACCAGGTCGACACGGTCCTCCATCCGGTAACGGGCACAAGCGAGGTGACCTTCGGCAGGATCGACGCCGGGTGCCAGTGCATCGCGGATGTACCGGTTGAGGATGTCGGGGCGGTGATCCGGATAGACCGGTGCTCGCTTGCTCCACAGCACCTGGAGATGGGAACCGTCGTCCTCGACGGTCGCGACGTCGACATCACCGGCGGTTCCACCCTCGACTTCCTCACCGTGCATCTCCCGGGTCACGGTGTCACGGAACTCCGCGTCCGCGTACTCGGCGCCAGAGAGCACCAGGGCGGCAACGCGATCAGGAACCGCCGAGGCCACCTCCGACGCCACGAAACTCCCGGTGTGATGGCCCACGATCGAGAACTTCTCGATGCCGAGGGCGTCGAGGAGAGTGATCGCGCCGAGGGCGTACTGTTCGATCGTCTGCGGCGTTCCCACCGGCGGTTTCGCCGACAGACCGAATCCGTACATGTCCATCGCGATGACGCGACGGTTGGCTGCGAGCAGCGGTAACACCTCACGGTATTCATCCCAGGAGCGCGGGGTCTGGTGCAGCAACAGCACCGGAGCACCTCCGCCCCCGCCCGCCTCCGCGTAGTGCAACTGCCCCAGGTCGGTGTCGGCGTAGCCGCATCGAACGGTCACGTCGGTCATGGTTGTGCTCCTGACTCGAGTCCACAGTGTCGCCGACCACGATCGCAGCCGCGAGACCTCGGCGGAACGAACGGGTTCGCTCACCGAACCCCGTTGCAGCAAAGAACTTTCCATCTTCCCGCTCGGCACCATCCGGCTGTGGGTTCGGTCACCGGACCACATCATGTCGCCTGGTCGGGCGTACGAGAACAATCGGCACCGTAGGGCGCCGCCTGCGCGCGCCCTCAGCACGAGAAAGGGCCACCGTGACAACAATCTCGGAGGACGCAGGGACCTCCCCCGCCGTCGGATCATCGTCAACCGCGGAGCTCGGCGGATCACACACCGCGGTCATCGACGAGGTCGTCGAGGAGACCCGCGACGTGCGGGTCCTCCGACTCGTCCGCGAGGACGGATCGCCGTTCCGTCCCTATGAGGCCGGCGCGCACATCGACGTCACAGGTCCGACGGGCGTTCTCCGCCAGTACTCGCTCTGCGGTGAACCGTCCGATCTGTCGGGGCTGCTGATCGCCGTGAAGCGCGAACCGGATTCGAGGGGTGGCTCCCGGGCCCTGCACGAGGTCGTTCCGGGAGACCGCCTCACGATCGGCGAACCGCGCAATCTCCTCGCGATCGACGACGGCGCCGATCAGCACGTCCTCGTCGCCGGCGGCATCGGGGTCACCCCGCTGCTGAACATGGCACACGAACTCCACCGCCGCGGAGCGGCTTTCACACTCCTCTATTTCGCCCGCTCCCGCGACGAGATGGCGTTCGCCGATCTCCTCTCGAGCGGCGTCGAGTTCAGCTCGAACGTGCTCCTGCACCCCGGGGTCCCGCGACGGGAGCAACCCGCGATCCTCCGCTCGATCAGAGAGACGCTCACGCCGCGCAGTCACGTATACACCTGCGGGCCGGATGGATTCATGGAACAGGTCTCCGAGGTGTTCGGCGAGACCGTCGGCGCCGGACACGTCCACATCGAGAACTTCACCGCCAAGGACATCGACACCGCGGGCGACCGTCCGTTCGTCGTCGAGATCGACGGCGAATCGTACGATGTGCCCGCCGATCGCACGATCCTGCAGGTTCTCGAGGAGCACGGGATCGAGGTCTTCAAGTCATGCGAAGAAGGCGTTTGCGGATCCTGCGTCTCCGGAGTCCTCGACGGTGTACCCGACCACCGCGACAACTGCCTTTCCGCCGCCGACAAAGCCGCCAACAACGAGATGGCGCTGTGTGTTTCGCGGGCACTAACGGAGAAACTCGTCATCGAACTCTACTGACGTCATCTGGTCCTGATTCGCCAGGACGACTCGTCCATCAACAAGAGAAGGAAAGCCCATGACCGACAACGCCACGATCGAATCCCTCGTCAAGCGCATCGAAGCCCTCGAGGCCGAAGCGGACATCCGCCGAATCCAGGCCCGCTACATGTTCCTCTGCGACACCCCCTGCCCCGAGTTCGGAGTCGTGGACGACGCGCAGCGAATCGAGCTCATCCTCGATCTGTACACCGAAGATGCCGTGTGGGAGGGCGTCGGCGAGTACTACGACAACCAGTTCGGCCGGGCCGTCGGCAAGGATGAACTGCGTGCGCACTTCAATCGGTTCTGGCCGAAGGAGCAGAACCCCCGCCTGCTCCTGAACGCCCACTACCTCACGTCCGAGCAGATCCATGTTCACGGCGACGAGGCCGATGGCCAGTGGATTCACTTCCAGCCGTGGCTCTTCGAGGACGGCAAGTCGCTGATCCGCGGTAGCCGTCTGAACAACGCGTTCCGTAAGGTCGACGGCGTCTGGAAGATCACGCGCACCCGCACCGAGAATGTCGCGATCGTCGACCTGCCGGACTTCTTCGCCTCGAGCTACCCGTCGGAGTCGTTCCTGCTCAAGGCTCCCGGCACCGACCACACCAACGATCACGTGTACGCGGACAGCACCGCCGCCGACTCCTGATCGGCCGTATCCACGACGAAGCCGTGGGTCACCTCCGAGATCTCGGTGGTGACCACGGCTTTGTCGTTGACGGCTCTACGCGGATGCGCCGGCCACCGGGACGACGTGTGCCCGTAGGTGCGATCCGTCCCCGTCGGTCCACCCCTTCGATCCGGCGTACTCGACCATCTTCCCGAAAGCGCTGTACCACTCGGGATCCTCGGCTCGACCTGACGATCGGACGAGCTCGTCGACGGAGACCCACACGTGTTCGACACCGTCCGCATACCCCAGTCCACCCAGAGCACGATTCAGTCCCGGCTCGGTCACCTCGCCGTGAACGTCGACCTGGAACCTCTTCAGATCGTCCGCCTCTGCTACTGCCATCCGCTCTTCGGCGGGAAACACCAGAATCCTCATTCTGAACCTCTCACTGTTTTCTTGCCCGACACAGAAAACGGGCGTCCTGGGGACTCGGGAAGCCCCAGGACGCCTGTCCTCGTGATCACTGCTGTTGCGTCACAACAGGAAACCCGCGGCGGGAACCGGCGAGTCCGAGTCGATCAACCTGATGACCTTCCTGGCGATCTGGTCGTCGCCTTCCGAGACGCCCAGCCGGATGGTGTATTCGACGTCGGCCGCCCACAGGTCATGGCGTCCGCGCTTGAAGGCCACGACCACCTGCCCGGCCGCGATCTCCACGATCTCGTCGGTCACCGCCACCGGCATGAAACGGGAAACCGTACGGACCGTGTTCGCCGCGTCGACGGCCGAAATCGCATAGCCCTCGATCAGGCGTTTGACACGTTCCTCGCGTAACCGCTTGTCGTCGAACACCATGTTGAGGGCGTTGTCGAAATCATTGGTCGACGCGTCGACGGGGATCA
Source organism: Gordonia desulfuricans NBRC 100010 (assembly GCF_001485495.1). Lineage (GTDB taxonomy): Bacteria > Actinomycetota > Actinomycetes > Mycobacteriales > Mycobacteriaceae > Gordonia > Gordonia desulfuricans. Next base: position 5,920 of record NZ_BCNF01000110.1, on the reverse strand, counting down.
CATAGATCGCGTCGTCGGCGTAGAGATCTTTCCACTCGACGTAGTCCTTCTTGTCGAGCAGATAGGCTTCCCGCCAGATCAATTCGATCGCACGCTGGACACGCACGTCTGCCAGGCGACTCGTCACGATGGCCTCAGTCATCACTCATCATCTTCTTCCACATCTGATAGGCGGCACGCATTCCCGATTCGTCGGTGCTGTGCGAAGTCGGCCAACCCTCCGGTGCGAGGGTTTCGCGATTCAGGCCACGGTTCACCATGATGGGCATCTCGGGCGACGTCTGCGCGCCCCGCTGAACCCGTTCCCACCCCTCCGCATCGTCCGGAGTTCCGAAACCGAAAGGCCCCTGGAAATTCTCGTGGATGCGCAGGCGCTCACGGATGACCGGTCCCGCGATCTCCGCGGGCGCGTCCGGCCCGAGGGCGACATGTTCGATCACCGTCTCGTCGACACTGATCGGCCGCAGGACACGGAAGAACGCCGAGGACAGGCCCACATTCGGGAACAGGTTGAGGTTCGAACCGGTGCCGTGCATCGACCGGACCAGCTTGCGGATCTGTTCGTCGTCGACGCCGGCGGACTTCAGTTCCGCCACGAGATCGTCGAACCGGGGCTGCAGCGGCTCGGAACCGTCGTCGTCATCGAGGTCGATGTGCTCGGGGACCATGTGCATGACGCTGTGGCCGTTCCCCAGGTCGTGGCACGTCGACGCCGGGTCGGTCATGAAGCTCAACATGTCGGCCGTCTCGGCGTCGACAGAGGCCATCCACGATCGATGCACGATCGGAAAATGGTAACCGTCGGTGGTGTTCTCGAGCTGGATCTTCCAGTTTCCCTTGAACTTGAAGCGATGTGTGCCGATGACCTTGATCGGGTACCCGCCACCCTGCTTGAGGAACCGGTCCGCCCAGAGCTTGACGTCGCCGAGGAACTCCTCGAGCGGTTCGGCGTCCTCGTTGAACGTGGCGAAGATGATGCCGCGGTAGCTCTCGGTCCGCAGGGTCTTCAGGCCCATGTCCTTCTTGTCCATGACGCCTTCATAGCCGTCGGGGTAGGGAATCCCGCGCAGCTTCCCATCCAGACCGTAAGACCACGCGTGATACGGGCACGTGAAGCCGTTTGCCTGCCCGCTGGGTTGTTCGCACACGCTCGCGCCGCGGTGCCGGCAACGGTTGACCAGGGTGCGGAACTCGCCGCGACGGTCGCGGGTCACGATGACCGGATTCCGGCCGACGTAGGTCGATTTGAAGCTTCCCGGCTTGGGCAGCTCGCTTTCGTGTGCTACCCAGATCCAGGTCTTCTCGAAGATGTTCTTCATCTCGAGTTCGAAGATCTCTGGATCGGTGTACACGCGGCCTGCCACGCGATCACTCTGGACGAGGTCCGCGGGGGCCAGGTCGTGCACGTTGTCGGCGGTTATCTCGATGTCCAGGTCGTTGATGCTCATGTCATTCCTCCTCCAGCACGGGTGAATCGGTGTCAGTCCGGGGTGTCATAGGAAGCCCGGCGTGGTCGGTTGCAGGCCCAGCAACACCGCGCCCGCGTCGTCGTACATGTGTTGACTCAACGAGGCATGGAGCTGGGGAACCTGGGCATCCATGCGAATCTGGTTGAGGGGGTGTGAATTGTTGATGATCGCTGCACCCGAGATCGCGGAGATGTCGTGCACGACCTGACTCGCGACGTCGGACATGTTGACCGCGCTCAGACGGATACGGGCCTTCTGCTCGTCGCGCGCCTCATCACCGGCACGCACCGTCTCCCACACCTCCTCTGCGACATCGAGGAAATACGCCCGCGCAGACTTCAGCGCCACATAGGCTTTCGCGAACTCGGTGCGATGGTAGGCGCGTTCGCCGACCGGCGGCGCCCCTGTGATCCCTCGGTAGGAGCCGGCCTGCTGCGCGTAGTCCAGGGCAGCCTGCGCGACTCCGAGTCCGATCGCGGCGTGGCATTGCGCCTGGTAGCCGATCAGCGGATACCGGAACAGGGGCTCGTCGATCAGCGGTTTGCCGCCGCGGACGAACGTCCAGTCCAGAGGGATCTCGGCGTCCTCGACCATCGTGTCGAATGACCCCGAGGCCCGCATACCCGACACGTCCCAGTTGTCCACCGTGGTGACGCGGGATGCGGGAAGGACGGCTGCACGCGGTTTGCCCCCGGCCGACTCGTCCAGCAACCCGACACTGATGTAGTCGGCGGCCATACAGCCGCTCGCGAACTTCCAATGCCCGCTGACGCGGAAACCGGTCTCTGTCCGTTCTGCCTTCTGCATGGGAAACAGACCACCCACCGCGACGACATCCGGTCCGTTCCTGTAGATCTCGGCTTGCGTCTCGACGGGCAGGGCACCCAGATATGTGTTCGACGACGCGAAGGCGACAACCCAAGCCGTGGAACCGTCCACACGTCCGATTCGCTCCACCATCGTGAGGAACTCATGGGGCGGGATCACCTCACCCCCGAACTTCTCCGGGGTCGCGTGACGGTAGACACCAAGAGGGAAGAACTTCTCGATGAAATCGCGTGGTACGTAGCCCTGTTTGTGAAACTCCGAGCGCCTCTCGGCGAGCTCGGTGAGAACCTCGTCCCAGGCCGGATCGCACGTACTGTCTGTGTCTCGCATAGTCGTTTTCTTCCTCACCTTCTCGACTTTCTGCATGGTTCAGCAGCAGAACGAGTGGATCGAGAGCCCGGACCGCTCACCGGACTCACCTGACCGACGAGGCATTTCGTGGTCCGCGGTGGTCCGCTCATCGAACCCTCCGATGGCGCCCGCGGGATTGTGGACGGAGAGTTCCACCACCGACGTACCGATCCCGGAGGTGACCGTGACCGTGGCTCTCGATCCACCCCAGAGTCTGTCCACCGAGAGTTTCTTCATCGCGGTGGTCGACCGAGCCTGCGACCTGAAGCGCGACCAGGACGCGTTCACCGACACCGGTGAGCAACCGGTGGTGTTGTCATGCGCCGATCTGCCGACCGCACAGCGGGCGTCACAACGTCTGCGCGAGAAGACTTCTGACGGACTGACGGTGGTGCCGATCGTCGAGGTGGTCGCGACGGGGCGGGCGGCATCCCACCACGTGTCCGTTCCGCACAACTCGCGGTCGGTGTCGAGCCTCGCCATCGATCTGGGCCTGCTCGCGATCGCCCGGGGGGTCATCGTCGTCGTCCCCGAAGCCGCCGATGTGGACGGATTCCGGGAGCGCGTCGTCGAAGAGATGACAGCGCAGGGCTATTCGACCCGCACGACGATCCCCGGATGGACGACCGTCCCGCGCGGTTGACGGGCTACACATCGTCCCACCGGACAAACACTGGAGGAGAGATGAACACCGACCACTGGAGCCTCCCGCTCGGTGATCAGGCCGCTGCGGTGCGCGACGGTGTCCTCAGCGCGCGCGACCTGGTCACGCAAACCCGGGAACAGATCGCCGGCCGGGAACCTGATCTCGCGGCGTGGGTCACGTTGTCCGACTCCGTCGTCGACGACGCCGGGGCGATCGACGCCCGTGCTGTCGATGCCCGGCCGGGAGACCTGCCCTTGTGCGGGATCTCCGTCGGGGTCAAGGACCTCATCGACGTGGCCGGCCTGCCCACCCGCGCCGGGAGCGTGACGACCTCTGACCGTCCCGCGGCATCGGATGCGGCGTGCATCGCCCGCCTGCGCGAACTGGGCGCGGTGATCCAGGGAAAGACGGTCACCACCGAATACGGCTACTTCGCCCCGGGACCGACGCGCAATCCACATGCTCTGGACCACACTCCCGGAGGCTCGTCGAGTGGGTCGGCGGCCGCGGTCGGCGCGGGTACCGTCCTGATCGCGTTGGGCACCCAGACAGCGGGCTCGCTGACTCGACCGGCGTCATACTGCGGGGTTGCCGGGATGGTGCTCGCGCAGGGGTCCGCGAGCCTCGCCGGTGTCACCGGAATGTCCGAAACCCTGGACTCTCTGGGCATTCTCACGCGCACCGTGGACGATCTCCACTACGTCTACTCGGCTTTCACCGGCGATCCCGCGTCGGCGTCCGGTGAGACCGCGGGCACTGAAGTACTCATGTGGAGGGGCAGCGACCTCGGCGTCCTGGATCCCGCGATGCTCGATCTCATTGAATCGCTCCCGGCGATCCTCTCGACCGCAGGGCTCGGCTACGGCCGGCTCGAGTGGGACGATGCGGTGCGGACCCTCTCCGACGATCACTCGACCGTCATGTCGTACGAGGCGAGTCGGAGGCTCGCACCGGTCCACACAGCCCAATCCGAGTCACTGAGTCCGCAGTTGCGTGCCCTGCTCGATGACGGACGTCTGGTGCGTGATTCCGCCCACCGGGACGCCTTGGATCGTCGAGATCTGGCCCGCACCGAGCTCTTCTCGATCATCGGGGACAACGCGGTGATCGTCGGACCCGCCGCCCTCGGCCCGGCGCCCGCCGGCCTCGACGCGACCGGCTCGCCGATCCTCAGCAGGCCGTGGCAGCTTCTCGGCCTGCCCGTCGTCGTCGTCCCGGGAGCCCGCGACGATCAGGGTCTGCCCCTGGGACTGCAGGTGATCGGCCGCCCGGGTCGAGAGGCGCAGCTCTTCGAGGTCGCTCGCCGACTCGAGGCCGCGTTACAGGCAGAACGCACTGCAGCGCAGTGACGACGACCGACCTACCCGCCCGCCACTCTCAGAGGAGGAAGCCATGACCGTCCATCAACTCCGTCCGAACAATGAGCGACGAAACCTCCCTGCCGACAACCAGACGACGCCCCTGGACTTCCTGGCGCAGTGGTACCGGCACGGCGGCGGCTCTGACCAGGAGATTTTCGAAACCTTCGGGATCACCTCTCGCGAGTACTTCTCCCACATACTCGAGACACTGGACGACGAGCACAGCGATTTCTCGGTCGCCACGGTGGCAGCCATCAGATCGGTGGCCCGGAGACGCCTCTGGCTCGCGTCGTGAGGTGACAGCACGGGGATCAGGCGAACCGCTGCGCGAGCGCGCGCAGCGTGTCCTCGATGCCCTGACCGTTCTTCTTGTCGTAGCCGATCAGTTCCATGATCTTGGGGATCCTGAGCGTCGAGTAGTCGAAGGTCTCGGTGACCTGAGTGGTCGTCGGTGAGGTGGCCTCCAGCTCCCAACGCCAGCGATGGCCCATGGGGTGTTTCCATTCGACGACTTTGTCGGTCTGGACGTCGGTCGCGGTGGAGGTGATGGTGTACGGGACACCGAACTGCTTCATACCGACACTGAATCGCGCACCGGGAGTGAGCTTCTCCGGCCCCTTGACCGGCGTGTCGCGCACCGTCCCCGAACCGTCGAGTTCGTGGTGACGATGCGGATCGGCGATGAGGGCGAAGACCTCGTGGGCCGGTGCGTCGACGACGATGCGCCGTGAAACACGATGTGGGCCCGAGTCAACGGTGGTGACGGTGTCGGATGCCATACATCCAACGTACGCGGACCGACCGGCCTCCTCGGGAGATCGGTCGGTTCGCGTCTCGTGAAACGAGACAGTTCACTCAGTCGGCGGAACGCTTACGACGCGGCTGCCACACGACGAGGGCGTTGGTCCGGGGCACCGGGACGAGCTCGCCGCCGCGGCGGTTCCGCGACGCGGCGACCTCGTCGGTGAGCTCACGGACGCGCTGCTGCAGCGCCTCGACCTGATTGCTCAGATCGATGATCCGTTTGATACCTGCGAGGTTGACACCCTCCTCCTGCGAGAGACGCTGGATCTCACGCAGGAGGTCGACATCGCGGGAGGAGTAGCGGCGACCGCCGCCACTCGTCCGCTGCGGGGTGACCAGACCGAGGCGGTCATAGGTCCGCAGGGTCTGAGCATGCATGCCGGCGAGCTCGGCGGCCACCGAGATCATGAAGGTCGCGCCGTCGGCGTCGAAGTTCTTCTGACCGGCCATCACTCATCGCC
>NZ_BCNF01000109.1 GCF_001485495.1 Gordonia desulfuricans NBRC 100010 | reverse complement strand
GGATCGGTCCGAGCGCTGCAATTGGCAGACACTGAGTTGCTCGAGCGCCCAGTGTCGTACGCACGCCTAAAGCAGCTTGCTGCGAAGTACGGTCAGACCCCTCGGGTATGGTCTGCCACGAAAATCAGTCCTAAACTGTTCGCCGACCTGATGGAGGAAGCCTGCTGTGGCGCCGAGTACGACTGAGAACCGATTGATGGTCCTCTCCATTCGGCCCGAGCACGTGACCAATATTCTCGCCGGGACGAAGACCGTCGAACTCCGACGTACTCGCCCTCGGATCGAGCCGGGGCAACCAGTGGCGATCTATGCAACTGCACCGATGTCCGCCGTCGTGGCGACCTGCGAGGTCGACAAGGTCGTCAGTGGTCGGCCGACCACCGTTAAGCGTGCGGCTCTGCGAGATGCTGCTATCTCAGCACGGGAGTTCGACTCCTACTTCCGTGGGACTTCTTGTGCAACAGCACTTCACTTGGCGAGGGTGACAAGACTGAGCCCTGTCGTCACCCTGGCCGAGCTGCGCTCGCGCCGCATGTACCACCCACCACAAACGTGGCACTACTTCACGGATGTCACGCTCCGTGAACTGGTGGGTGACCATGAGTCGTACGTTGTTCTGACAGCACTTCTGCGCTGATGATTCTCACAGTCGCCGCATGAGCGGCAGTGGCGTGTCCCCATCTGCTCCATCAGCATGCTCTCGATGGAGCAGGCGAGATCGCTGATGGGTTGCAGCGTGTCGGAGCCGTCACCCCACCCGGTGTTGTCCGTCTTTCGCTGATCGACAGCCCAAGCCCGATGAGTTGACCCTTCCGCGATAACTCGCAGCTGGGAGCAATCCGGCCACTGATCCCGAGGCAATGACGAGGCTCATCGAAAGTGCTCAGCGATGCTCATCGAATCTGCTCACTTGTGAGCGGCTCCTACTGTAGCGGCCGGCGGGTGTCGGCGGTGGCGGTGCGTTGGTCTTGCGATCGTGCGTGGTGGTCACGCAGGCGGTAGGAATCGCCGTCGAGTTTGATCACGACTGAGCGGTGCAGCAGGCGGTCGAGCATGGCTGCGGCGACGGTGGTGTCGCCGAGCACTGCACCCCATTCGGCGACCGATCGGTTGGTGGTGACCACGATCGAGGTTTTCAAATAGCGTTGTGCCACAACCTGAAACAGTGCGGATGCCGCTTCGGCGGGCAACGGCAGATACCCGAGTTCGTCAATCACCAACAGAGTTGGGCCGGCGAAGAACCGCATGGTGGTGGCCCACTCGCGGGTGTCGGCCTCGGTGATTCGATGGACGCCATCGAAGCGATTGCCGCCGATGTCCGTGCCGAAGGCGTGCGGTCGCAGGCCATGGCTCTCGACATCACCGACGCTGCCCGGTCGGAGGCGGTGATAGCCGATGTGGTGAGCCAGTTCGGGCGACTCGACATTCTCGTCAACAATGCCGGGACCGCAATCGGTGTCGGCGATTTCGCCGACGTCCCAGACGGGGAGTGGGAGCTCTCCTGGCAGGTCAACGTTCTCGGTGCGACACGACTCTCCCGACTCGCGGTGCCGCACCTTGCCCGGCACGGCCACGGCGCGATCGTCAACGTCGCCTCGACCGCGGGGCTCATCGGTGTTGCAGGCTACGGTGCATACAACGTCGCCAAGCACGGCGTCGTCGGCCTGACCAGACTGCTTGCGGCAGAACTCGGTCCGCGCGGCATCCGGGTCAACGCAGTCGCACCGGGGTTCATCCACACCGACATGGGTGCCGCCGAACTCGAGATGCTCTCGGACGCAAGTGACACATCGGTCGAGGACGCCGCCCAGGCGGCGGTGAGCGGCATCCCCCTCGGCCGACTCGGCACCGCCGATGACGTGGCCGAAGTGGTCGCCTGGCTGGTCTCCAGTGCAGCGTATGTGACCGGGACGATCATCCCGATCGACGGCGGAAGCGGGCGCTGAGCAAGCCGGGCCGACCCGTCACCGCCATTCGGGATCACTGAGACACGCTGCTTTTCAACAGATATCGGTGAACTCAATCGCGCCATCACCGGGCGTCGTCCTGCGGGCATCACTGTGAGCGCCGCATCGACGATGGCCTGGTGGTGGTCGGGCAACCGCACGGATTCGGGAATGCGGCGGTAGGAGCGGGCCGCGCACTCCGGCTACCGAAGTCTCGCGGTGCCACACTCGTTCCTCGGCGATGCGCACCGTAACGCCCACACCGACCCCGAAGTCCCCTGTTCCCTCCTGCGCGACAGCCAGGTCGCCGTCCTCGACCGCGGCGCCTGGGCTTGCCGTTCGTGTGCCGCCGGATCTCGGCGACACCGATGATGGACGTGGGGACTTCGTGTGGACTCCTCGGTGAGGGTGGCCGTGGTCACCGATCCGGGAAGCGAAAGCCGCTGTCGTGCCGTATCACTGGCGGAATTGAGACAATCCCGGTGGACACGACGGAAGCCGGTGTCGGCCAGGCTAGGGTGTCATACCGTTGACGCCGACGTGCTCCCGCCGTCGGCGACGGATCACCCGAGAGCGGAATACCAGCCTGTGCAGACCTTCGAGGTGATTGTCCAGATCCTTCTGTTCATCGCGCCCCTGGCCATCAGCGTCCGCTACGGGCCGATGGCCCTGATCGGATGTTCGGCGGTGTCGGTCTTCATCATGGTGGAGATCATGCGGATGGAGCCGGCATCACCGCCGTTGTCGGCGGTGTTCATCATCCTGTCGGTGATCTGTGCGACCGCCGCGCTGACGGCCGCCGGCGGAATGGAATGGCTGGTTCGCCTGGCGGGCAAGGCGATGCGCAGCCATCCGCGCAGCATCCCCGTCGTCGGACCGCTGTTCGTCTGGCTGTTCACCGTCATGTCGGGGACCGGGAACATCACCTTCGCGCTCGTCCCGATCATGTACGAGGTGTCGTATGCGGCGAAGATCCGTCCCGAACGCATCCTCGGTACCGCAGTCGCGGTCTGCCAGCTCGCCCTGATGGCCAGCCCGGTGGCCGCGGTCACCTACGTCTTCCTCACTCTCACCGAGCCAGAGGGGAATACCCTCCTCAAGACGCTCGCCGTGACCATTCCCGCATCACTGATCTCCACCGTGCTGACGTCGATGGTGATGTCGCGGTACGGCAAGGATCTCGCCGACGACCCGGAGTATCAGCGGCGGCTGGCGGCCGGCGAGATCGAACCGCCGAACACCGATGCCGACGCCGCCGAGGATCTGCCGCCGCTGCGTGATCGTGCGCCGTGGAGCGCGTTCATCTTCCTCGGCGGCGTGATCTGCGGGTGCATCCTCGGGTTCTTCGAACCGTTGCGGCCCACCAATCAGGTTGTGCAGGCCGATGGTTCGGTGCTCGACCACACGGTGTCGATGGCCTTCATGATCCCGATCACGATGTTCGCCGTCGCCGGGCTGATCATGATCGTGTGTCGGGTCACGACCCAGGATGTGATCGGTCAGCCGATCATCGGTACCGGTCTCATCGCCGCACTGCTGCTGGCGTCGGTGCCGGTGCTCGCAGGCACGATCCTCAACGCGCACATGGACCAGGTGGCGTCGTTCGTCGGCAGCGCGATCGGGGTGTCGGTGGCGTTGTTCGCCCTGATCCTGTTCCTGCTCGCCTCGCTGATCCAGAGCCAGGTCGCGTCGCTGACGATGCTGGTCCCGGCCGCGTTGGCCGGGGGCCTGGCCGTCGGCCCGATGACCGGCATGCTCGGCGCCGCCAGCGGCAACAACCTGCTGGCCTCGATGAGCGGTCTGGGACAGGCGTGCATCCTCACCGACAAGACCGGCTCGACCAAACAAGGGTCGATCCTGATCAACGGGTCGTTCTTGCTGCCGATGCTGCTGGGATCGGTGTTCGCCATCGCACTCGGGCTCGGCATTCAGGCCTTGGTGTACTGACCTGTACCGGCTCGGAGTGTGCCGGTGCATGCCGTGGACTTCGGCTGCGAATCCTGAACATGGTGGGCCGGTTGATCGAACGTGAGCTGGGTTGATCGGGCCGCCGACGCGGCGAGAACGCGACTCGGCCGTCGATGCGGTCGATGCGGTCGATGCATCGGTGAATCCCGAAGCCCGGAAGCCCCGAAGCCCCGAAGTCGCAGCACCGTGAACAGGCGCGCTGATCACCGTGGTACCCAACCGCATCGGTGGCACCGGTGCGGTTGGGTACCGTCCGATCAACCCCGGACACGCGGACTCGCGATCGCAGCCTTCCTCCTGCAGTACCCGACGAGTCTCCCGATCTCGAGATCGCCTACAGCGGTTGGGTGTTCACACAATAGCTCGATGGCATGTCGGTAGAACGATGCGGGAGGCATGCCGAACTCGACGAACACCTCGTCGTCGCCGCCACCGTACGGTGCCCAGCGGGCAAGGAACCGAACCACCTCTCGTGTATGGGTGGAGGAGTAGCGTTCGTTGCTCGACGGTGCGGCAAGTGACCGTGTGTCTGTCACCGGACCCCCTCAGTGCGCACTGGCCATGAACTCGATGAGCACGGTGGAGAACGTGACCGCCACAACCAGCGCGACACCGAGAAATCCGAGTGCCCACAGCTTCGCATTCAAGAGCGGAAGTGGGGATGCGGAATCATCGACAGGTGCCGAATCCCTGGAATGGGTTTCTTTCATGAGCCTAGATGTCCTTCCGGTAAATGATGTCGACGAGGACTCCGCCGATCGCGCAGATGGTGACGATGATTCCGCAGATCACCCATCCGACTCCCCCGCCGGATTCTGCATACCAGCCTTGAGCGAAGATGACGATCAGTACGGTGAGGAGCATCGAGCAGATCGCCACGAGTCCGAGTAGGCGACGGTACTTGGCCCTCCGTGCTGTGGCCAGGTATTCATCGACCAGCTCGATGCTGGGCAAATGTGTTCTGTCCGACCGAGCGGTCTGGGTGGGTTGCATGGTTCTGGTCATCACTCTCTGTGTTGTCGGGTGAGGTCAACCGCGGATGCGCGCGATGTAGGACTTGGGCTCGGTCACGATCACGAGTGCGCCGATGACCGTGCAGATCGAGCCGATGATGATGATGGCGCTGAAAGGTGCGCCGTACACCGTGAGCGAGAAGAACGATATGAAGAAGAATGCAAGAGTATTGGTGAGTACCCCTCCTCGGACCGCACCGGCATAAGAGATGCCGATGTAGTAGCCCATGATGATCCAGATGGCCCATCCGAACCCGATGACGGCGCCGAATGCGATGAGTCGCGGGTCGCTCCAGGCCTGTGCCGCGATGGTGCGGCCTTCGGGGAACAGGATGAAGAGAAGGATGTTGGCGATGATCAAGCCGAAGAAGGCACGCCACCAGAGAAAGCCCTCCGCCGGCATGAGGTCGGTGCCCGCGGAGATGGCAAAGCTCTCGAAACCCCATGTGAGTACGCCACCGAAGATGATGAGTAGGCCGACCGTGAAGTAGATGCCGTGCGTGGGAGCGTTGACCTCTCCTCCCGAGACCGCGAGCCAGATTCCCACAGCAAGGGCGACGAGACCGATCAGCGTGGTGGGACGCAGGATTCGTTCGCGATACAGCGTTGCGGCCACGATGGCCCCGACCACGCCGGCGAGGCCGCCGATGGCACCGGCGAGCGCGCCTCCGATCAGTCCCGACGCAGCGGCGAAACAGATGTCGCCGACAAAGCCGCCGACCGCAACGAAGAGGTTCCACCAGCTGACGCGGTGCCCCAGGACACGCCCGGTATCCCGCCATGTGCCGGTGACCGTGAGGAACAGCGCGATGGCGAGGACGCCGAACGGTACCTGCAGGACGGCCACGAGGGTGAAGGCGCCGGTGGGTGCCTGTGCGTTGAACGGCGGTGCGCCCACGATACTGCCGAGGAGCCCGAATGCGAGGCCCAGAGATGGTGCGGCAAGAATCGCGTAGATCATGCCCACACGCGTCTTCTTACCGTCTCCCAGACGGGATTGCTCGGCGAGATCGACCGCCGATCCGGGGAAGGTCATGAGTTGCCTCCGGTCGCGAGAATCGTGCTCAGATCAGTGGGGAGATAGCGATTCAGGTTGAGCTGGTACTCGATCAGCGGCCGGGCGCTCGCGGCGAGCCGGTAGCGCCGGATGATCTGACCGCTGTGCTCGGCAAGAGCTTCGGTGGTCAGCCACCCCACCGTGCTCAATCCGATCAGATCCTCACGAAGCCCACTGAGGTCGCGAGCCGGGTAGTGCTGACGGAGAAGGCCGAACAACTGGTGTTCCCAGATCCCCTGTTCGTCGAGGTGGTACAGCACCATGGCTGCCTGATACTTGGGTGCAGGTTTCATTGATTCTCCTGAGGAAAAGCGCAATGGAAAGCGCTTGCCGGAACGATAGCGCGCTTGTGTGATCTACGTCAATGGTCCGAAACGAATTGGGGCAGAGGACCATTCCTGTGATCGTGGCGGTGGCGAATCCACGAGTTCGGAACACCATGTGCTGCTTCGGAACGCGAGGGGCCGAGTTCCGTCCTGGACGGAACTCGGCCCGATCATGCTGGAGCGCAAAATCATTCGCGCCCTAGTCGGTGAGAAGGGCAGGAGACCGCCGACTCCGGCCATGCACGCGAGGGAATCGGGGTCTCGCCTGACCTCAGACGGTCATCGCCGAGGTGGCCACGAGGATGTCTCGGAGGACGTCGTCGAACGGGCGGGCCCAGATGTCGGCATTGAAGATCTCGACCTCGATGTCGCCGCCGTAGCCCGCGTCGACGACCGCACGTGTCAGAGCCCGGAGGTCGATGTGTCCCTGGCCGGGTAGTCCTCGGGAGAGGAGGGCATCGGCCGGGAGCGGGGTGATCCAGTCGTTGATCTGATACGAGGATATCCGTTGCTGTACACCGGCTCTGGCCACCTGGGTGTAGACATCGGGATCCCACCAGATGTGGAAGGCGTCGACGACCACGCCTACCGTGGCCGCATCGAAATGCTCGGCGATGTCCAGTGCGGATCGCAGCGAGGAGATGACGCCCCGGTCGGCTGCATACATCGGATGCATCGGCTCGATGGCGAGGGTGACCCGAGCGGCCGCGGCGGCGTCGACGAGGTCGGCGACAGCGGTGGTGGCGCGTTCGCGTGCTCCCCGAAGGTCGGTCGACGCCTCCGGGAGGCCTCCGGCGACGAGGACCAGAACGGGCGCCGATCCGGCGGCACCTGCCGCGGCCAGCTGGGCGATCTCGTCGATCGCACGGAGATTGGCGTCGCGGGCCCGCTGCTGTTCCCCAGGATCGTCGGAGGTGAAGAAGCCACCGCGACACAGGCTCGAGACCCGAAGTCCGGAATCGGCGACCATCGTGCACGCGGTCGACAGACCGACGTCGTGGACGGGTTCGCGCCACAGTCCGATGGACGGGATACCTGCGGCCGCCGTCGCGGACAACGCCTGCGACAGATCGGCGCGTTTGATCGTCGCCTGGTTGAGCGAGAGTCGATCATGCATGGTCATGTGCCACCGCCGGTCCGATACCGACAGGCCGCGCCGGAGCGTCGACGCCGTGAAGAGCCAACAGAGAGTTCCACCGTGATGCCGCCAGATCCGGATTCTCCAGGGCACCGGCGTTGTCCGCCAACCGAATCAGTCGGGACAGGTGGGGGAGGCTGCGTGCCGACTGCAGGCCACCGACCATGACGAATGCGGGTTGATGGCCGTTGAGCCAGGCGAGGAACGCCACTCCGGTCTTGTAGAAGGCCGTCGGAGGACCGAAGACCTCACGAGCCAGATCTTGGGTCGGCTCGAGCAGTTGACGAAAGGTCGCCTCGTCACCTCGGTCGAGCGCGTGGAGGGCGGCGACAGCAACCGGTGCGCAGGTGGCGAAGGCACCGAGCAGTGCATCCGAGTGCGTCTCCCCGTCGCCGGCGATCATGTCCACATAGTTGAAATCGTCGCCGGTGAAGACGGACACATCTGCGGGCAACGTTCGGCGTAGGGCGATTTCGGTGTCCCCGTCGAGCAGGCTGACCTTGATCCCGGCCACCGATTCCTGGTTCTCGATGATGATCTGTTCGACGGTGTCGCGCGCCACCGAGGCGTCGGCCGAACCGAAGTACCCGGCCAGCGTGGGGTCGAACATCGGTCCGAGCCAGTGCAGGATCACCGGGGAGGAACACCGCGACAGCACCTGCCGATACACGTGGCGGTAGTCGTCGGGACCTTTGGCGATCCGGGCCAGATGCCGGCTCGCCATGAGCACCACTTCCGCGCCCTGACTCTCGGCGAACTCCAGCTGCTCGACATAGCCATCGACCACAGCCTGCAAGGACACGACGTCATCCTCGAGGTGATCGGTGTTGACTCCCACCACGATCGATCCGCCCACGGCTTTCGCCTCGGCTGTCGAGCGTGTGATCAGTGAACGGATGGCGGTCGGATCGAGTCCCATGTTGCGCTGGGCCGTATCCATGGCGTCGGCGACCCCCAAACCGCACGACCACAGGTGATGGCGAAAGGCGAGTGTGGAATCCCAGTCGATGTCGGCGGCGGAGTCGGGGACGTTGTTACCGGCGACCCGTGGCACGACGTGTGCCGCGGCATACACCCGGCGTGAGGTGGGGCGCCGAAGCACGGTCGTGACACCGATCTCGGGTGGCGACAGTTCGTGCGGACGCGTGGTACCGGCCTCGTCGATGAGGTGGATCGTCGGCATCAGAGGGCCACCGTCTCACGCTGCGGCACATCGAGCGAGATCTCCGGAACCGGAAGACGCCGACCGGATTCGGCGCTTCGGAGTGCTGCTTCTGCGAGCTGCACGCCGCGGGCACCGGACGCGAAGTCGAACGGGTGGGGTGCTCCTTCGACAACATGGCGGATGAACTGTTCCCACTGTGCTTTGAAGCCGTTGTCGATTGTTGCGTTGTCGGGAACAAGGCTCCAGTCGGCGCGGTAGTCGTGCGTCTCGCGCAGATCGGGATTCCACGTCGGACGTGGGGTGACCGAGCGATGCTGGACGCGGCAGTCGAACAAGCCGGCGACGGCACTACCGAGCCGGCCGTCGACCTGGAACTCGACCAGTTCGTTGCGATCGACGCGCACGGTCCAGCTGGAGTTGAGTTGGGCGATGATGTTGTTGTCGAGTTCGAAGATGGCGTAGGCGGCGTCATCGGCGGTGGCCGTGTACGGGATGCCGTTCTCATCGATTCTGGTGGGAACGTGGGTGGCGGTTGTCGTGTAGACGGATGTGACACTGCCGAACAGATACTCCAGTACGTAGCTCCAGTGGGGGAACATGTCGCTGACGATGCCTCCGCCGTCCTCGCTGCGGTAGTTCCAACTCGGCCGCTGGGCTTCCTGCCAGTCTCCCTCGAACACCCAGTATCCGAATTCTCCACGTACAGAAAGAATCTCGCCGAAGTATCCCGAGTCGATCAAGCGCTTGAGCTTGACCAGTCCGGGGAGGAAGAGCTTGTCGTGGACCACGCCGTTCTTGACACCTGCCCGTGCAGCGCGCCGTGCCAGATCGAGTGCGTCGTCGAAGCTCTCGGCGGTGGGCTTCTCGGTGTAGATGGCCTTTCCGGCATCGATGGCCTTGCGGAGTCCCGACACGCGCGCTCGGGTCACCAGGAAGTCGGAGTAGATGTCCCACCGCGAGTCGGCAAGGCAGGCATCGAGATCCGTCGAGTACTCCGTGAGTCCATGCCGCTCGGCGATGTCGGCGAGCTTGCGTTCATCCCGGCCGACCAGGATGGGTTCGACCTGAACCCTCGTGGATCCGTCGGAGAGCAGGACACCGCCTTGCTCGCGGATCGGCAGGATCGAACGCGTCAGGTGCTGGCGGTATCCCATTCGTCCGGATACGCCGTTCATGATGATTCCGATGGTGGTGGGCAGGGTCATGCTCGATCTCCTCTGTGATATCTCCATCTGTGATGGCAAGCGCTTTCCATAAAAGCACGCTGTACCGTTTGGCGGCAAGGATCGCGCACGCGACGGATGACTCTTCCCCGACCGCGATCGAGGGGACTCCACCGGGTGCGGGCGGAGGTCCGGATGGAGCGGGAGACGCAGGTGAGCGGCTATCGTGACCGTGGACGAGAGGAGCGCAGGATGGGATCCGAGGTCACCCTGCAGGACGTTGCCGAGCGAGCCGGGCTATCGCTTGCCACGGCCTCGCGGGTTCTCAACGGTGGCAAACGTGTCGTTGCGGCGGCAAGCACCGCCCGGATCCTGCAAGCGGCCGAAGAGTTGGGTTACGTGTCGAACGGACCCGCGCAGGCGCTGGCCCGGTCGACCACGGCGGTGGTGGGACTGATCGTCCACGAGGTCGACGATCCCTACTTTGCGACGATCGCCAAGGGGGCGATGCGAGTCGCATCCGCACACGGCTTGCTGACCACGCTGGCAAACACTTTCGGCGATCAGGACCTCGAGGTCGACTACGTGCAGCGCCTCCAGGCTCAGCGGGTGCGGGCGCTGCTGCTGGCCGGTAGCCCACGTCTGGCCGACGACCAGCAGGCACGTTTGAACAGTGCGCTCGAGCGCTTCATCCGCGGCGGGGGGCGAGTCGCTGTCGTCGGCGATCATCGTGGCCCGTATTCTGCGGTACTGCCCGCGAACCGACGGGGTGCCGCGCAGGTGGCACGCCACCTCTTCGACCTGCGGCACCGCCGTATCGGCATCATCTCCGGTCCGGCGCACCTGACCACGGTGCATGAACGGTTGACCGGCTTCACAGACGCATGGGTCGATCTCGGCGGCACGCCCGACGACATCACGGTGGCCGACGGCGACTTCAGTCGTGATGGTGGATACTCCGCGATGATCCAGCTGGTCGAGCGGGCTCCGGAGGCGTCGGCCGTGTTTGCACTCAACGACCTGATGGCCATCGGAGCATTGGCCGCGCTGCATGATGACCTCGGTCGCGACGTACCCGGCGATGTGTCCGTGGTGGGCTTCGACGATCTGTGGATGACGGTGGATCTTCGGGTTCCGCTGACCACGGTGCGGCTGCCGTTGGAGGCCATGGGCACTCGGGCCATGGAGATGCTGGTCGGTGCCGACGCCGCGGTCGGTCCGCAACAGGCGCGGATGCCCGCCGACCTCGTCGTGCGCGCGAGTACCGGTCCGGCGCCGGTGTCTTCCTGACCGGTCGCCCGAACTCGTCACCGGTGCGTGTGTGGGGCGGACCCCGGTCATAGGACGGCCGCAGAGTGGCCCTTGCCACAGAAGGTCGCTGCCCGTACGCTAGCGGCAAGCGCTTACCGTCACTGATCCGGCAGTCGAGCTCACGATCGGGGCGCAAGTGCGGAGAGGACCCAATGGAACACGTGGATGTCGTCATCGTCGGCGCCGGTGCGTCAGGCGGTGTCGCAGCAGCCGCGCTGGCGTCTCGAGGATTCGGTGTGGTGTGTCTGGAGCAGGGCCACTGGCCCGATCGTGCCGACTATCCGGGGCAACGCATCACCTACGAACTCGAGGCGCGAAAGCAATGGTCGGCGAGCCCGAATGTGCGTGGCCGCGTGGAGGATTACCCGATCGATGACTCAGAGTCCGCGATCGCGCCGTTGATGTTCGCCGGCGTGGGTGGCAGCACGGTGCTCTACGCCGGCGACTGGCCTCGTCTGGTGCCGTCGGACTTTCGTGTGAGGAGTCTTGACGGCGTGGCCGATGACTGGCCGATCAGCTATGCCGACCTGCTTCCCTTCTACGAACGCACCGACATCGCCTTCGGGGCGTCCGGTGTCGGCGGGGACCCTGCATACCCCGGGGGTGCCGAACCACCGCTGCCGCCGCTGCCGATAGGCGAGATCGGGCACAAGATGGCGCGGGCTCATGACGAGCTCGGTTGGCACTGGTGGCCGGCGACACAGGCCGTGCTGTCCGCACCTTACAAGGGGCGGACCCCCTGCGTTCAGTTCGGCGCCTGCATGCAGGGTTGCCCAGAAGGGGCGAAAGCATCCACCGATCTCACCCACTGGCCGGACGCGGTCGCCCGCGGCGCGCGTCTGCTGACAGGTGCCAGGGTCTCCCGCATCCTGACCAATTCGTCGGGGCTTGCGACCGGGGTGGAATACGTCGATCCCGATGGTCGATGGCACTCCATCGGGGCCGACGCCGTGATCCTGGCCGCCAATGCCATCGGCACCGCGCGAATTCTGCTCAACTCGAGTTCGGCGCAGCATCCCGACGGACTGGCCAACTCGAGCGGGCTCGTCGGGAAGCGGTTGATGGTTCATCCCTTTGCCAACGTCACCGGGTATTTCGCCGACGATCTCGAATCATGGCAAGGCCACGTCGGAGCCAAGATCACCAGCTATCAGTTCTACGAGACCTCGAGTGATCGGGACTTCGTCCGGGGGGCCAAGTGGAGTCTGGCACCCACTGGGGGTCCGCTCAACGCCGCCATGCCCACACGTGCCGGCGAGAACAATTGGGGCCCAGGACATCATCAGCATGTCCGTCGCCATCTGGGACGGTCCATCAGTTGGGGGATCTTCGGTGAGGACCTGCCCGACGAGGCCAACCGCGTCACCATCGATGCCCGGCTCTGCGATTCGTCGGGTATCCCCGCTCCGAAGCTGACGTATGCGGTGAGTGAGAATTCGCGGCGCCTACTCGATTTCCACATCGCACGAGCGAGCGAGTCCCTGCGAGCGGCCGGCGCCACGGATATCGCCACGGAGTCACTGATGCGCTACTCGGGATGGCACCTACTCGGAACTGCGCGTATGGGAACCGATCCGGCGACCTCGGTGGTCGACCAGTACGGCCGTTGCCATGACGTGCCGAATCTCCACATCATCGATGGCAGCGTGTTCGTCACCTCCGGCGGTGTCAACCCCACCAGCACCATCGTCGCGCTCGCATTGCGTTCGGTGGAACACATGATCAGCCGGCGGATGGATGAGAAGGTGCCGGCATGAGTGGGTTCCTGACGCAGTCGGTCCCGGCAGCACCGTCGACGACGGCACCCACCGACCCGAGCGGAACAGACCTGCTCCGGTCTGCGGGGCTACGAGTCTGGCTGACCTCGATCGCCGACCATCTGATTCCCGCCGGAGATGGTATGCCGGCGGCCTCCGAGGTCGCGGTGACCGCCGATCAGTTGGGTCGGGTGCTGGCCGTTCGTCCCGATCTGGCGGCCCACCTCCGGCGGGCATTCGGGGCGACCGTGACCATGGCCGCCGCTGACGCCATCGATCTCCTGACGGGGTCGGACCCCGATGCCCTCGACGCCATCACGCTCACGGTCGCCGGAGGATACTACATGCATCCCGACGTGCGGCGCCGGCTCGGTTACACCGGACAACAGCCACGCACGATCACCATCGCCGAAGGTATCGACGAAGACATGTTGATGCGGGTCGTCGAGCGCGGTCCGATATACCGCGGTGCGTGACCGTCGAACACCGGACCGTGGTGACACCGATCCGTAGTGACACCGATCCGTAGTGACACCGAACATGGAAACCATAATGACACAAGGACACTCGTGACCACTTCAACTCTCACCACGGTCGACCCCACGACCCTCGAGCCGATCGGTGACTATCCCACGCACACCCCTGCGCAGATCGACGAGATTGTGGAGCAGGCCGCAGATGCCGCTGCGACATGGAGGCACGAGCCGTTCGCCGCTCGGACCGCGGTCCTGCATCGTATCGCCGACCTCATCGAGGAGCGCAGCGCCGAACTGGGCGCACTGATCACCGCCGAGATGGGCAAGCCGCTCGCCGAGGCGGCCGCGGAGGTGGCGAAGTGCGCATGGAACTGCCGCCATGTGGCCGACCACGGCCCGACCGCACTTGCCGCGACGCCCCTTTCCGGTCCCGACGATGCCGCTGTGCGAATCGAATACGAACCGCTCGGAGTGATTCTGGCGATCATGCCGTGGAACTTTCCGCTCTGGCAGCTCTTCCGATTCGCCGCGCCCGCGATCATGGCCGGGAACACCGTCATCCTCAAGCACTCCCCGAATGTCACCGGCTGCGCACTTGCGATCGAATCCCTCTTCGCCGAAGGTCGCGGTGACATCCGGCTCCTGAGCACCATTCTGGTCGAGGAGTCGGTCGTGGGCGCCGTATCCGATCGCGTCATCGCCGACGCCCGCGTGGCTGCGGTGACGGTGACCGGCTCGACCAGAGCCGGGGCCGCGGTAGCGAGTTCGGCCGGGAGGGCGCTGAAGAAGTCGGTGCTCGAACTCGGTGGATCGGACCCCTTCATCGTCCTCGACGACGCTGATCTCGGCACCGCGGCAAACCACGCCGTGCGGTCGCGATTCATGTGCGCAGGCCAGACGTGCATCGCGGCCAAGCGAATCATCCTCGCCGAGAGCGTTATCGCCGACTTCACCCACGAGCTCGTCAGCCGAGTGGATCGGATCACCGTGGGAGATCCGACCGATCCGGCGACCGATATGGGCCCGCTGGCCCGCCCGGATCTCGTCGACCAGATTCAGCGTCAGGTCGACACGTCGGTGGCGATGGGTGCGACGGTGCTCGCCGGTGGATACCGGCTCGATCGGACGGGCAACTTCTATGCACCTACCGTCCTCGCAGACGTGACCCCTGATATGCCGGTGTACAACGAGGAGACCTTCGGTCCTGTCGCAGTGCTGGTCTCGGTGTCCGATGATGATTCGGCGGTCGAGACGGCGAATGACACCGAGTACGGCCTCGCGGCCAGTGTCTGGAGCCGTGACATCGACAGAGCGGTCGGTGTCGGTCGCCGAATCGATTGCGGTGCCTTCTATGTGAACTCATTTGTGGCCTCAGACCCGCGCGTCCCGTTCGGTGGCGTCAAACGCAGCGGCTTCGGTCGAGAGCTCGGCGACCTCGGGATGCGGGAGTTCACCAATGCCCGCACGGTGTGGGTCTCCGGGACAACCGCGTGACACGCGTACTCATTGCCCCTGACAAGTTCAAAGGGTCGCTGACCGCAGAGCAGGTGGCCCGCGCGCTTCGATCCGGTATCGCGTATCAGGCCCCCGACTGGACCACATCGATCTGCCCGATCGCTGACGGCGGAGACGGCACCGTCGCTGCGCTCGTCGCCCATGGCTGGCAGCAGGTCCGCGCCACCGCCCGAGATGCCCTGGGACATCCCCGGGTGGTGGGCTATGCGCGACTGGACGACACCGTCGTGATCGAGCAGGCCGCTACGGTCGGCTTGGGTCAACTCCCGGTGGCCGGCCGAGACCCCATGGGCGCGTCGTCATTTGGCATGGGTGAGTTGATCGCACACGCTTTGTCGCAGGCTCGGGTGTCCACAGTGGTCCTGGCTCTGGGGGGAAGTGCTTCCACCGACGGCGGAGCGGGCCTCCTGCAAGCCCTCGGAGCCAGAGTGTTGGATCGCCATGGCTGCGAGGTGGCGCAGGGCGGTGCCGCCCTCGCGACGCTTCATCGCATCGATCTCGAACCCCTGGACCAATTGATCGGTGACACAAGATTTCTCGTTGCACGTGACGTCGACAACCCTCTGCTCGGTCCGGATGGCGCCGTGCGGGTGTTCGCTCATCAGAAGGGCGCCGACCTGGGGCAACAGCAGGTGCTGGAGGCGGGCCTGCAGCATTGGAGCCGTGTTCTCGGAGAGCGCAGACCGAGTGCCCCAGAGGCGGTGAACGCCCCCGGCGCCGGCGCCGGCGGGGGAGTGGGATACGCGGCGATCGCCGCACTCGGAGCCGAGACATGTCGAGGTGTCGATTGGCTTCTCGACATCATCGCCTTCGACGATCACGTCGAGCAGGCAGATCTCATCGTGACCGGAGAAGGCAATCTCGATACCCAGACGCTCTTCGGGAAGGCGCCGACCGGGGTCACGAAGGCGGCTGCCGCACGGGGCGTTCCGGTTGTCGCCGTCGCCGGTCGTTGCATGCTGACCGAGCAGCAGACGCGCGCTGCGGGATTCGATCGCGTGTACGCCCTGACCGACATCGAGCCGGATCTCGACCGCTGCATGACCCACGGAGCTGCGCTGCTGCAGGAGGTGGCGGCCACGATTGTGGAGGACACGAGGATGCGGGTCCAGGCAGACGTGCGGTGAGAGCACGGGACCGGATTCTCCGTGGATGCGGTGTTCTTTCTTGCCGAAGATCGGTCGGCCCACTCGTTCCCCATACGAATCCCTGAGGGGCAACGGTCCTACACCCCGGTGCCGATACCGAGGCTCTGCATGCGGTTGTACAGCGTCGATCGACTCACTCCCAGTTCGCGTGCGGCCTTGGTTTGATTGCCGCCGGTGTGGCGCAACGCCCGCAGGATGGTCTCTCGCTCTGCCTCTTCGCGCGGGGGGAGGGGGCGATGGTTGTGCCGATATCGGGACGGGAGGTCGTCCGGGGTCACATCGCCGGTTGTCCGCTGATCGGCGGCCGCCTCGACCACACGACGGAGCTCGGCCAGATTGCCGGTCCACATCTGGCCGGTGAGGCATCGAAGTGCTGCCGGACTGAACCGACGAGACGTTCCATGCGGTGTCTCGCCGAGCATCGTCGCCGCGATCCGGGGGATCTCGTCGCGCCGCGATCGCAGCGGCGGGATGTCTTCCAGGTGTCCGAGGACAGGTGTGTACACGCCGTACACACAGTCCCAGTCCGGTCCGGGGACGGCGGTCAGGACGACCCGGAGCCGCGTGCGTCGGAGGTGCTCGGCGAGGCGGACCACCTCGCTCTCACCGAGGAGATGCACATTCTCGATCAGCAGTCCGGCCGAAGAGAGCGCGGCCCGATCGAATGCGGCGTCGACTCGGCGGGCGAAATCTGATCTGCGCCCGGCATCGATGCCGTCCACGACGATGTGATCACCATGGCCGAGTAGCGCCCGCGCACGACTGGTACGCCCGGAACCGTGTTCACCCACGAGGGCGACGGGCCAGGCCGCATCGGTACGGCAACTGCCCTCCACCGGCGGTCTCGTCGGTGACGCGAGGTGACAGACAGGCGATCAGACCGGCTCCGTCGACGGCGGTCCAGCCCACGTCGACGGCCAGTCCCGACTCCAGCGTGAGCTCGTCGGTGGCGGAGAACCCCCGGAGGATGTCGTCGGCCATGGCTCGGACGGCCGCGTGATCCTTGCTGCCGAGCAGATCCAGCGCTTCGGGGGTCGCGATCACGGAGTTGTCGCCGAGGGCTATTCGTGCGTGACTGTGCCGGAACTGCGTCGAAGAGAACGCGGCGGCCAGCAACTGCTCTTTGCGCGGGCTGCGTTCGAGAATCACGGATGTGATGTCGTCCACCGCCCGCCGTGCGATGGCACTGAAGAGTGGATTGTCGGATTCTCTGCGGAAGCAGATGTTCACGACGCCGATCGTTCGTCTGGTGATCGGGTGGTACACGGGCCGGCCGTGACAGCTGAACTCCTTGAAGTCGTCGTGGAAGTGTTCTTCGCCCAGAACCGACACACACCGGCGTATCTCGATCGGGGTGCCGATCGCATTGGTGCCCGCATTGTCCTCGCCGAAGCGGGCGCCGGGTACCGCACCGAGCGAGGCCATCCACGCCGCAACCGACGAGTCGTCGGCGCCGATGTCGACGACACGAGCGAAGCTGTCGGCGAGCAGTACACCCGCACCGACATCGCGCAGGTCTCGGGCGACGGTCCGCACCACGTCGTCGGCTGCCGAGGCCAGCGATCCGGCGGGGACGCCGGCCTCCCAATCGAGTGACGGCGGCGCGCTGGGATCGACTCCGCTCAACCGGGATCGGAACCATGACGAGGCGATCTCGGGACGCAAGGAGGTCTGGCCACCCCCCAACGGCAGGTCGGGATCGGTGTCGCGCATCACACATCCGACGGTATCAGGTGGAAATGGCCTGGTGGGGTGGCCCGCGTGCGACCCCGGAAGGCCCGACCTGTCCAAGAATCTGGACAACTCTCAGGGCGTCCACGCTCGGAGCGTCTGTGGTGAGCGTCACCGATGAGACGCCATGCACCGACCGATCGATTCGTGAGGACAGCGGGAGAGCGGATACCGCCGGACCGCGTCGTCCCACCATCCACCGAAAGGGCTCTGATGACCACGACAGCAACCCCCACGCCGGACCTGCAGGCGATCACCGCCACGGATCTGGAAGATCTGGTCCGACGCCAGCGCGCGGCATTCCGTGCCGAGGGCATCGCGAGTGCCGAGACCCGGATCGGTCGCATCGATCGTCTCCTGCTGGCTGTGGTGAAGCACAGCGCCGACCTCGCCGCGAGCCTCGACAGCGAGTACGGAAGCCGTCCCCCCGCCTTGACGAAAGCCCTCGATGTGCTGCCCTCGGTGGGTGCTGCGGCGGAGCTCCGCGAGGGGATCGAAGAGTGGATGAAGCCGGAGGTCGTTGCCGGCGGCTACGTGCAGAAGCGGCCGTTGGGTGTGGTCGGTGTGGTCGGCGCATGGAACTTCCCGTTGGAGCTGACGATTCATCCGGCAATCGATGCGCTCGCCGCGGGCAACCGCGTGATCATCAAGTTCCCGGACTTCCATCCGCGTACCGGCGCGATCCTGGCCGCGGCGGTGGCCGAATACCTGCCGCCGGAAGAGGTCGCGGTGGTGGTCGGGGATCTCGAGACCGCACAACGTTTCTCGGAGCTCGACCTGGATCACCTGATCTTCACCGGATCACCCGCGGTCGGGCGCAAGGTCGCCGAGGCGGCCGCACGAAACCTCGTCCCGACGACGCTGGAGCTCGGTGGCAAGAACCCGGTGGTGATCTCCCCTTCGGCTGACCTGGATCTGGCCGCGCATCGTGTGGCCGGTACCCGTCTGCTCAACGCGGGGCAGGTGTGTCTCTGTCCGGACTACGTCTTCGTGCCGAGCGCACTCGAGGGTGCCTTCCTGGAGAAGCTCGCGGCGGAGATCCGGGCGGTGTCGCCGCGGCCGGCGTCCGCGGCCGGCGTGGTGTCGATCGTCAATGAACGCAATCACTCTCGGGTTCTCCGTTTGGTGGAGGATGCGCTGAGCAAGGGCGCCGAGCGCGTCGATCTCACCGATCCCGGAACGGACGTGGGTTCGTCCACCACGAGTCGACGTATCGACCCCACGATCCTCCGGCGGGTCCCGGCCGATGCGCTGATCGCCGACGAGGAGATCTTCGGTCCGGTCCTTCCCGTCTACACCTACGACGACCTCGACGAGGTGATCGACTACATCGGTGCCCGGCCGGCGCCGCTCGGGGCGTACTGGTTCGGCAGCGACGATGACGAACTGCGAAAGTTCCTCGAGTTCACGACCAGCGGTGGCGTGACGGTCAACGATGCCATCGCCCACGGTTTCCTTCCGGGCACACCGTTCGGCGGGGTTGGGCAACTCCGGGACCGGCGCCTACCACGGGAAGGTCGGTTTCGATCACCTCTCCCATCACCGGACCGTCGCGGTCGCGACGACCGATGCCGGGCTGTCCGATGGTCTGGTCGGCCCGATACTCGCATCGGACGGGTTCGTGGCGGCGGTCGACGGACAGATCGATGCGGCGCTGCAGGATCTACAGACACGTGTCGCGGGTGAGTGAGACCGTCGCCGAGCGGAGCGAATGTCTGGGTGCTGATCACCGGCGACGGGCCGGCGTGATCTGACTCCGCGTCGGGAAACAGGTCCGATAGCACTTGCATGCATCGATGCATGCAAGTGCTATCGTCGTCCCATGTCCATGCGCACTCCCGACGACCAACCTGCGGTTTCGGCGTCTGATCGCGCCTTCCACCACGTGAAGGCAGCGATCATCCGCGGCGACTTCGCGTCCGGGACGATGATCAGCGAAGGGCTCGTGGTCGCCGATCTGGGGATCAGCCGGACGCCGGTCCACGAGGCGTTTTTGCGGCTGGCCGCGGAGGGGCTGCTCGACCTGCTCTCGCGCAAGGGCGCGATCGTCCGGCCGATCGCCCCCAGCGAGGCCGAGGACGTCCTCGAGATGCGCGAGGCCATCGAATCGGCGGCAGCGCAGCGGGCGATCCGGCTCGGCGACATCGACACGCTCATGCCGAGGCTCCATCGGCTGCTCGACCTGCAGGTCGTCGCCACCGAGAACGCCGACGTCGTCGCCTATCTCGACGCCGACGACGAGTTCCACTCGGCGGTCGTCGAGGCGTCCGGGAACCGCATCGCCGTCGACTTCATGGGGCGACTGCACGACCGGCAGCAGCGCCTACGCCACCAGTTGGTCCGGGTGCGACCCGAACAACTGGTGGAGGGCCTGGCCCAACACCGGCAGCTGGCCGACGCGCTGGCCGCCGGTGACGGCGAGCGGTATGCGGCGGTCCTGCATGATCACGTCGCCTCGCATCGCGGGGCACTGTGATGGTGGTGTCGGCCGCCGCAACCGGAGTCACCTCACGCCTGCGCCCCTGGATGGCGGTGTGGGCCGGGATCTTCGCCTGCACCTGGGGCGGAAACCAATTCAGTCCACTGTTGCTCATGTACGAAGAGCGCGTGCACTATTCGTCGATCGTGGTCAACGGTCTCCTCGGGATCTACGTGCTCGGACTGATCCCGGCGTTGCTGATCGCCGGCGCGATGTCGGACCGGCGTGGCCGCAAGCGGCTGATGCTCGGCGGTGTGCTGGCGACGATCACCGGAAGCGTGCTGCTGGCCCTGGGTCCGTTCGGGCTCGGCTTCCTGGCCGCGGGCCGATTGTTCTCCGGGATCGGAGTCGGTGTGGCGATGGCCGTCGGGACCAGCTGGATGACCGAACTGTCCATGCGCCCCTACGATGCGGGTGCCCGCCCCGGTACGGGTGCGCGGCGGTCGGCGGTGGTCTTCGGCACCGGATCGGCGTGCGGCGCACTGGTTGCCGGTCTCCTCGCACAGTGGGGACCGCTGCCGGAGACGCTGCCCTTCCTGGTGCACATCGCGCTGAGCGTCCCGGCACTGGCCGCCGTCCTCACCGCACCCGAGACCCATCGCGCACCGGCCGACACCGCAGAATCGGTGTCACGACGCAGATTCCGTGCGCCCGGCATGACCCACAAGCGTTTCCTTCTCGTCGTGATGATCGCCAGCCCATGGCTTTTCGGCGGCGCGGCGATCGGATACGGATACCTCCCGACCCGGCTCGAGGATGCGACGGGCGCCTACGGTCTGGTCTTCGCCACCAGTGCCTCGGTGATCGCGCTCGCGACATCCTCACTCGTGCAGCCGTTCGCGCGCTGGATCCACTCGGAGAACTCGGCTCGCGGACTGATCGTCGCGGTGCTCGCACTGACCGCCGGGATCGCCCTGGCCACGGCCAGCATCGGCCTCCAGTCGATCATCCTGGCCGTGGTCTCGAACGTCGCGATCGGCGCCGGCATCGGGATCGGTCAGGTCTCAGGGCTTCTCGAGGTGCAGCGGATCGCCGGACCATCCGAACTCGCGGTGCTGACCGGCGCCTTCTACTCGCTGGCCTACGTCGGCTTCTTCCTGCCGTTGATCATCGCCGGACTGGCCGTACACGTCGGACTGTTCGTCGTGCTGTGGTCGGTGGTGGCACTCGCCGCGCTGACCGTTCTGGGACTCGCATTCTCGTCCACGAAGCACCTGCCGCCGGTGCGCGGCCCCGTCGAGGTGGAGGTTCCCGACGAGGAGCCGGTGTGGTGATGATCCATCGGGGAATCGGATGCGGGTCTCGACCGGCCTCGCCGGAGTCCGATCCATCCTGGGCGAGGGAGCACCGATTACTCGTCCTCACAAGTGAGGGCGGGGTTTGACGACGTCACCGACGAGATCACGCTGGTTGTCGGCGATGTCCTGCGCGAGCACCTCGACGAGCCCGTCGTCGCCGACGTCGAGAAGGTCCGGTGCGTAGGCGACTTGCATTCCGTGGACGGCACGGCCGGCCCGGTATCGGTGTGGTGCTCATGTCCGGACCGCGCGATTGGACGGCACCTGCCCCACCGCGTCGGGACCCTCGGCCATCACCGCGTCCCGGCCGAGCGGGTCCCGACCACCGACCCGATTGTCGAGATCACCGCATCCGTGCTGGTCAACGGTAGTAGCCGCACGATGCTCGACTGGCTCGAGGGCCGCCTGGAGCTGACCCGGGGCCAGTTCGTACAGCACCTCACCCACATTTGGACGACCACCACACAGGCGGTCCTGTCGGATCCCGCCGATCTCGGCGTCGACAAGCGCTGACCTCGGGTTTTCGCTCATCGCCGGATGGGGGCCGGCGATGGGTGACGGTGTTCGCCACCTGATCCGTGGCCGCCATTCGTGATAGACCGGTCTGGTCCGAGTGTTCTGTCGCATTTCCGGAGGGTGGCCGGTGATCTGTCCGCGTTGTTCACAGGAGGTCCGTCGCCGCGAGCGCACAGACCGGGTGTGCGAGAAGTGCGGTCGCCCGTTCGCGCTGGAACCCAAAGAGACGGTGCACGGCCTCCACGACGTCCGCGTCCGCAAGCTGTCCGCCAAGCTCCGTACCGAAGACGACCTGGCCTTCACCTACACCCAGTTCATCTATGCCGCGGCCCGAAACCGGCTCTCGTCGTTGAACAGCGAGTGGACGAGTTCGGTGGTCGGATGGGCGGCGGGAATCGTCGTGGTCTGCTATTTCCTGGTTCTCGTGTCGCTTCCGATCACGATCCTCACCTCGCTGAGCACGCTGTGGACGATCCTCGCCTTGATCGGCTGCGGTGTGACGCTGATCGTCGTATCCGTGATCGCTCACCTGGTGCGCAAACCGATCATGCTCCAGAAGATCCGCATCTCGCTCGACGTCGCACCGGCCGACCTCGCCGAGGGCGTGGAGACCCGCTGGCGGAGTGTGTACGGCGAGCCGATACCCGGCGCGGTCAACGACGACGTCGCGCCGCTTCCGTACATAGACCACCCGCAGGTCGCGGTGGTCTGCCCGAGTCGCAGTGTGCTGGTCTGCCTGGCCGCCAACGGGTTCGCCGACCGGTTCGCGATGGCCCTGGTCCACCATCCCGACGATGTGCCGCCGGATGTGCCGGTCCTGGTGCTGCATGACGCGAGTCCCGCGGGAACGGCATTAGTGGAGTACGCCCGCGCCCGGCTCGGACCACGGGTCCGCGACGTCGGACTCGCTGCGCGGATGGTGATGGACTCGCCCAAGGCGCTGGTCCTGCACGAGCCGGCGTTGTCGGCGACCGAGGCGGCGGCACTGCCGCAGGGACTGCCCGCGCGGGAACGGGAGTGGCTCGCGTACGGCTGGTGGTCACCGATCGCGGCCATCCCCCCGCGCAAACTCCTGTCCGCCGTCGAACGTGCCCTACCGTCCCACCGCGCCGAACAACCGGCCGGACACGACATCGGTTTCCTCACGTGGCCGGTCGCGTGAACGTGCAGGTCGCGCAGCGTATGCACGAACGGTGGCCGGCGGCTTGAACGCGTTGTGATAGATGTGGACTCACCACGCACGGACCGCAGAGCGATCATGAGCTGCCCGGAGACCGGCCGAGGAGGACCTGCCAGATGACCCCGAGGACACCCCTCCGGTCTCGGCGTATCCATCTCCGGGAGCTGCAGGATCATTTCGTCGACGTGGTTCTGGGACGAGCGGTGCAGCGTGTCGGCGCGCCCACCGATCTGCAGTTCACGCAGCGTCAGCTGTACTACGAGGTTTGTCGCACGCTCCTACCCGTGCATCGGTTGCCGCGCAAGCCCGCCTTCACCGTCCCCGCGCCCGTGTCCTACCGCCGGTTCTGCACATGGCTGGAGCGATCCGACGACGTGCCCGGTCTACTGCATCCCCGACCGGCGCGGGCCGGCGGCATCGGTTGTCACACACCCGAACCCGACCTGTACGCCTACGGACTTCCGCGGATACTCTGCTGTCAGAGCCAGGGCATCGCGGAAATGCTGCGCGCCAACGGGTTACCGATGGAGTCGGCATGCCTGGTGGTCGGCGTCGACGAATTGCCGTTGTCCGACGGGATCATCCGGATGCTCGGCAACGTCGACGACGGTCCGGCCCGTGTCTACGTCCTCCACGACGACTCGCCGACCGGCGCGGAGCTGCCCGGACGGATTCGCGAACTCGCATCGCTGCCGGATTCGGTACAGGTGGTCCCGATCGGCCTGCGCCGTGGCCAGAGCGCCCCACTGCACCTGACCCGCACCGGATTCGGAATGGGCTCCGACGTCGAGGTGGCCGCCGTCGCCCCGGCGATGCTGCTCCGGAGCGTTCACCGGTTGGTCCGCGAGATGCACCGACACCACGAATCCCTCGTCGACATCCGCGGTGCGCGCTCGACGGGATTCCTGACATGGCCGCAACGGTGAGGACGCAACGATGACCCGACCATCCCCGCGACAGCTCACCTACACTGACGAACTCCTCGCCGACCAGTCCGTGTATCGCCGGTATGCGGACGGCCGCCAGGAATGGCGCCGCCGCGACGAACAGGGGCGCGTGTGGTGGCGCGACGACCGCGGGAGCAGCGGCATCGACGAACCACTCGGTCCCCGGATCGTCAAACGCACCTACCACGACGGCACCGTGATCTACGGACGCGAGAACGGATTCGGGCGCACCCTGTGGAGTGACGGCACCCTGACACTCAATCGCTCGCGCTTCGGCGGGCGGCTCGGTGGATATGTCGCCGCGGCCGCCGGTGGCGCCGTACTGGTCGGCCTGGTCTATCCGCCGGAACACCTGACCCCGGAGCAGGAGGCGCAACTCCAGTCCGAGCAGGACGACCCGGCAAGTAGCGGCGGCGGGAGCGACTCCTATTCGTCCTGGGATGATGCCGGCGACGACGGTGGCGGTGATTTCGGTTGATCACATGGATCTTTCGTCGCCACTCCGATAATGGTTCGTCCCCCGGTCCGGTGAGGTGGTAGATGTCCCGATTCATCGTCCGTCCCCGCACCGCCGATCCGGCCGGTCATGACTGGGAGCTCGTCGACGGCCCCGGCGTCGCCGACGGCCCACTGACCGTCGGTGGGTTCACTGCCGTCGGTGAGGCCACGGTCTTCAACGGCGCCGCCCTCCGACGTCGGTTGTCTCCGCCTGCACCCGAATCCTGCTCGGACACGGAGTTGTTGGTCCATGTCTACGACCAACACGGTCTGCCCGGTGTCGCCGAGGCCGACGGCATGTTCGCGATGGTCGTCTCGGACGGCGATGACCTGGTCCTGTTGCGCGACCATGTCGGCGCACGCACCCTGTTCTATGCACGCGCGGGTGGGTCGTGGGCAGCGGCGAGTTCATTGCGGGCCTTGGCATCCTGGCCCGCGCTCGACACCGGGCTCGACGTACGGGCGGTGCGGTCGTTCCTGACCTTGGCCTACCTTCCCGGCGCCGAGACCTTCTTCCGAGGTATCCGCGAGGTCGGCCCCGGGCGGTGCCTCCGCCTGCGTACCGACGGTGACATCGACGAGAGCGTGCTGTGGGAACCGGTCGAGGCCGAGGATCCGCTGGGGGCCGATCCCGGCGGCAGCCGGTTGCGGGAATTGTTGGAGGAAGCCACCATTCGGCGCCTCCCGGAAGCCGAACCGGTTGGGGTTCTCTTGTCCGGCGGTGTCGACAGCAGTCTGGTGACCGCATTGGCCGCCAAGTTCCACGATGAACCGGTCACCGCCTACTCCATCGGATTCGACTCCGACACCCCCAACGAACTGGCCTACTCCGGACTCGTGGCCGCGCACTGCAACGTGGAACGCCGGGTGCTCACCGTGCCCGGGACCTCGATCGCCGAGCGGATGGCCGAGACCGTCGCACTGCTCGACTGTCCGGTCGGTGATCCCCTCACCGTCCCCAATCTGCTTCTGGCACAAGAAGCGGCCCGTGACGGGCATTCGGTCATCCTGAACGGCGAGGGCGGCGACCCGGTGTTCGGCGGACCCAAGAACCTGCCGATGCTCATCTTCGAGTTGATGCGCGACGACCCGTCGGTACAGGCCCGCGCCGCCGCCTACCTGTCCAGCTATCGGAAATGCCTCGACGATCTGCCGACCCTGCTCAGCGAGGATGTCCTGTCCGAACTCGAGATCACCGCACCGTCGACCGAGGTCCTGCTCCCGTACCTCGGTCCCGGCCAGATGCGCAGCCTGCTCAACAAGTTGCTGCACACCAACCTGAGAACCAAAGGTGCACATCATATCCTGACCAAGGTGGAACGACTGACCGCGGCCAGCGGTGTCGAGGGACGTGCCCCGCTGTTCGACCGCGCGGTCATCGATCACTCCTTCGCCATCCCGCCGGAGCTGAAACTCCATGGCACCACCGAGAAATGGATTCTCAAGCAGTCGGTGCGTGACCTGCTGCCGTCGACCATCGTCGACCGACCCAAGAGCGGTATGCGGGTCCCGGTGCAGCAGTGGCTCGACGGCCCGCTGCGCGATCTCGCCCACGACGTGCTGCTCAGCGGCGACGCGGACCGCGGACTGTTCCGCCGCGACACCATCCGGGCATGGCTGCGCAAGGATGGCTCGTTGCTTCCGCGACACGGCGGAAAGCTCTGGCTGGTACTGACTCTGGAACTCTGGTTGCAATCATTCGAGGTAGGACAGTGACAGGTACGTCGCCGATCAAGGAGCATGCAGACGATGTCAACGAGGTGCACGACCTCGCGACCTTCGCCGATCCCGGACACAACGTCGTGACACCGGTTGCGCAGTTCGACCCCGAGGTGGCGTTGGCAGTGGTCTCGACGCTGGCGAACATCGTCACCCGGGCCAAGTCGAGCGCGGTGGCAACGACTCCCGACGCCGATGGCATCACACGTTCGCAGGTCTTCGAAGAGGGCGACGTCTACATGATCGAGAAGCCCTTCGACGGGTTCTTCGCCGACCGCTATCTGATGGACTTCTACGACGTCACCCAGCGCGACCTGTGCTCGCGGATGCACTTGCACACCGGGCTGCGCTTCGTTCGCATGATGACCGGCCCCGACACGAGGATCCGGGTCGGCAGTCTCTCGCCGTTCGCGATCACCGATGTTCCCGGCGTCACGCAGTTCACGCTGCGCGCCTTCACCGACGAGCTCCCCGACACCCCCGAAGGCGTCGTGCGGACCCGCTACAACCTCGTCGTGCCGCCGTGTTCGTTCGTCGACATGCAGGTTCCCCGCGGGGTGAGCCACCAGTTCAATGCGATCGGCCCGCACGCGGTGATCGACTCGGTGCATCCGGAGGAATCGGTGGAGGTGTTCCGCGAACAGATGTCGGGCTACCGGATGATGGCGCAGACGGTGTTCCTCGCCGACGAACTCCACTCCGCGGATGCGTGCACCGACCTCGGGGACGTCGAGGCCTGAGAAGCGGGCGCCGAGCTCAGCGAGACCTGGTCTGCGAGTCGCCGACCGTGCCCCGCATGTCCGTGAGCGAGGCCGGCAGGATCTCCACCATCTGCGTTGTGGCTGCTCTCCATGCCGAAACCTTTCTCGCTCAGGGCCTCGGTGGCGGCGGTGGCCAGTTCTCGGCCCTCATCGGTGACCGTCACGCAGGTGGCGAGACGATCGGTCGGGTGGGGGGCTGCGGTAGAGCAGGCCGCGTCCTCGAGAGGATCAGGGAACCAGCCTGGACCAGTGGCGGCCGAAACCATTCGTCGAACCATGATCTGCACCACTGGTTGTGATCGGTGTGTCCTGCATCGTGCGGGAGGGTGGACTGCGCGAGGTCGGAGGGTGGGCCGCAACACTGCGGGAAGGGTGATCCGCGGACTCCCGTCACGCCTTTTGATCGACGGCGGTGCGATCGGGTCGAAGCGCGTTCCCTGGTCTCGGCCCCATGTTCTTCGACATCACGACGCCGACGAGTAGGACGGCGGCCACGACGACGATGAACCATCCGGTGCTGTGGAGTCCGTCGTCGGTGATGGTGGCGCCGGCGGTCAGCTGCATGACGACGACGGCGAGGTTGGCGCCGATGAAGGCCATGGTTCGGTACATGCCGATGGCGGTGCCCACGTCGTCGACCGAGGTGACCGCGTTGATCAGGTTCTGGTTGCCGATGTTGTTGAAGCCGTTGGGTATTCCGAGGACTGCTGCCACGAGCAGGAGGACGAGGATCGGGGCGGTGGACTTCTCGACGGAGGCGATCAGGATGCCGCCGACGAGCAGTGCCGCGGTTCCGATGAGCAGCGTGGTGCGGGCGCCGTAGCGGCGGTAGGTGCGCGAGCCG
Organism: Gordonia desulfuricans NBRC 100010; assembly: GCF_001485495.1. GTDB lineage: Bacteria > Actinomycetota > Actinomycetes > Mycobacteriales > Mycobacteriaceae > Gordonia > Gordonia desulfuricans. Next base: position 2,526 of record NZ_BCNF01000109.1, on the reverse strand, counting down.
ATCATCGTCGCGATCACGCTCACCCCGGCGACCGGCAGCATGGTGAGTCCGGCCTCGATGGGGGTCATCTCGCGGACGTACTGCAGCCACTGCGGGATTCCGAAGAACACGCAGTAGAAGCAGGTGTAGGTGAGCAGGGTGCGGCCGAGGGTGGCGCTCAGTGCCCGGTTGCCGAACAGTGCGCGGACATCGAGGAACGGTTCGGGGGTGTGCCGTTCCCACAGGACGAAGGCGACGGCGGTGACGACGGAGACGGGCAGGGCCCACCAGGCGATCGATGCGCGCAGGGACACCAGGAACACCATCAGGGTGGTGAGGGCGGGGACGAACAGGGCGATGCCGGTCATGTCGATGGCGTGCAGGGCCGCACGTACTGACGGCGGCCGGTCGCCGGCGAATCCGACGTCGGCGCGGAGGATGAAGAAGCCGGTCAGCGCGGCGACGGGGAGGTTGACCCAGAGGATGGACTGCCATCCGAACGTGCCGACGAGCAGTCCGCCGAGGGTGGGGCCCAGGGCGGCCACCGACTGCCCGCACACGACGAGTGTGGTAATGGCCGTTCGTGATTGGCGCCGGTACTTCTCGGCATAGCTGCGGACCATCGTCATCGCGTTGGGCATGTGCACCGAGATCCCGATGCCGAGCAGCACGTAGGCGGCGATGAGCCATCCGATCCCCGGGGCGAAGGTACCCACGAGCGATCCGGCGCACACCAGGACCAGGCCGGCGATGAAGACCCGGCGGGCGCCGAACATGGCGCCGAGGCGTCCGGCCATCGGGGCGCAGACGGCGGTGGTGATGTACATCGCGGAGATCACCCAGGAGACGCTCGCCGAGGCGCCGAACTGGGCGGCGATCCCGACGATCGCCACGGCGATCATCGAGGAGTTGAGGGGTTGGAGGACGGTTCCGGATGCGGCGGCGCCGCTGACATCGAAGGGGACCGGACGTTTGTCCTCGGTGGTGGGCTGGTTCTGGGTGAGGGTCATCGAGCGCCGGTGACGTCGTCGGCGGGGGTGTCCTCGGCGATCCTGCGCAGGAGGCTGCCCGCCAGGAACAGCAGGTCGCGTTCGACGGGTGTGCAGTGGGTGCGGATCGCCTCGGCCAGCCATTCGTTGCGGGTGCTGCGGTCGGCCTCGAGGGTCTGGTGGCCGACGTCGGTGATCGAGATCAGGGCGGCGCGGGCGTCGTTGGGATCGGGGTGACGGGTGACCAGGCCTTGTTGTTCGAGATAGGCGACCGTCCGCGCCACCGTCTGGGGGGCGACCATCTCGGCGTCGGCCAGTGCCCGTGCGCTCATCGGGCCGAGCCGATCGACATGCGCCAGGGCCTGTACCTGTGTGGGGGTGAGTACGTGGCGTCCGGCGTTCTTGGTGCGGATGCGTCGGTTGAATCGGACGATGTCGTCCCGGAGCTGGTCGACTCTCTCGTCCATCCGGTCCTCCTCGATACTTGGCGGCAACTTGATACACAGCATAGCTGTCTAGTTGTGTCGAATATTCCAAGCTGGCTGGCGGCAGGCACTACAATATGGCACGCATTGCGTTCTATTTGGCGGATGTGTGGAGTCCATACAGGTCGGATGTGAGCTCCGCGTGGCGAGAGTCTCTGGTGGGCGAGGATCTCTCTCGGGCAGGGCGGACCCGGTGGGCATGGCGCGGACGTCGTGTCGGTGCCCGATCTTCTGTGTGGTGTGGTAACCGCAGCGATCGGACCCGATGAATTCCCCTGTGGTTACGTGCCGCTTCCTTTTGGGTCAGGAAGGATGAAGCACATGCCGAAGAATATTGATCCCGAGGTCAAGGCTCGTGCGTTACGGATGTTGGCTGAGCATGGCGGGGAGTACTCGTCGACGACGGCAGCAGCTGCAGCGATCGCGAAGAAACTCGGAGTGGGTAGAGAGACGGTGCGCCGGTGGGCGGTGCAGGCCGAGGTCGATGCGGGTCGACGGCCCGGGGCCAGTAGTGCCGAGCTCGCCGAGCTGAAGCGTGTGAAGGCCGAGAACAAGCGGTTACGTGAGGACATCGAGGTGTTGGAGGCGGCAACGTCTTTCTTCGTGGGGGAGCCCGACCCCCGCAATCGATGATCGTCGGTTTCATTGATGAGATGCGTGCCAAAGGTGTTGCGATCGAGTCGATCTGCCGAGTCCTGTCTGAGCAGGGTGCCGTGGTGCCGCCACTGGAGAAGTTTCGCGACGGAGCGGTCCGCCGTCTGGAGTTCCAGGCAAGGGTTCCCGATGTTCCGCGCCTGATCAAGATGGAGTCCGCGATCGAAGGTCCGCGGCTGGATTGACTCTATGAGAAGCACATCGAGCCACTTTTGTTCCGGCCGGCCGAGCCGCTGAAGGATTGTCGACCGCGGTGTTCTCACCCGCGACGATCTCCGCTCAATTCATTTTCTGACCGCGTGTGGCGGTACCGCGCCGTTCGTGGCGCGACCCCTCGCGACCCGTCTGTCCCGGACGGATCCTCTGTCGAAGACAGTGCGGCAGGCGCGGTTTGTGGCCGACACAATCGTTGCAGGAAC